>DATADL010000066.1:0-12860 GCA_036258555.1 Actinomycetota bacterium | reverse complement strand
CGGTCGTGGTCGACGAGGCGGAGCTCGAGGAGGAGCCCGGTCCCGACCTGGTCGCCCCCTACCTGCAGGACGAGACGACGACCGTGATCGTCGAGGAGAGCGACGAGGCCGCAGCAGAGCTCCAGCCGGCGGGGCGGTTCTCCGGATGGCCGATAGGGAACTGGATCGGTCTCACGATGATCCTCGTCGGGATCGGCCTCGCGGTGTTCGCCGTCTTCGTCCTCCAGGAGACCGGCGACGAGCCCGCCGGCGAGGAGCCGGCGAACGAGGAGATACGCACGGTCGCGACCGGCGTGACGCCCGACGCGACCCACGCGCGGTGGATCGGCCAGCAGCGGTCTGTGACGCTCAGCGACGGAACGCTCGTGCTCGTGTATCCGACGGCGGACTCGCTGAACCTCGTGGAGGACGGCGCGACGAGCGGCGCGACGTGGGAGGAGCCGCACGTCCTCGACGAGGTCGCCGGCGCGAAGTCGCTGTCGGTCGACGTCGACTCCAAGGACCGGCTGCACGTCGTGTACAGCGACGGCGTGTCGGTCAACTACGTCCGCCTGAAGAACAAGCCGGAGCAGTGGAAGCCGAGCCGGATCATCCAGGTCGACGACGACACGACGAGCCTGCACGTCGACGTCGCGTGGGACGAGCAGAACCAGACGGCACACGTCGTGTGGGTCCAGATGAGCGACGCGGGTGAGGCCCCCGCGTGGGCCGCGCTCACGAACCAGGACGGGATCCACCTGAGGCAGGAGGGCAGCCTCACCGACCCGGGGCAGGACGTCCCGGTGCTCGTGTCGCTCGCGGCCGACGGCCGCGCGTCCCTGGTCGTCACCTACCGCCGCGGCGACCAGACGACCGGATGGTCCTCGCGCTTCACGGCGGGGCCGGGGGACGACGGGACGTGGGAGTTCTCCGAGGAGGAGGACCTGCCGATCGACGCGTTCGTCGGCGCCGCCGACGTCGTATACGACCGCCAGAGGACCGCGCACCTCGTCCTGCGCGACAGCGACGCGATCAACCTGTCGTACTTCCGGAAGACCGCGGGGGACCCGTGGTCGGAGGGCGAGATCGCGTTCGACGCCCGGAGGGTCGAGGACCTCGACTTCCCGACGCTCTCGTACAACGCGGGCGAGGAGAACCTCTACCTGTTCTTCCAGACCGAGGAGTACGACCCCGCGGGTGAGGTGTCCTACCTCGTGAAGTCGCTCGAAAGCACGGCCTGGCAGGGACCGTTCGACATCACGACTCCGGCCGACGCGCCCGAGGGCGCCCTGTATCCCACGGCGCCCGACCGCGTGAGCGTCCAGACGATCGTGTTCTGGACGAGGACCGGCGAGACGTACGAGATCGACAGCGCGCCGGTCAGGGCGCCTTAGCGGCTCTCCACGGCCGCGCCGGGATCAGAAGAGCCACGGGAGCCACCGGTCGTGCAACGAGTCGTGGAACCACTGCGACACGTACCAACCGTCGAGCTCGGGCAGGGTGAGCGCGAAGACGGCCGCCGCCGCCGCCAGCACGAACCCCGCTTCGTACTTCCGCAGGCGCGACTCACCCTCCCTGCCGACCACGGCCCACGCCAGGCCGATCGCGAGGAACGGCACGACCGGGAGGTAGTGGTACAGGAACGCGGCGCGATCCACGATCGCCCACGGCAGGTACTGCACCAGCGCGGCCGCCGGTAGGAGCGCGAGCGCGGCCACGCGGTTGCGCCACGCCGTCACGGCCGCCAACGCCAGCGCCCACAGGCCGCCGACGAGGACCACCGGGTTCGCGATCGCCGTGATCGCGCCGGTCTCCGCGCCCGACATCCCCGTCCAGAGCGCGACCGCCTTGTGACCGAAGGGCCAGCCGTACCACGACGACGCGTACGGATGCCCGGCCGTGAGGTTGTTGTGGTAGTCGTACATGCCCTTCTGCAGCCGCGCGACGTCCCCGAGCCCGTTCCCGAGCGACATGTACGGGACGTACGAGAGCACGTAGATCGCCACGGGCAGGGCCACGACCGCGGCGACGATGGCCGGGACCGCGACGCCGAAGCGCGGGAACAGTGCGCCGACGCCGCGCTCGCGGCGCACGAAAAGGTCCAAGACCATCACCGCGGCGATCAACAGGAACGAGTAGACGCCGACCCATTTGGTCGCGATCGCGAGCCCCAGGAACAGCCCCGTCGCGGCGACCCAAACGAGCCCCAGTCGCCGGCTCCCGCGGCGATCCGACGCAACCACGGCCTGCGCGTGGAAGTAGACCGACGCGGCCCCGAGCCACGACGCGACGACGTGCGCGGTCGCCTGGCTGTCCAGCGTCGCTATGCGCGCCATCGCGAACCCGAGGCCGTCCAGCGCGACGAAGGCCGCGGCGAGAGCCGCCACCCCGAGCCGTCCCGTGCAGCGCAGCGCCAGCAGGAAGACGAGCGCAGGGACGAGCGCCCCCAGCAGCGCTCCGGGCAGGCGCCAGGCGAAGAACGCGTTACCGCTCAGGCACGCGACGCCGTCGTCCCCGACCGCCATCAGCGCGCCGCTCTCGGTCACGGGGAGGAAGGACTGCGCCTCGAACGGGAGCTCCGCGTCGCCGACGCGGGCGAGGGCGCGCGGCTCGATCACCTCGACGTCGACCCCGTCGACGGCGTAGACGAAGCCCTGCTGCGGGGACGCCGCCATGACCTCGCCGGACGTCTCGAGGCTTCGCTCCCACGCCCTCGACTGGCTGTCGATCGTCTCGACCACGCCGGTGTCGGCGTCGAAGGTGACGACGCGGTCCGCCTCGGGCACGACGACCAGGTCGTCCACCTGCGTCTCGGTGGTGACGCTCGAGACCAGGGTCCCCCCGGCGTCGTAGGCCGAGACCTGGCTCTGGTCGGGGAACGCGGCCCAGACGCCGGCGAGCGCAGGATCCGACGCGGCCGCCGGGTCCACCGCGACAGAGGACGCGCCCTCTGCGATAGCGCGCGCGCCGGTCGGGTCGACCCTCCACAACGTCCGGTCCTCGTCGACGGCGAACGCGACCTCGCCGGCATCGGCGAGGACGGCGACGGGCGCGGGGAGCCGCGTCTCCCACAGAGGCGCCCCGCCCGAGTAGCGGACGACGACCGAGCGGTTGCCCGATTCGCCCCCGACGAACGCCCCTCCTGGAGCGACCGCGACGGCCGTCGGCCGGACGGTCAACGGGATCCCCTCGCCCACCGCCTCGAGCGAGCACTCCCCGGCGGCGGTCGCCGTCCACAAGACCCCCTCGCCGCCGCCCGGCGCGGGCGCGGCCCACGCGACCCCCGTCCCGTCGGAGTCGACGTAGCCGCCCACGAGACCGGGTGGCGCATCGCCTCCGCGCTCCGCCTCCCAAGACCCGAGCGTCGCGATCGACAGCGCCATGAGCTCCTTGCCGAGCGGCGGATGCGTGAACTCGTACGCGTCGCGGCCCTCGAGGTACTCACCTGCGGTACGTGCGTGGTAGATCTCGTCGAAGTACATCTCCTGCGGGCTCGACAGCCCGACGAGGCGCGTCGGCACGACCACGAGGAAGACCGCCCCGGCGAGCGCGGCCCCCTTCCGTCCGATCGGATGCAGCCCGACAGACCACTGTCTCGGGCGCGGCCGGGGCTCCTCCGCGGGACGCTCGGGGCCGGGCGCCGCGCGGGCCCCGGTCGCGAGCTGCCATATCCGCGCCGCGAGGAAGATGCATACGACCGCGGTCACGAGGCTGAGCAGCTTCTTCTGCGTGCTGTCCTGCGCGGTGCCGTAGACGAGGTCGAACAGCCAGCCGACGTTGAGCGTCGTCCGTCCGGCCTCCCTGACGTAGTAGACCCACGGGAACCAGAGATTGAGCATGTACAGCGCGGACAGCGCGCCGAAGACGGCGCGGACGCGCGGGTAGACGACGAGCGGGGCGAGGCACGCAAGCCCCAGGAACAGGTAGCGCTCGTGGATCCTGGTCAGCAGCGCGAACGACAGGCACACGACCACGGCGCCCGCGCCCAGGAGCACCTCGGCGTCGCCCCGTCGCTCCGTGAGCGCGCGGTACGCGCGCACGAGCACGTACGACACGGCCGCGCAGAACACGACTATGCCCACCGAGACCGCGTCCGCGCCGAACAGCTGGTACGCCCCGGGCCCCGAATCGGCGCGCCAGAACCCCGCTATCCCCCACAGGTTGAAAGCCCAGACGCTCGTGTACGGATAGGTCGAACCGGCGTTCGCGTAGAACCGGAGCAGCTCCCCGAAGGTCAGGCCGAACGGCAGCGCGAGCGCGAGCCACACGCCGAAGAAGGACGCCAGCGGGACGCCCAGCCGGGTCGCGACCTGCGCCGGGTCCGGCTTGCGGTCGCGCAGGTGCCTGACGAGCAGCACGACGGCGGCGACCGGGAGGAGGAACGCCGTCTGTGGCTTGGTCGCGAACGCGAGGGCGAGCAGCGCGGCCCCCCCGGCTTCGGACCGCGTCGTCCGCTCCGGCTTCACGAGCAGGAGGACGCCCCCCAGGGCGTACAGGGCCGCGACGGTGTCGACCTGCCCCCAGACCGCCGAGAGGAAGACGATCGGCGGGTTGAACAGGATCGCCGCGGCCGCCGCCGGCCGGACCCACCACCGTTCGCTTCGTCCGTCCGTCGCGCCCGGGCGACCGGGGCGGCCGGCTTGGGCCGCGATGATCGACGCGAGCCTCATCACGACGTAGGCCAGCCCGACGTCGGCGACGATCGCCGGCAGCTTCACGAGGAACACGGGCACGACGCCGTCGAACATCACGGCCGCGATCTCGCCGAAGATCCACAGCACGTACAGGTAGCCGGGCGGGTAGTCGGCGAAGACGTCGGGCGCGTAGAAGCCGCCCGGCCCCACCTCGGCGAGGCGGGCGGCCCAGCTCTGGAAGACGGCGATGTCGCTGGGGAAGCCGCCGCCGCGCGCGAGCAGGAGCCTCAGCACGAAGCCGGCGGCGAACAGGGTCGCGAGACCGGCGGGCGTCGCGGTCCACCGGGCCGCGCGCCCGACCGCCTGCCATGCCGCGGGCGACGGCGTCTTCCGTGAGCTCATGCGCGCAAACGATAGGTCAGAACGCCCACATCCCCCGGGCGAAACGGGAGAACAGGTACAGCTGCAACGCGAACGACCCCGCCGCGACCGTCCACAACAGCGCGCGTCGCCTCCCGAGCCACCCGAGAGCGGCGAACAACGGATAGACGCCGAGGAGGTACCGCGGGAGGCTGATGAGCCACGACGCCGACAGCACCATCAGCAGCGTCGTGGCGGAGAACACGCGGTCGGCGACTCGCAGCGTGCGCCATCCGGCCGCGAGGACGCCCACGGCGAAGACGACGGCCACGAGCCGCGCAGGGTGGACGAGGAACGAGTCGAGCGTGAGGTCGTCCGCTCCGATCGCCTCGATCGCGTCCGCTATCGGGACCCACGGCGGCACCCAGTGCTGGAACCAGTGCTCGTCCTGGACCTGCAGGAAGTGGAGCGGGTCGCCGTGGACGACCCGGTTGATCCACAGGTACGCGAGGAACCCCGCGGGGACGAGCCCGATCGCCCCGAGCTTGGCGGCCGTAGAGCCCCGGCGCCGTTGCGACACGAAGGCCTCCACGAGCAGCGTCGGGACGAGGGCAAGGCCGACCATGCGCGTGGCGGTCGCGGCGCCCCCGGCGAGCCCGGCGAGCCACCACCGCCCCGTCCGCGCCGCGTAGACCGAGCCGAGGAGCGCGGCGAGGAACACCGCTTCGGAGTACGGGGCGAACAGCGCGTACGCGGTGGGGAAGGCGAACAGCAGGACCACGGCCCCCCGGGCGCGCTCCTCGGATCCGTCCAGGCGGACGAGGCGGTACAGGAGCCATCCCGCCGCCACCGACGCCGCGGTAGTCACGACCAGCGACGCGACGACGAGGTTGCGTAGGACGAGCGCGGCGCCGGCGACCAGCGCAGGGAACAGCGGGAAGAAGACTATGAACAGGGCGTCCTCTCCCGAGGACCGGTACCCGACGTCGGCGATGCGGACGTAGTGGCCGGGGTCCCAGTGGAGCCACATCGCCTCCGCGACCGAGGGAAGGCCGAGCTCGGAGGACCCGGCGGCCGCCGTGAGGCCGGTCACGAACAGGAGGACCCGCGGCACGACCACCAGTGCAACGATGCCGGCGATGACCGCAGAGGGGGCGACGTCGCGGGGCGGCGTGGGCGCGTCCGTCTGGTCGGCCATGACGGGAACCGAGGATACGGGGAAGCCCTGCGGCCGGCGCGGGCCGAGGTCGCGAAGAATCTTCCGTCGGACCGCTCAAGGTCGGGGCCGAACGGGCCGATGGTTCATGGCCCGAGAGCCGCAGCGCCCGCCGCCGCCCCCCTCCCGCAACTAGGCTGACGCGCTTGAGAGCCAAGCTGCTGATCGCCATCGTCGTCGTGCTGTTGGTCGTCCTCGGCCTCTCTGCATACATCGCGGTCGCGGTCGGCAACGAGCTCTACGAGGCGAGGGCCGCGCTCTCGGGGCCCGCCACCGACCTCGACCGCGCGACGCTCCTCGACGCCCGCCGTCATCTCGTGAACGCCGCGGAGAAGCTCGACGGGACGGCGGCGTCCGTCCTGTCGGTCGTCCCGGTCGCCGGCCATGCCGTCCGGGCCGTCGAGGACGTGACGGAGGAGACGATCCCCGTCGTCGACGCGGCCGACGCCCTCACCCGCAAGCTCGACGCGATCCGCGCCCTGCAGGTCGTCGAGAGCGGGCGGATCCGGCTCGACCTCGTGGGCCAGCTGCGCGGCCCTCTCGTCCGGCAGACCGAGGCGCTGGCCGACCTGGCGGACGCGGCACGCGAGGGACGGTCCGGATGGCTCCCGCCGCCTCTGTGGGACGTGCTCGAGGACCTAGAGCTCCGGGCGCGCGGCTACCTCACGAGCGCGGGCCGGGGCAGCGAGGTCGCGGGGCTCGCGGCCTCCATGCTCGGGCAGTCGGGACCGCGCACGTACCTCGTGGTGCTCGTCAACAACGCCGAGCTGCGCGGGGCCGGCGGGATCCCGTCGGCCGCCGGAACCGTCACCGCCGTGGAAGGGCGCCTCACGCTCGGGCGGTTCCGCCACACGGTCGACCTGCGCGGCCCGCTCCCCTACGAGAAGGTCGCCGCTCCCGCGGACTTCCGCCGGCGCTTCGGGTTCTACTCCGCCGACACGACGTTCTGGACGAACACGACGTTCTCTCCCGACGTCCCCGACGTCGCCCTGGTCGCGGCGCGCGCGTTCAAGAAGGCGACGGGCACCCGCGTCGACGGCGTCCTCCTCGTCGACCCGCGCGGGATGGCGGCCTTGATGCCGGAGGGGGCCGGGGTGCGGGTCGCCGGGACGGAGATCACGGTCGGCCGCGACGAGCTGCCGGACTACGTGTACTCGGGCGTCTACGAAGACCTCGGCGGGGCGACGCCGGGCCGGCGCCGCGCCCTCCTCGCCATCGGCCAGCAGGCCTTCGAGTCGATCCTGGAAGGCGGCGGCCTGATCTCGTCCGACACGCTCGCGCGCGCGGGGGCCGCGGTTGCGGGCGGTCACATCAGGATCGTCTCGTTCGACCCCGCGGAGCAGGCCGTGCTCGACCGGGTCGACGCCGGCGGCGACCTCGGCGGGTCCCGTGGCGACTCGGTGCTCGTCGCGGCCCAGAACTTCAGCGCCGACAAGCTCGACTACTGGGTCCACCGCGACGTCCGCCACTCGTGCACGGTCGACGACGAGGCCGCCGCGTGCACCACCGAGGTGACGCTCGCGAACCGCGCCCCCGAGGGTCTCCCCCGCTACGTGGCGGGCAAGCCGTACGGGGTCGTCGAGGACCTCGTCGAGGTGTACGTCCCGGAGGACGCCGCGCTGGGGCTCGTCGAGAGCGACGGGCACGCGCAGGTCGGGCCCGACCGGCAGGACGGGCACCACGTCGTCGGGTCCTTCTTGGAGCTGGCCCCGGGCGACCGCCAGACCCTCGCCGTCTCCTACGAGCTTCCGATCGGACCCGACGGCTATGCGCTCGAGGTGACGCCGCAGCCACTGGCGCGCGACGCGCGACTGCGCGTCCGGGTGGAGGCGCCGCGCGGCTGGACGTTCGACGGGGCGGGGACGGAGAGCGACGGGGTGGCGAGCTTCTCCGGCGCGCTCGATCGCACCATCCGGCTCACGGCGCGGCCTGCGGGCAGGAGCGGGCTGGCCGCGTTCTGGGAGGGCCTGGTGCGCTTCTGGAGGGAGCCGGTCTTCTAGGCCTGCCGTCTGCGCCGCGCGACGCGGACGAGCCCGGTCCCCGCGACGGTCAGACCCGCGCCGATCAGCACGAACCGCGTGAGGTCACTGCCGGTGACGGGGGTGGGCGGGTCGGTCGTCGGAGGGGGGTCCGACGGCGGCGGCGAGAAGCTGGGGAGGATCTCCGTGCTGGTGGCGGTCGGCGGAGGATACGGCGACTGTGCGTTCGCGCCGACGCCCGCGATCCAGAGCACCGCGAACAGCAGCCCCATCACAACAGGCACCCTGAGGGCGCGCATCTCGTCTCCTTCCGACACCGGCCGGCGTCAACCGGCACGTCCGCGACTCGGACCTCCACATGATAGAGCCTGCGCTTCGACGCCCACACTACGCCCCGCGGCGTATGTGACTCCCCGGCCCCCGGCCCCCGCGGAGCATCGTCGCCCCTGGTAGAGGGCTCGTACCGGTCGGGCCTACGACGCAGAGCGTAGGCCCCGATGATCGGTAGCGCAGCGCGCCGTCATCTCGGATGGGAAGTCTTGGTAAGAGACGGCGCTCGCCTCATAATCTGGGGATGGCCTCGCGCTCCGCTGCTCCTCCCGCTCCGCGCCTGCGTCGCCGCGCCGTCCAGCCTCGCCGGCCGGCGTCGGTCGAGACGCGGCCGGCGTCCGGGCGCCTGCGGCGGATCCTGACGCCCCTTCTGTTCGCGAGCGTCGTGACGGTGCCCCTGCTGGTCCCCCCGATAGGCCCGAACTCGGTGCCCGCGGACTTCTTCAACGCCGCCTTCGTCGTCCTCGGCGCCGCCGTCCTCGTGCGGACCCGAGCCGGCGTGCGCATCCCGCTCGGCGGGAGCTACCTGCTGATCGTCACCGGCGGGCTGCTCGCGGTGACGCAGTCGATCGTGCCGAAGGAGTCTCTGGTCGCCGTCGTCCAGGACGGATACCTGTTCGTCTGGTTCGTCGTCGTCGTCAACTTCCTGCTGGAGGGCGGGGGCCGCGGCGCGCGCTGGGTCGCGAGCGCGTGGGGCTGGGTCGCGGTCGGAGTCGCGCTGGTCGTGTGGCTGGCGCGGCTCGGCTACCCGTACGACGTCCCGGTGGTGTTCGGCTACCCGCTGGTCGACCCGTGGGGCCGGTCCGAGGGAACTTTCCGCGACCCGAACATGGCCGGGAACTACCTCGTGCTGTCGCTCTTCGTGCTGTGGGCGGCGCCGCGTCCGCGCAGCACGTTCGTCAAGCTCGTGCTGACGGTCCCGTTCGTGTTCGCGATCTACCACACGCAGTCGATCACGGCCCTCGTCACGCTCGCGGGCGGCGCGCTCGTCGCGCTGACGATCGCGTTCGTCTCGCGGCGCGAGGCGGTGGCGGCCGCGATCATGGCGGTCGTCGCGGCGGGGCTCGTCTCCCTCGTGGTGCTGCCGGAGACGTTCCTGTCGAGGTCCGGCGAGGTCGCGACCCGCCTCGGCGAGAACGAGGTCTTCGACGAGTCGCTCGGCAGGAGCAACGCGAGCCTCTCGCTACGTGCGCAACGGTGGGAGGAGGCCTTCCAGCTGTTCGGGAGCAGCATCGTCCTGGGCGTCGGCCCGTCGTCGACGGACGAGTCGCTGGCGGAGATGGACGCGCCCCTGAGCGGCGAGCTCCACAACGACTACATGGCGGGCCTCCTGGAACGAGGCCTGCTCGGCGCGGCCGGCAACCTGTTCCTGTTCGCGGTGGTCGCCGCGTGGGGGGTGCGCGTCGGGCTCGACCGGGCGCGCCGCGCCGAAGGGTGGCGTCCGGCCGCGCTGGCCGGCGGGGTGATCGTCGTGCTGATGGCGGCGATCAGCCTCGAGACCCTGCACTTCCGGCACGTGTGGCTCTACTTCGCGCTGGTCGTCGCGCTCGGCCTCAGCGGGGCGTCGGCCGGGGCGCCCGTGGGAGCGCCCCCTGCGTTCGAACGGCGGCCTCGGGCCGCGGCCCTGATGGTCCGGCGCCGGCCGTCGCGCGGGGCCGCGACGGCTAGCAGGTCCGGAAGAGCTTCACCGGGCGCAGGCAGAACCATCCCGAGACGGCAGTGGCCCGCCTGAGCGTCGTCACCTTGACCACCGCCGGCTTCGAGCGGTTGCCGGCGGCGTCGAACGCACGCACGGCGTAGACGTGCTCGCCCTGGACGACGGGGTCGGTGAACTCGGTGGACGCCGTCCGGCCGATCCGGCGGCCGTCTCGCCACACCGCGTAGCCCACCACCCGGCGGTCGTCCCGCGCCGGCTTCCACCACAGGCGCGAGCCCTCGTCGACGGCGGCCGAGAGCAGGTCCCGAGGAGGCGACGGCGGCCGCTTGTCCGCATGCTTGCCGCCCGGCGAGAACGGAGGCCGCGGGGCCGCGGGACGCGGCGCCGGCAGCGGGGCCGGTGAGACGACCAGCGGAGGGGTCTCGTCCGGCGTGGCGGTCGGCGTTGCCGTCGGGTCGGGCGTGTTGCTCGGAGACGGCGTGCTCGTGGGGGCCGGGGTGGCAGACGGCGACGGGCTCGGGGTCGCCGACGGGGTCGGCGTAGGCGTGGGGGACGGCGTGGCCGACGGGGTCGGGCTCGGCGTCGGCGTGGCCGACGGGGTCGGGCTCGGCGTAGGCGTCGGGGTCGGGGTCGGGGTGGGCGAGGGGCTAGGAGCCGGCGCGGTGCCGAACGTCCGGGCGTTCTGCCGCTGGAGGACTGCCATGTGGTCCGGTCGCGTCTCGACCTGGCCCTCGTTCCAGTGGTAGACGAAGTAGCCCTCCATCCCGCTGCCCGCCCACTTGTCGAACTGACGCTCGAGCTCGGTCGCGGTCGGCACGCGGTACCAGTTGTCGGAGAAGTCCTGGATGATCGCCCAGTAGCGGCGGACGCCGTCTTTCACGGCCTCGTCGGCGGCGACGTCGATGTCGGAGAACTTGCACGACTCCCAGTAGTACGAGCAGGGGTAGATGTCGAGGCCCATGATGTCGGTCTTCCCCGCGAAGTGCTGGTAGGGGAAGCCCTCTCGTCCGTCCCACGCCGCCACGACGACATAGGTCGGCTTCGACGGGTCGAGCTCCTTCACGAGCCGGGCACGCTCGGCGATCTCGCCCGGCGAGTCGGGGCACCGGTTGTAGTTGGGCTCGTCGGCCACGTTGTAGGCGACGATCGCGGGGTGGCCGGCGATGGCCGCGACGGTCTCGCGCACCCACGCCTCGCCCCGGTCGAAGCTGCAGGTGTCGTTGTTGTACCCGAAGAGCCACACCAGCCCGCGGAGGCCGTCGCGCTGCAGCGCGTCGAGGTGGTCGCGCCACGGCTGGACCGTGACGGTGTTGAAGCCCGTCTGCTTCAGCGTCGCGACGCCGCTGGGGCTCGCGTCGCGGCCGTAGACGCCACGGACGAAGCCGGTTGCGGCCGTGCCTTGCGCGGCGGCAGAGGAGTGGACCAGAGGGGTACACAGAAGCGCGACGCCGACGGCGCTCGCGCATAGCTTCTTGCGCATTTTGACTCTCCCAGGTTCGGCAGCTGGGCAACCCCTCCGAAGGACGGGCCCCTGGCTTTGCGTCCCTGCGTTGCCGCAGGTTTGCCTTTTCGTTCCAGGTCTACGTAGAGAGAATCGGCCGCTGCGGGGCGACCTTTAGCGCCGAACTGTGGTCGCTTCCTCCCGGGAGACGGGAGTAATCGACCAAGGTCGCTAGCGGCGGGGGACCAGGCCCAGCAGCAGGTTGTGCTTGGCAAGCACCGCCAGGTGGTCGGGCTTCGACTCCACCGCCCCCTCGTTCCAGTGGTAGAGGAAGTAGCCCTCCATGCGGGAGCGGGCCCACCGCCGGAGCTGTGCGTCCAGCTCGGCCGCCGTCGGCGACCGGTACCAGCCGTCGTCGAAGTCCTGGACCACCGCCCAGTAGCGCGGCACGCCGTCCTCGTCCGCGGCCTCGATGGCGGCGTCGATCAGGCCGAGGTCGCACTCGGGCGCTTGGTGCCAGCACGGATAGACGTCGAGCCCCATCACGTCGGTGGTGCCGGCGAAGTGCTCGTAGGCGAAGCTCCGGCGACCGTCCCACGTCGGGATGACCACGTACGTGGTCGCCGCGGGGTCGATCGAGTGGATCAGGTCCGAGCGCTCCCGGATCTGCTCGGGCACGCGGGGGCAGCCGGGGTCGGTCATCGCGAAGCTCGGCTCGTCCGCGACCTGGTACGCGAGGATCGCGGGGTGGCCGGCGATGGCCGCGACGGTGCGCCGGACCCACGCGTCGCCCTTCTCGAACGCGCACCGCTCGTCGTCGTAGTCCCACAGCCACACGACGCCGCGCATCCCCGCGGCGGCAAGGGCGTCGAGCTCGGGACGACTCGGCGCAACGGTCACCGAGTCGAACCCCACGCCCTTCATCAGCGACACGCCTCCGGGCCCGGAGTCCCTTCCGTACGCACCGCGGACGAACGCGCTCGGGTCCGGAGGAACCGCCTGCAAGGCGACGTCTGCGACGGCCGGGACGGCGCCGGGCGGCGTCAGGGCGACTGCCGCGAGGGCGGCGAGCATGCACAAACTACGTATGCGACCCATCTACCCTCCAACGGGACGTTCCCGCCAAGATGATTCAACTCCAACACCACGCTGGCAGGATCAGGAAGATATGGCAACCCGTCGGCTTCGACGCGCGGCCACGGCAGGGCTCTCCGCGGCCGCTCTCCTCCTCTCCGGACTCGTCTCCGGCGGAGCGGCCGCGGCC
>DATADL010000065.1:0-1754 GCA_036258555.1 Actinomycetota bacterium | reverse complement strand
GGGCGGCCGCGGCGCGGGCCTGCATCGCCGCGAGGTTGCCGCGGATCGTGTTGATCTCGCCGTTGTGGGCGAGCAGCCGGAACGGCTGCGCCCGCTCCCACGCGGGGGCCGTGTTCGTGGAGTAGCGCTGGTGGAACAGCGCGAACCAGGCCTCGCAGGCGGGGTCGTCGAGGTCGGGGTAGAAGTGCGCGAGCTGATCCGCCGCGCAGAGCGCCTTGTAGGTGACGGTGCGGAACGAGCACGACGCGATCGAGAGCGTGAGGCCCCGCTCGGAGGCGAGGCGCTGGGCGCGGCGCCGGGCCCGGTAGGCGGCCCGTTCCGGATCACGAGCTCGGGCAGGTCCGAGGACGGCCTGCCAGATCGCGGGGGCGGTCGCGCGCGCTTGCTCGCCCAGGGCCGCGGGGTCGACCGGCACCTCGCGCCACCCCTCGACGGCGAGGCCTTCGGCTGCGCAACCGTCCTCGATCGCGGCCCGCCCCGCGGCGACGGCGGCGGGGTCCAGGAACGCCATGGCGACGCCGCGGCCCGCCGGTGCGACGTCCGGGGGGATCGGGAGCAGGAGCCCGGCGCCGTCGCCGGTCCGCTCGTCCGCGGCCACGGCCCCCCTGTGCTTGACCCGGCAGAGGGCGTCGAGAGCGGCCTCCACGACGGGGCGCGAGGCCCGTCCCGAGGAGTCGGCGACGAAGCCGATACCGCAGGCGTCCCGCTCCGAGGACCGGGCGTCGTACAGGGGCATGGCTCACCTCCGGGCAACAAAAAAGCGCCCCGTCGAAGGAGCGCCGTTGCTCGGTGGAAGCTGTCGGTCGCACCGTACCGGCCGCCCCCGCGGGTGTCAACGACCCGCGGGCCCGCCTCGCCCGACACCCCGGGACCGCCTCGCCCGACACCCCGGGACCGCCTCGCCACTGCGGCGTCCCGAGGCCGGGTGTAGTTTCTTAGGCATGCCTAACCCAGCGCCTACGGCCGCCCCTACAACGGGCTTCCAGTCGACCGCAGGCGTGGCGGTCTCCGGGGTCCGCAAGGCGTTCGGCGGGGCCGCCGTCCTGAACGGCGTCGACCTCGACGTCCCCGCGGGGACGGTCGTCGCGCTCCTCGGGCCGAGCGGGTGCGGCAAGACCACGCTCCTGCGGACGATCGCCGGGCTGGAGAGGCCGGACGCGGGGACGATCTCGGTCGGTGGCAGGACCCTCGCCGGGCCGGGCGTCCACGTGCCGCCCGAGAAGCGACGGGTCGGAATGGTCTTCCAGGACTGGGCGCTGTTCCCCCACCTCTCGGTCGCGGCCAACGTCGGCTTCGGGCTTCCGAAGGCCGAGCGCGCCTCGCGCCGCGTGTACGAGACGCTCGAGATGGTCGGGCTCGCCGGGCTCGCCGAGCGGATGCCATCGACGCTGTCGGGAGGCCAGCAGCAGCGCGTCGCTCTCGCGCGCGCCCTCGCCAACCGGCCCTCGGTGATCCTGCTCGACGAGCCCTTCTCGAACCTCGACGCCTCGTTGCGTCACCAGATCCGGCTCGAGGTGCAACGCCTCCTCGCCGACCTGCGCGTCACGTCGCTGTTCGTCACGCACCAGCAGGAGGAGGCGTTCGTCGTCGGGCAGGAGGTCGCGGTCATGCTCGACGGCGTGGTCGTCCAGCAGGGCCCGCCGGCGACGCTCTACGAGGCGCCCGCGACGATCGAGATCGCACGCTTCGTCGGCGACGCCAACTTCCTGCGCGGGACCGCGGACGCCGACAAGGCGGAGACGTGCATCGGCCCG
>DATADL010000064.1:0-5222 GCA_036258555.1 Actinomycetota bacterium | reverse complement strand
GAAGCCGCGCACCTTCACCTGCCTGTCGGCGCGGCCGAGGAACTCGAGGTTGCCGTCTCTGCGCCACCGCCCGAGGTCGCCGGTCCGGTACATGCGGGCACCGCCGGGCTCGAACGGGTCGGGCAGGAACCTCTCGGCGGTGAGGCCCGGGCGGCCGAGGTAGCCCCGGGCGAGCCCGGCCCCCGCCACGTACATCTCGCCCGGGACGCCCAGCGGCACCGGCTCGAGGTTGCGGTCGAGCACGTAGATGCGCGTGTTCTGGATCGGACGCCCTATGGGCGGCGAGTAGAGCGTCGTGGCCGGCGCGTAGGGCACCTCGTACCAGCTGCACCCGATCGTCACCTCCGTGGGGCCGTAGCCGTTGAACACCCGGCGGCGGCGTGCCCACTGCTGCGCGAGGTCGCCGGGGAGGACCTCGCCGGCGACCATCAGCAGGCGCAGGTCCGGGAGGTCGTTCGACGGAAGCGCGGCGAGCGACGACGGCTGAAGGGTCGCGACCGTGATCCGCTCGTCCTCCAGGAACCGGAAGAGGTCCGGCCCCGGCAGCAGCGAGGCCCGCGACCCGAGGCACAACGTCGCCCCGGCCGAGACGGCGAGGGCGAGGTCGAAGAGCGAGGCGTCGAACCCCATCGAGGCGAACTGCAGGATGCGGTCCTCGGACGTGAGCCCGAAGTCGCGCGCGACCTCGGAGACCATGTTGGAGAAGCCGCGGTGCTCGACGAGGACGCCCTTGGGACGACCGGTCGACCCCGACGTGTAGATGACCCAGGCCACGTCCCGGGACGTCGCCGTCCGGGGCAGCGGGTCTGCGGGCTGCGCCTCGATCGCGGCCGCGTCCACGTCCAGGCGCACGACGGGGATCCCTTCCGGGACGAGCTCCTCCAGGGCGGCGGTCGTGACGACGGCCGCTACGGCCGCGTCGCCGAACGTCAGCTCCACCCGAGCGGGCGGATACGCGGGATCGACCGGAACGTACGCGGCCCCGGACTTCAGCACGCCGAGGATCCCCACGACGACGTCGACGCCCCGCTCGAGGAGTATCCCGACGCGCACGCCGGCTCCCGCGCCGAGCGAGCGGAGATGGTGCGCGAGCCGGTTCGCCGCCTCGTCCAGCTCGCCGTAGGTGACCGACCGGCCCTCGAACGACAGCGCGACCGCGTCCGGGCGCTCGCGCGCGACGGCCTCGTAGTGCTCGTGCACGAGCACCTCGGACGGATACTCCCGCTCCGTGCGGTTGAGCTCGTGGACGACGTGGGTCCGCTCCGCCTCCGTGAGGATCCGCAGCTCGGACAACCGCGTCTCGGGATCGGCGACCGCCGCCTCGAGCAACGTCTCGAGGTGGCCGAGCATCTCCTCGATCGTCTCCCGCTCGAACAGCGCGGTCGCGTAGTTCAGCGTGCCCCCGAGCCCGTCGTCCATCTCGACCATGTCCAGCGACAGGTCGAACTTCGCGCTCGTGTCCTCGAGGTCCGGCAGGTCGATCTGGAGCCCGGTCAGCTCGAACTCCGGCGTGGGCGTGTTCTGGAAGCCGAACGCGACCTGGAACAGCGGGGCATGGCTCAGGTCTCGCGGAGGCTTCATCTCCTCGACGAGCTTCTCGAACGGAAGGTCCTGGTGCGCGTACGCGCCGAGCGCCACGTCGCGGACGCGTTCCATCAGCTCCCGGAACGTGGGGTCCCCCGACAGGTCCGTGCGCATCACCAGCGTGTTCACGAAGAAGCCTATGAGGCCCTCTATCTCGGCCCGGTTGCGACCGGCGATCGGCGTTCCGACGACGATGTCGGTTGCGCCGGTGTACCGGTGTAGCAGCGTCGTGAACGCCGCGAGACCGAGCATGAACGTCGTCACCCCGTTGTGGCGGGCGAGGTCCCGGACGGCGTCGGACAGAGCAGCCGGGAGCTCGAAGTTGACCGACGCCCCCGCGAACGTCTGGATCGGGGGCCGCGGGTGATCGGTGGGCAGGTCGAGCGCGGCCGGCGCGCCGGCGAGGTGCCGCTTCCAGTAGGAGAGCTGGCGCTCGAGCTCCTCGCCCTGGAACCACTTGCGCTGCCACACCGCGAAGTCCGCGTACTGCAGGGGAAGCGGCTCGAGCTTCGGCTCGCGGTCGTCCACCAGCGCGGTGTAGATCTCGCTCAGCTCCGACGCGAAGATCCCGAGGCTCCAGCCGTCGGACACGATGTGGTGCATGCACACGACGAGCAGGTGGTCCTCGTCGCCCAGCTCGATCAGCGTGGTTCGCCACAACGGCCCGGCGACGAGGTCGAACGGGCGCGCGGCCTCCTCCTCGACGACCTTCATCGCCGCCGGCTCGCGCTCGTCGCCGGCGAGGTACGCGAGGTCGACGTACGACAGCGGGACGCGGCCCTCGTCCGCGACCACCTGGCGCGGCTCGCCGCGCTCGGTCGTGAACGTCGTCCGCAAGGTCTCGTGCCGCTCGACGATCGCGTTCAGCGCCCGCTCGAGCTTGTCCGCGTCGACGCGCCCCGTCAGGCGCAGGGCGATAGGCACGTTGTAGGTCGCGCTCGCGGGGTCGATCTGGTCGATGAACCACATCCGCTGCTGCGCGAACGACAGCAGCGGGGCCTCGTCGCGCGCCGCCGGCTCGAGCGCGAGGAAGTCCCGGCGCGACGTCTCTTCGAGCACCCGCGCCAGGCCGCCGACGGTCGGGCGCTCGAACAGAGCGCGCAGCGGGACCTCGGCCTCGAACCGGTTGCGGATCCGCGACATCAGCTGCGTCCCGAGCAGCGAGTGACCGCCGAGGTCGAAGAAGTTGTCGTCGCGCCCGACGCGCTCGACGCCGAGCACCTCCGACCAGATCTCGGCGAGCGCCTTCTCCGTCTCGGTCACCGGCTCCTCGTAGCCGTGGCCGAGCTCCGGGCGGTCGGGGCCCGGGTCCGGGAGCGCGGCGCGGTCGAGCTTGCCGACCGGGGTCAGCGGCAGCTCGTCGAGCGTCACGAACGCCGACGGGATCATGTGCGACGGGACGGCGCGGGCGAGCAACTCGCGGAGCTCCGTGACCGTTGCCCCGGACCCGACCAGCTACGCGACGAGCCGCTTGGACCCCGACGCGTCCGCCGACGCCACGACCGCCGCCCGCTCGACCGCCGGGTGCGTGACGAGCCACGCCTCGACCTCGGCCGGCTCGACGCGGAACCCGCGGACCTTCACCTGGTCGTCGGTCCGGCCGACGAAGTCGATGTTCCCGTCGGGCCGGTACCGCGCGCGGTCGCCCGTGCGATACATGCGGGCGCCCGCCTCGGCAGCGAACGGGTCGGGGAGGAACCTCTCTGCGGTCAGCGCGGGACGCCCGAGGTATCCGCGCGCGACCCCGCGGCCCCCGATGTACATCTCGCCGGGCAATCCCTTCGGGACCGGGCTCAGGTCCTCGTCGAGGATGTACACGCGCGCTCCCGCGACCGGCCTCCCGATGTGCGGGATGGCGACGCCGCCGTCGACCCGCCCGCCGGTAGTGATCACGGTCGCCTCCGTGGGACCGTAGAGGTTCACTACCTCCGGGGCGCCGTCGGCCGGAAGAGTCGTCAGACGCTCGCCCCCGACGGTGAGCACCCCGAGGGAAGCCGGCAGCGGCATCCGCATGAGCGTCTGCCCCAGCGCGGTCGTGACGAACGTCTTCGTCACCCCGTGACGCTCGAACGCCCCGACGAGCGCGACCGGGTCGCGCGCCTCGTCCTTGCCCAGGAGCACGATCTGCTCGCCGCCCGTGAGGGCGGGCCAGTGCTCCATCACCGCCGCGTCGAACGACAGCGGGGCCAGGCTCGCCATGCGGCCGCCGTCGCCGTACTCGCCGAGGTGCCACGCCACGAAGCTCGCGAGGTTCGCGTGCGAGACGGCCACGCCCTTCGGCTCGCCGGTCGAACCCGAGGTGTAGATGACGTACGCGAGGTCCTCGGGTCGCAGGTCCGGCTCGGGGAAGTCGCGGTTTCCGTCCGCCGCGACGTCGACGACCTCGACGCCGCCGAGGTCGAAGCGCGCCGCCGTCTGCCCGTCGGAGACGACCGCGCGCG
Organism: Actinomycetota bacterium; assembly: GCA_036258555.1. Taxonomy (GTDB): domain Bacteria; phylum Actinomycetota; class CADDZG01; order CADDZG01; family WHSQ01; genus JALZEG01. The sequence goes on along the minus strand of DATADL010000064.1, from coordinate 1,197 downwards.
GCCGCGCGTCGTCGAGCATGAACGACAGCCACGCCTGCGGATACGAGGGGTCCAGAGGCAGGAACGCGGCCCCCGCCCTCAGCACCGCCAGCTGCGCGATCACCTGCTCGAAGGAGCGGTCGAGCAGGATCGCGACGACGTCGCCGGGACCCGTGCCCGCGCGCCGCAGCGCGGCGGCGGTCGCGGCGGCGCGGCGGTCGAGCTCACCGAACGTCAACGTCTCGTCGCCGTGCACGACCGCGACGGCGTCGGGCGGGTGCCGCTCGACCGCCCGGTGCACGAAGGGGGCCGGGGCCGGCTCGGGCAGAGGAGGGTTCACCTCCTCGACGAGGGCTCGCCCCGCCTCGCGGGAGAGCAGCGAGTAGCGCGAGAGCGGCCGCCCCGGATCGGCGGTGACGGCCTCGAGGACCGCCTGGTAGTGGGCGATCATCGAGCGGATGGTCGTCTCGTCGAAGAGCGCGGTCGAGTAGTTCATCTCGCCGTACATCTCGCCGTCGCCCTCGAACACGTAGAGGGAGAGGTCGAACTTCGCGCTGTCGTCCTTGACGCGCGGGAAGTCGACCTCCAACCCGGCGAGGTCGAAGTCGGCGGCCCGCGCGTCCTGCAGCGAGAAGGACACCTGGAACACCGGCGAGATGCTGAGGTCGCGGGCGGGCTTCAGCTCCTCGACCAGCTTCTCGAAGGGGAGGTCCTGGTGGGCGCAGTCGTCGAGGGTGACCTCCCGGACCCGCTCCAGCAGGTCGCGGAACGTCGGATCTCCCGACAGGTCGAGGCGCAGCACCAGGGTGTTGACGAAGAAGCCGATCAGACCCTCGATCTCGGGGCGGTTCCGGTTGGCCACGGCCGTGCCCAGCACGATGTCGCTCTGGCGCGAGTGACGCATCAGCAATGTCGCGAACGCGGCCAGCAGAGCCTGCAACAGGGTGGCGCCGCGGCGCACGGCCAGGGCGTCGAGCTCCTCACTGAGAGCGCCGGACAGATCCGGCAGCCCCTCCATGGCGCCGCGGAAGCTCTGGACCACGGGCCGCGGCCGGTCGGTGGGAAGCTCGATCTCGGGCGGAGCGCCCGCCAGCCGCCGCCGCCAGTGCTCGATCTCGGCCTCCAGGCGCTCTCCCGAGAGCAGCTTCCGCTGCCAGCGGGCGAAGTCCTTGTACTGGATCGGCAGCTCGGGCAGGGGCGATGGCCTGCCCTCCCGGC
>DATADL010000063.1:0-5044 GCA_036258555.1 Actinomycetota bacterium | reverse complement strand
CCGCGTGAGCGTCGGGTTGTGCGCGGCCCAGCTCGACAGCGCGTTCCGCGTCGGGTCGTTCTCGGTCTGCTCGCCACAGAACTCCTCGGTGTTCTGCGGGAGCTTGTACTCCGCGATCACCTTCGGCTTCTTCGGGTTGCGCACGTCGACGACGCGTGACCAGCCCCACGGGCAGCCGTGGCCGGCGAGCAGCACCGGGACCTCGCCGTAGACCTCGTCGGTCGTCCACACGTAGTCGCGCCCGGGGAAGGGGACCGCGCTGTGCACGCCGGGGTCGCCCCAGTGGACGCGGTTCTGGATCGGCGTGATGAGCTTGGCCTGCGGCTTGGCGACGCCCTTCGCGAAGTCCGACACGTCGACCATGAAGAAGCCGCCGCCGAGGAACGACATGTACGCCTTCGTCCCGTCGGGGCTCACCGCGAGCGAGTGGAGCCGGTTGTCGGTCTCGGGGTTCGGGATCGCGGTCGTCCACTCGCCGATCTCCTCGAACTTCCCGTCGGCCGCACCGGAGATGTCGGTGACGAGCATGGACACGGCGCCGCCGCCCGGCGTCGACTGGAAGAGCAGCGCGCGGTCCGGATCCTTCGGGTCCTGCCACAGGTAGAACTCGTGCGGGTTGCTGCTCGGCTCGTAGGTCGCGACGAGCTCGGGGGCCGCGGCCTTGTCACCGGAGATGTCGTAGAAGCGGTAGTTGTCCTGGCCGACGAGCTGCGTCGGCGAGCAGTTGTGGATGATCGCGCTGCAGTTGCTCGCGAGGTTCAGGACGATCAGCAGGTCCTGGTCGGCCCAGATCCGCATCTCTCGCGAGGTCTCGCCGACGTTCCCCTCGTTCGGGGGGCCGATCTGGCCGACCTCGGTCGGGTTGCTCGGGTCCGACACGTCGACGATCGCGACGCCGGCGCGCGGGTGGAGGCCGTCCGTGCGGCTCCCGACGTAGGCGTAGTCGCCGTGGACGGCGATCGCCGCGTTCATGCCGCGGTTGAGCAGCGGCTCGTGTCCGACGAGCTCGAACGAGCCCTTCGGGTCCTTGGCCACCACGACGTTCGGGCCCTTCTGGGGGCGAGCCGACGCGGCGACGGGGATCGCCACGAGGACGCTCGCGAGGACGAGGTTGAGAGCGCGACGCACCTGGGACTCCTTGGATCGGCTGATTCTGCTATTACCGGGAGCATCGCCGAGGCGATGCTTCGTGTCCCAAGGTTCGACGGAGCGGTCGCGTTCCCTCCGAGCGTCAGGGCCAGCGGCGGGGGCCGGGCCCCTTGGGGACGATGCGGCTCAGCTTCGGGCGGGCGAGGCTGATCAGATGGTCGATCGCGCCGACGAGCCGGGTGAGGGGGCCCGGGCGGCACAGCCTGCCGAGCCACCTCGTCGGCTTCAGGAGCTCCATCAGGCGCACGGCCGCGGCCCCCTTGGTCAGCCTGGTCCCGTCACACTCGATCAACTGCCACGAGTACTCGAGCTGCTCCTCGGTCAGGAACACCACGAAGCGCGCCGCGTTCGGGTCGTCGAACGGAAGGATCGCGAGACGACCGTCGCGGTCGAGCCTGGAGACGACACGCGCCCCCCAGCAACAGAAGGGTCAGCCGTCTTCGTAGAGGAGCAGCGGCCTGCGCAGCTCGCCCTCGCGCGCCACCGCCCCGGCCTGTCCGCTCAGCGCGTCGATCGACATCGCCTGGGTTTACCCCTAAGGCGACGGCGGCACTCGGCCGATGGACCAAACGTGTCCAAACGGCTGTTAGTCCTCTTCCTCGCGCTCGCCGCGTCCGTGACGGCGACCCTGCCCGCGACGGCGGCGCCGTCTGCCCCGGACTTCGGACCGGTGATGGACCCGCCCGGGTCGTACGAGGGCCAGTCGAAGTGCTCCCCGGACGCGAAGCCCGGCGTCGTCGCGTTCCAGCAGATGGTCCTCGCGGAGTACCCGGGAACGGGTGCCGGCGGGATCGGCAGGGACTGCTCCTACGGTGGCCAGAGCGAGCACAAGGAGGGTCGCGCCTGGGACTGGGGCGTCAGCGCCGCGAACCCGGCGCATCGCGAGGCGGTGTCGGACCTCCTGCAGTGGCTGTTCGCCACCGACCGGTACGGCAACCAGCACGCGCTCGCGCGGCGGGCCGGCATCATGTACGTGATCTGGAACAAGCGCATCTGGTTCCCGTTCTCGGGCTGGCGCACCTACTGCGAGATGAAGAAGAGCGTGTGCGTCGGCGACGACGGGGGAGCGCGCTCCCCGCACACCGACCACGTCCACTTCAGCTTCACGTGGGCCGGCGCGCGCAAGCAGACGTCCTTCTGGCATGCGGAGCGCTCGCTCGTCGCGACCGTCGCGGGGAACCCGTCGGGCCTCGGCTACTGGCTCGCGGGCCGGACCGGAGCAGTCTTCGGCTTCGGCGCCGGCGACTACGGCTCGTTGGAAGGCGGCTACTCGCAGAAGCCCGTCGAGGCGATGGAGTCGACGGAGTCGGGTTACGGCTACTGGCTGCTGTCCCGCGCCGGCCGCGTCCGGGCCTTCGGCGACGCGCCGTACAAGGGGAGCAAGACCGACGGCCGCTCGCCGCTCGTCGACATGGCGGGCCATCCCGCCGGCCGCGGCTACTGGCTGGTCACGAAGGGGGGCCGCGTGTACTCCTTCGGCCGGGCCGAGGGCTTCGGCGGCGTCCAGGAAGAGGGTTACTCCGGAGAGGTCGTGGCCATCGAGGCCACGCCGAGCGGCGAGGGCTACTGGCTGTTCGGGTCGAACGGCGCCGTCTTCCCGTTCGGCGACGCGAAGGACTTCGGCGGGGCCGCGAACGACGGGCTGGCGGGGAGGGTCGTGGACGCCGAGGCGTTCGGCGCCGAGGGCTACTGGCTCGTCACGGCCGGGGGCCGGGTGCTCGCGTTCGGCGACGCGCCTTCACTCGGCGGAGCGGGGTCGAAGGCCTTCGCCGGCGAGGTCGTCGGGATGGCGGTTGCCCCCGGAGCGACGGGGTACTGGCTGGCGACGGACCGTGGGCAGGTTCTGAGCGTCGGCGGGGTCCGCTCGCTGGGCTCGCTCGTCCGCTAACGCCACCCGCGCGACACGACGACGAACCCGCGGTCACCCGAGGCCGTATAGACGAAGAGATCGGCGGCGCCGTCACCGTTCACGTCGCCGAGGCGCGACACCTCCGGCCGGTACAGATAGTCGGGGCAGGAGCGCGGGCAGTCCGGCCGGGGTCCCACGTAGCGGCGCCCGCCGCGTTCCAGGGCGTACGCGCTCGTCCGTCGCGTGCGTCCGGAGCCGAAGACCGTGAAGGCAGACCCCACGAGATCGCGCCGGCGGTAGAGCCCGCGGGCCGGGCGCGAGGCCGCGGACACGCTCGTGAACGCGAAGTCCGGACGGCCGTCCGCGTTCGTGTCACCTACGGGGACCGGCGGACCTTCGCCCCAGCTCGAGAGACCGAACCACGCATCGATCACGAACCTAGAGCGGAAAGCGGATCGAAGGGCGAGGCCCCGCAGGCCGTCCGAGCCGAAGAGCACCCTCGCCGTCCCGAACGAAGGCGTGTTCGTGAACGCGACGTCGTCGAGGCCGTCGCCGTCCAGGTCGCCCACCCCCGCGGCGCGCCGTTCCTCGAAGCCCCATGCGACCCTCGTGCCGGTCCGCTCGAGCGCCGTCTGGTCGACGGTCGCCGAGTCGGCCTTGCCGTACACGATCCAGGTCTCCGTGCGCTCGCTGCCGAAGGGGTCGCCGGCTTCCTCGAACCACCGGCTGCGAAGCAAGACGACGTCGTCGAGGCCGTCGCCGTCGAAGTCGCCCGCGGGTGCGACGTCGTAGTGGTTTCCGTCCGAGGCGGTCGCTATCCGGTATCCCGCGTCGCCCTGCAGACCGAGGTCGAACAGGCGCAGGTCGACCGGACCGCCGTCCGCCTTCCCGAAGACCACGTAGGTGTCGCCGAAGCGCCAGCCGACGGCGACGTCGCCCAGACCGTCCCGGTTGACGTCGCCGAGGAAGGCAATGCTCATCCCGTCGCCGCCACCGGGTCCGGTGATCCTGAACCCCGCGTCGCCCTGGGCGTTCGCGTCGAAGGTCGCGAGGTCTACGTCTTCGGGATCGCTACTGCCGAAGACGACGTAGACGCGGCCCGCGTCCTCTTCCGTGTCCCCGTCGGCGCCAGGAGCCCCCACGACGACGTCGTCCAGCCCGTCGCCGTTCACGTCTCCCGCCGAGACGAGGTGGGCCCGGTTGCCCGGCAAGCCGGCGTCGTTCGGATCCTCGCCGGCGTCTTGCGCACCGCGGATCTGGACCGCGCCGGGGGGGTCGCGGAGGTCGACCGCGCCCCAGACGCTGAGGGAGCCGAGGAGGACCGTGACGACGCCCGCGCTGCGGGCGGCTCGGGCGGATCCCACGACGAGGTCGACCTCGCCGTCGCCGTTCACGTCTCCCGCGCCGGTCGCCGCGTCGATCGTCGCGCGGCCCCCGGCCACGACCAGGGCGTCCGCGGTGCGCGACGTCATCCGCGTCCGCGTGGTCTCGCACGCGGCCCCCGACGACGCGTTGGCGCACACGTCGTCTCCCGGCCCGCCGCGCGCCGAGTCGCCGGCGTCGGGACGGGCCCGTTGCGCGACGAGCTCGTCGTCGCCGGCGTCTCCGCGCAGAGTGTCCGCGCCCCGGCTTCCGACGAGGGCGTCGCTCCCGTGCCCGCCGGACAGCACGTCGTCGCCGCGGTCGCCGACGATCGTGTCGTCGCCGGGGCCTCCGCAGACGACGTCGTCACCGCGGCTTCCGATGATCTGGTCGCGACCGCCCAAGCCCACGAGGACGTCGGGCCCCGACGTCCCGACGAGACGATCGTCCCCGCCGGTGCCTACGATCGTCGCGGCCCGCCCCAGACAGACAGCGGAGGCCTCCGCTGCGGACGTCGCCGGCGGGACGGACAGAAGCGTCAGCGCGAGGGCCGGTGCGATCCGCCTCCCGTCCATGTCCCTCCCTCCTCCGACGCGTCTCGATGCTAGACGCCTCGGGCCGTCGAACCGTTCGACCGTCTCGCCCAAGAGAAGAGCCGGCCCCGAAGGGCCGGCTCCGTTCGTG
>DATADL010000062.1:0-6598 GCA_036258555.1 Actinomycetota bacterium | reverse complement strand
ACCCCGCCGGAGACGTAGTGATGTTCGAGCTCGCGAACGGCGTGACGCTGTCGCTCTACCCCCGCGCGTCGTTGGCGAAGGACGCACAGGTCGCACCGCCGGGGCCGTCCACCGGCGGGTTCAGCATCGGCCACTTCGTCGCGACGGACGAGGAGGTCGACGCCTTGCTCGCGCGCGCCGAGGCAGCCGGCGCGACGCTGACCGACACGGCCCACCGGCGGCCGTGGGGCCTCTACTCCGGGTACTTCCGCGATCCCGACGGGCACCTGTGGGAGGTGCTCTCGCGCGGATCCGAGCCGGGCTAGGCGACCCGCGCCGCGAAGGCTGCGACGAGGTCGTCGGCGAGCGCGGCCGCGAGCGACCCGCCGGCGTCCAGGTCGGGGTCGAACACGGTCACCTCCATCCCCGCAGCGAGCGGCGACGCCAGCAAGGGTTCCAAGAGCTCCCTGAGATCGGGTCGCTCCAGCCCGTCGGGGTCGGGCGAGTCGACGGCGGGCATGACGGCGGCGTCCAGCACGTCGACGTCGAGGTGTATCCAGTAGCCCTCGACGCCCCGCTCCTCCATATGGGCGACGGCGCCGGCCGCGACCTCGCCTGCGCGGCCGCGCATCTCCGGTGCGAGATGCACGCGGACACCCAGCGCGCGGAGCTCCTCGAGGTACTCGTCGTCCGGACGGATCCCCGCCACGACGACGTCGGCGTCGGCGAAGTACCGGTCGTGTCCGCCCAGCCGGCCGAGGTCGCCGCCCCGTCCGGTGACGATCGCCAGGTCCTCGCCCGCGGCCGCACCGACGGCCTCCGCGTTGCCCGCGTGGCGGAAGTCCGAGTGCCCGTCGACGAAGACCAGCCCGTAGCGGCCCCGGTCCGCGAGGGCGACCGCCGCGCCGACGAGGATGCTGCAGTCGCCGCCGAGCACGACCGGCAGGTCGCCGGAGTCGAGCACCTCGCCGATCCGCGCGGCGAGCCGCCCCGAGTAGTGCGCGATCGCTTCGCCGTTGCGCACGCCGTATCCCGGCCACCACTCCGCCCGGTAGCGCGGCGGGACGACGACGCCGGCGTCGCGCGCGCCGAGGCGCTCGACGATCCGGCGGTCGCGCAGCGCGCCGGGCGCCTTGTAGCACCCCGGGACGGAGCCTTCCTCGGGAGGCCTCAGGCCGAGGTTCGAGGGCGCGTCGACGACTGCGATCCGCCGGCGCGGCATGCTGCTACTCGACCGTGAACTCCGCCGACATCCCGCGCGCGACGTGCGGAGGCCCGTCGGCCTTCCTCGCCGCCTTCGGGCTCGTCGACCCGACGGGTACGAAGCACACGAGCGCGTACTTGCCGGGCGTGAGCTGCTTGACCTCGGTGTCGGTCGCACCCGGGGGGCCGAACGAGGCGCCGAGGAAGTCGAGCACCTGCTGGGCCTCCTGGTCGGACAGCTTCATGAGGTCCTCGATCGTCGTCGACGGGTCCTTGTAGCGGACCATGATCATCTCGTGGACCTCTTCGCCCTCGTTCGAGAAGACGAACGCAGTGTTCCCCGCGGGCATCGTCTCGGGTACTCCCTCGAACGCGTAGTCGACCGCGGTGACCGGGACCTCGTCGTACCCGCAGTTGTCGACGACCCACCGGTCCACCTCCTCCTCGCTCTCGGAGAACTCGTCGCCCTCGAAAGCGCGGTCGTCCTGCGTCCGGAGCGCCTCGCGCACGGTGTCGGTCACGACCGCGACCTGCTCCTCGAGCTCCGGCGGCGCGTTCTCCTCGACCGTCTCCACGAGGTCTTCGATCCCGCTCGGGTCGCCGCCCGACGAGGCCGCGAGCACCGCGGTCTCGGCTTCGACCACGGCGTCGCAGAACGCGCTGTAGTCGGCGGCCGCGGTCTCCTCCGCGGCCGGAGTCGGCCCGGCGGCGGAATCCTCGCCGTCGTCGCCTCCGCACGCCGTGACGAGCAGCATGACGGCGGCACAGGACGCGACCAGGCGCACGATCTTCAAGGCTTCACTTCCCCTCCGGTAGACATCACTGGCGACGAGCGACAATACGGTGTCAGTAGCGATCCCTTTGCCGGTAGCCCCTCTTCTCGGACCACGACTGGATGTCCAGGTGGTCGCCCGCCGGGACGAGGTGGGACATCTCTCGCACGTCGACGCGGAACAGGTGGAAGCCGCCGAGGCTCTGGCCTTCCGCGCCGCCCGACGCGCGCCGGTACCGCTCGAACGTCTCCTCGTCCTCGACGTGGACCGCCAGCCCGGAGAGCTTCGCGTCGCCCTCGCGCACCATCTTGTCGGTCGTCGCGCTGTGGAGCGCGAGCCGCGGGTCGCGCAGCAGGTCCTTCGCCTTCAGCGAGCCCGGCATCATCCCGATCCACAGCTCGCCCTCGCCGAAGAGCATCTCCACGCCCGAGATGCGCGGGCCGCCGTCGCGGCGCAGCGTCGCCAGCAGCGCGAGCCCGTGCGCCTCGAACCTCGCCTGCACCTTCGCGGCGAGCTCAGGAGCCGCCTCCGACACCTGTCGCCAGTTCACTCGGTTGACCTCCCCTCGCAGGCGTGTGGAACGCTGTCCGGGTATTAGACAGGACCGAGGAGGGGTCGATGGGGGGCCGCAACGCCGGAACCGTGATCGTCGCGATCGGCGTCGCGATCGTCGTGATCGGGATCCTGGTCGGACGCGGGTGGCTGTCGTGGTTCGGGCGGCTGCCGGGCGACATCCGCATCGAGTCGGAGTCGACCCGCGTCTACGTCCCGCTGACGTCGATGCTCCTGGTGTCGCTCGCGCTGACGCTCGTGGTGAACCTCTTCCGGCGACTCTGAACGCGGCGTCGCGCTAGCAGGCGCGGTTCCGGTCGCGGTTGACGCCGAACCGGGGGTGCTCGGAGCGCGCGCCGCTCCAGCGCGACCACAGGATGCGTCCCGTGCCCCCGTCGACGACCGCGAAGAAGGTCGCGTCGCCGTCGAACACGTTCACCAGCACGTCGCCGCAGCGGTCGCGGTCGGCGCGCAGGCCGAACGAGAAGTGCCAGCTGTTGCGCGGCAGCACCTTGCGCGGCCCCATGAGCCGGCCCCCCCAAAGCACCCTCCCGCGGCCGTCGATCGCCTCGAGCGTCATCGCGTTGTCCGCGACCGAGAAACGCGTGAGGTCGTCGCCGCGGCCGTCGATCGCGACGGCGGTGGCGGAGAGCTCCGCCGGCGTCTCGTACGTGAGACGGCCGGTCCTCCCGTCGAGGATCCACGCCGTGGCGTCCACCACGACGTTGGAGAGCCCGACCGCGAGGTTCAACGCCATGTCCGCGACCCCGTCGCCGCCCACGTCGCCGCGGACGTCCGCACCCATGCCGGCCCAGGTCGAGCACGCGTCACCCGGGCAGGGCAGCTCGTCGTAGTCCCAGACGGTCCGGCGGCTCCAGATGCGCGCCCCCGATCCGCGCAGGGCGTCCTGCTCGATCCGCATCCTGCCGCTGCCCATCCCGTCGAACCAGCGGGTGAGCACGACGTCGTCCCTGCCGTCGCCGTCGACGTCTCCGGGCACGTGCATCCAGTCGGCGCGCCGGTCCCACCACGGCGTCCCGTAGTCGCCTTCGAGGAGGTAGACGTGCCAGTGGTTGCCCCTGACGGTCTCGAGGCCGACCTCCGCGGTCTTGCTCCCGGCGACGTCGCCGACGTCCCACGGGAAGGCGAACCACTCCATGGGCACGCTCTCGGTCCAGATCGGGGTACCGGCGGCCCCCGTGCGCGCGTACACCATGGGGCCGACGGCGGGTGGCTCCTGCTCGCCTCCGGGGTCGACGCCCGGGTTGTTCGTGGTGACGACGTCGCCGAACCCGTCGCCGTCGAGGTCGCCGACGTCGCCCGGGATCGGGAGCCAGCCGACGCCCACGTCGACGATCGGGTGGACGAGCTCGGTCCCGTCACGACCGTCGACCACGACGGTCCTCGTCGCCGCGCTCGTCGACGCGATCGACCCGACCATCGTCGAGAGCCCGAGCAACAGCTCGTCGGCCTTGCCGGCGACGGCGTCGAACCGGCCGAACGAGACCAGCTGGTTCGCCGAGACCCACGAGACCACGGTGTCCGAGGACGTGGACGTGTACTCGCGGTGCCAGACGCGGCGCCCCTTGGTCCCGGTCAAGGCGGTGAAGGACATCGTCGTCGCTCCGGTCGGGTCGAGGATCGACGAGACGTCGCCGAGCACGAGAGCACCCGCGCGCCCCTGCGGCCCCACTCGCCACGACACGGGCCACGCGTCCGTGTCGAACTTGCGGCGCCAGATCCTCTTCCCGGTGGCGCCGTCGCGCGCTGTGATCGTCGTCTTGATCTCGTCCTCCGGCGCGGGTGACCCGCCGTCGCCGACGGTGATCCGGTAGCGGACGTCGGACTCGAACACGTCGTCCACGCCGTCGCCGTTGAGGTCGCCGGCGGGCTCGCCGAGGAGCCACCTGCCCGTCCTCACGCGCTGGGCCTCCCGAAGGACGTCGACGACCTCCTGCGACACGCCGAGCCCGGTGAGGCTTCGCTCGAGGGCCTGGACGCGGATCCTGCGCACCTCTCGGCGGGTCAGGACGTCCGGGTCGGAGCTGCGGGGGCCGGGGGCCGCCATGGCGACCTGCGGCGCGAGGAGGAGGGCGCCCAACAGGGCTCCCGTCCACCTCCGCGCCCTTGCTGCGCGTCCCATGCCGTGATCATTCGCCGCCGGGGACCCCGCCCCTCTTGACGGCTGGCGTCAGGGGAGTAGAAGAAGAAGCAGACCAGGCCGCCTAGGAAGGAGGACCCCTTGTTCGCACAGGTCATCCAGGGCCGGGCAACGGACCCTGCAGGTCTCAGGAAGCAGTGGGAGAGGTGGGTCGACGAGATCAAGCCGGACGCGCAGGGTTTCCTCGGCTCGACCGGCGGCATCACGGCCGGCGGCGAGTTCTTCACGATCGCGCGCTTCGAGAGCGAGGAGGCCGCGCGCGCGAACAGCGACCGGCCCGAGCAGGGCGCGTGGTGGGAGGAGACCTCGCAGTACATCGAGGACCCGCTGTTCCACGACTGCCGTGAGGTGGAGCTGTTCGGGGGCGGCGGCTCCGACGATGCCGGCTTCGTGCAGGTGATCCAGGGCAAGACGAAGGACGTGGCGAAGTCGCGCGAGCTCGACGCGCGCATGGAGCCGACCCTGAAGGAGCGCCGGCCCGACGTCATCGGCGGGATCAACGCGTGGCATCCCGAGAACGGCCGCTTCACGACCGTCATCTACTTCACCTCCGAGGCCGAGGCGCGCGCCAAGGAGAAGGAGATGAACCAGGACGAGTCCATGGCCGAGTACATGAACGAGATGCAGGCCCTGTCGGACGGAGAGCCGAAGTTCCTCGACCTCACCGAGCCCTGGATGGCGTGACGGACGTCCTCGACCTCTACGCCCGCGCCGTCGACGCGTTCGGCGGGCTGCTCCGCCGCGTCCCCGACGGAGCGTGGTCGAGGCCCACGCCGTGCACCGACTGGGACGTGCGCGCCCTCGCGAACCACGTCCTGGGCGAGAACCGGTGGATGCCGCCGATGATGGCCGGGAAGACGGTCGCCGAGGTCGGCGACGCGTTCGACGGTGACCTGCTCGGCGACGACCCCGCCGGCGCGTGGGACGAGGCGGCGTCGGAGGCGCTGGCGGCGGTGCGTGAGCCGGGCGCGCTCGAGCGGACCGTGCACCTGTCGTTCGGCGACTTCCCGGGGCGCTATTACGTCGGGCAGGTGCTGAGCGACCACGTCATCCACTCGTGGGACCTGGCCCGGGCGCTCGGCGCCGGCGAGCGGCTCGACCCCGAGCTCGTGCGGTTCGCGTACGACGAGCTGGTGCCGCAGTTCGAGGAATGGCGCAAGGCGGGTGCGTTCGGCCCCCGGGTCGAGGTGGACGAGGGAGCGGACCTGCAGACGAAGCTCCTCGCGGAGGCGGGCCGGAGGCCTAGCTAGAGCCGGCCCGCCTGGATGATCCGGTCCAGGAACTGAGCCGTGCGCGGGTGCGACGGCGTTCGGAAGATCGCGTCGGGCGGCCCCTCCTCCAGCACGCGGCCCCCGTCGAGGAACGCGACGCGGTCCGCGATGTCGCGCGCGAACGACATCTCGTGCGTGGCTATCACCATCGTCATGCCCGACGCCGCCAGCTCGCGGATCAGGTTCAGCACCTCGGCGATCAGCTCGGGGTCCAGGGCGGACGTGACCTCGTCGAGCAACATCAGCCGCGGCCCCATCGCGAGCGCGCGGACGATCGCCGTGCGCTGCTGCTGGCCCCCCGAGAGGCGGTCCGGGTACTCGCCGCGCTTGTCGGCGAGGCCGAAGCGTTCGAGCAGGCGGATCGCGTCGTCCTCGGCCTCGGCCTTGCTCCGCCCGAGCACCCGCCGCGGCGCGAGCGTCACGTTGTCGAGGACGGTCATGTGCGGGAACAGGTTGTAGGACTGGAAGACGATCCCGATCCGCTGCCGGACCGAGTCGTCGTCCACCCCCGGGGCGGTGATCTTCCTCGAAGGCGAGGAGATCACCGCCCCGGGGGTGGACGACGACTCGGTGCGGCAGCGGATCGGGATCGTCTTCCAGTCCTACAACCTGTTCCCGCACATGACCGTGCTCGACAACGTGACGCTCGCGCCGCGGCG
>DATADL010000061.1:0-5837 GCA_036258555.1 Actinomycetota bacterium | reverse complement strand
CGGCGCGGGTTCTCCGCCGTGAGCGTCGTGACGAAGGAGACCGTCGTCGAGCTCTACCCGCAGCTCGCGCGCGGGCTCCTCGACGGCGGCCACGAGATCGACGCCGGCGACAACGAGGGCTTCGAGGCGGAGATATTCTTCACGCTCCGCGACGGAAGGGCGGGGAGGTACGTGTTGCGGGAAGGGCCTTGTCGCGACGACGTCACCCTCCACATCCTGTACGAGGAGAAGCGTTGACCCGGCCCGGGCATACCTGGCTGTGGCGCCTCGCGATCCTCGGCGTCTCCCTGCTGTTCCTCGCGCCGCTCGCGTTCATGGTCGCCGGGTCGTTGCGTCAGCCCGGGCTCCCGCCGCCGGACGGCTTCGAGCTCGTCCCCGACCCGGTCCACCCTCGCAACTACCGGGACGTCACGTTGTTCGTCCCCATGTGGACCTACGTGCGGAACTCCGCGTTCGTCGTCGCAGTCGCGGTCCCGCTCACCGTCCTGGTCGCGTCCTGGGCGGGGTTCGCCATCGCGACCGCGAGGCCGCGCGTCAGGCGCTTTCTGATCGCGCTGTCGGTCGTCTGCCTGATGGTGCCGGTCAGCGCGCTCTGGGTCCCGCGCTTCGTGATGTTCGAGTGGGCCGGGATCCTCGACACGTTCGTGCCGCTCGTGCTGCCGGCCCTGATGGCCACGTCGCCGTTCTACGTGCTCCTGTTCGCGCTGGTGTACGCACGCATCCCGCGCGAGCTCTTCGAGGCAGCCGCGCTCGAGCGGCTGTCGCCCCTCGCGACGTGGAGGAAGGTCGCCTGGCCGCTCGCCCGTCCGGCCGCGTTCGCGGTCGCGATGCTCGCGTTCGTCTTCCACTGGTCGAACTTCGTGGACCCGCTGCTGTACCTGTCGGAGCAGAGCCTCTACACGGTCCCGTTGGGGTTGCGCTCGCTGCACGCGCTGGAGCCGACGCTCCATCCGGTCCTCCTCGCCGCGTCGGTGGTCGTTACGCTTCCCGGCGTGATCGCGTTCCTGCTCGCGCAGAAGACGTTCCTGTCGAAGACGGTCTGACCCCAGGAGGACGGCCCCACATGAGGACGAAGGCGCTGGCGCTGGCTCTGGTCGCGATCGCGGCGGGCGCCTGCTCCGACTCTCCCGGCGCCACGGACGGCGAAGACGACGACGGCGTCACCCACATCCAGGTCCAGGTCTCCGGTGAGCCCGAGGAGACCGCCGTGTACTCGTCGATCGCCGACCAGTTCATGGAGGCCAACGACGGAGTCCATGTCGAGGTGGTCGCGGTCCCGGAGAAGGACGAGCACCTGGCCCGTCTCGCGACGAGCTTCGCCGGCGGGAACCCACCCGACGTCTTCCTCGTGAACTTCCGGGAGTACTCGCAGTTCGTCGTGCGCGGCGCGGTCGAGCCGATCGAGGGCCACCTGGACGGCGTCGACCTCGACGCCTACTACGAGCCGCCGCTGGAGGCCTTCACCTACGACGGCGCGCTCCAGTGCTTCCCGCAGAACATCTCGTCGCTGGTCGTCTACTACAACCGCGACCTGTTCCGGGACGCGGGGCTCGAGCGTCCGAAGGCCGGCTGGTCGTGGGAGGAGTTCCGCGACACCGCCGCGGCCCTCACCGGCGGCGACGTGCGCGGCGTCGGCATCGAGCCGACGATCATCCGGCTCGCCCCGTTCGCGTGGTCCGCCGGCGGCGACATCGTCGACGATCCGGAGAGCCCGACGCGCCTCGACCTCGACAACGAGGGCGCGCGCATCGCGCTCGGGTTCTTCGTGGCGATGGTCGAAGACGGGCTGGTCCCGACCGAGGAGGAGGTCGCCGCGCAGGACCTCGAGACCCGCTTTACGACCGGGAAGCTCGGCATGCTCCTCAGCTCGAGGCGCGAGGTCCCGGCGTTCCGCGAGGTGCAGGGTCTCGACTTCGACGTCGCGCCGCTGCCCGTCGACCGGGAGCCTGCGGGCATCCTCCACTCCGACGGGTACTGCATCGCGGCCGGGTCCGACGAGGTCGAGACCGCGGCGGCGTTCGTGCGGTTCGCGACGGGCGAAGAGGGCCAGACGCTCGGGGCCCTGAGCGGCCGGACGGTGCCGTCGCTGACGTCCGTGGCGGAGTCGGGTGCGTTCCTCGACCCGGTCCAGCCCCCGCGGCACAGCGAGGTCTTCCTCGACGCGATCCCGACGATCCGCCGGACGCCCGTGCTCGCGACGTGGCCGGAGATCGAGGACGTCGCCGAGCAGATCCTGATTCGCGCCTTCTACGAGGAGGGCTACTCGGTCGACGACGCGGTCCGCGACCTCGACGCCGAGACCCGCAGCCTCTTCGAGGAGGCGCTCCAAGAGTGAGCGTCGCGGTCGCCGGCGCAACGAAGACCTATCGGTCCCGCGCCGGCTCCGTCACCGCGCTCGCAGACGTCGACCTCTCCGCCGTCGACGGAGAGCTGCTCGTGGTCGTCGGCCCGTCGGGCTCCGGCAAGACGACGTTGCTGAGGTCGATCGCGGGGCTGGAAGAGCTGGACGAAGGGACGATCTCGGTCGGGGGGCGGGACGTCACGAGGCTGCCCCCCGGCGAGCGCGGGGTCGCGATGGTCTTCCAGGAGTACGCGCTGTACCCCCACATGACCGTCGCCGCCAACATCACCTTCGGGATGCGCGCGCGGAAGGAGGGCCGCGGGGAGATAGAGCGCAGGCTCGAGTCCGCCGCGCGCCACCTCGACATCGAAGACGTGCTGGCGAGGCGCCCCTCCGAGCTCTCCGGCGGCGAACGGCAGAGGGTGGCCCTCGCGCGGGCGATGGTCCGCGAGCCCGACGCCTACCTGATGGACGAGCCCCTGTCCGACCTCGACGCCAAGCTCCGCGCTCAGATGCGGACCGAGATCCGCAACCTCCAGCGGGCGGTCGGGGCCACGATGCTCTACGTCACGCACGACCAGATCGAGGCGATGACGATGGCGGACCGGGTCGCGGTGCTGCGGGACGGGCTCGTGGAGCAGGTCGCGTCGCCGGTCGAGCTGTACGACCACCCGGCGACCGCGTTCGTGGCGCGCTTCGTCGGGAACCCGCCGATGAACCTGGTCGACGATCCGCCGTGGGACCCCGGCGTGACCGTGGGCATCCGCCCCGAGCACGTCGCGCTCGTCCCTCCCGGCGCGGGCAGGATCGACGGCCGGATCGCCGAGATCGAGTTCACCGGGCACGAGTCGGTCGTGCACGTCGACTGCGGCCCGACCTGGATCCTCGTGAAGGTCCCGCGGGGGTTCTCGCCGCGCCTCGGCGCGGAGACCGGCGTGTCGTTCCAGGACAGCGCGATCCGCCGCTTCTCCGGACGCGACGGCGCCGCGCTGTGATGCGCACGGGCCGCTTCGCCCTCCCGTACGTCACCGGGCTGACGCTGCTGGTCGGGCTCCCCGTAGCCGGCGCGGTGACGCTCGCCTTCACCGACTTCTCCGGCGTGCAGGACCCCGAATGGATCGGGTTCGCCAACTTCGAGCGCCTGCTGGACCAGCCGCTGTTCTGGAAGGCGGTCGGCAACACGGCGTCTTTCGTCGCGATCGCGGTCCCTCTTCGCATCGCCGCAGCCGTCGCGCTGGCGTTGTTGCTGCACCGGCGCACGGCGGGGGCCGGAGCAGCGCGCGCGGTCGCGTACCTGCCCACGGTCGTCCCCGACGTGGCGTACGCGCTGCTGTGGCTGTGGCTCCTCAACCCCCTGTACGGCCCCCTGGCCGCGGCGGCGTCGTCGCTCGGCATCTCGGCGCCGGGGTGGCTGACCGAGCCGTGGCCTGCCCGCATAGGGATCGCGGTGATGGGGGCGTTCCAGGTCGGCGAGGCCTTCGTCGTCGCGCTCGCAGCTCGCCGGACGGTCCCCGAGCCGCTCTACGAGGCCGCGCTCGTCGAGGGCGCGCGTCCGTGGTTCACGCTGCGCAAGGTGACGCTGCCGGTCATGGCGCCCGTCCTCGCGCTGCTCGCGCTGCGCGACGTGGTCCTCGCGCTGCAGGTCAACTTCGTCCCCGCGTTCCTCGTTACGGAAGGGGGGCCGGGGTACGCGACGACGTTCCTTCCGCTCTACGTGTACGAGGCGGGGTTCACGTACTTCCGGTTCGGATACGCCGCCGCGGTCAGTGTGGTGATGTTCGCCTTCACGGCTGCCATCCTTGCGGTGCAGTACTGGATCTACCGGCGATGGAGGGAGACCAGGTGGAGCTGAGGGGCAGGACCGGCATCCTCACGGGGGCCTCGCGCGGCATCGGCGTCGAGCTCGCGCGCTCCCTCGCGTCGAAGGGCGCCCACCTCGCGCTCGCGGCCCGCGGCGAGGAAGGGCTGAAGCGGACGGCGGTCGAGCTCGAGCAGCTCGGGGTCCGCACGATCACCGTGCCGACGGACGTGACCAAGACGGCCGACCTCGAGAGGCTCGTCGCACGTACGAACGACGAGCTCGGCCCCCCAGACCTCCTGGTGAACAACGCGGGGATCGAGACCATCGCGCCGTTCGCAGACTTCGACCTGGACAGGATCGACGCGATCGTCGCGACCAACCTGACGGCCGCCGAGAAGCTCACGCGCCTGGTGGTCCCCGGGATGATCGAGCGCCGGCGCGGTCACGTGCTCAACATCGCGTCCGCCGCCGGGAAGAGCGGCATCCCCTACTACTCCGTCTACGGCTCGACTAAGCACGGCCTCGTCGGGTTCTCGTGGTCGCTGCGCACCGAGCTCGCCGGCCACGGCATCGGCGTCTCCGTGCTGTGTCCCGGGTTCGTCAGCGACGCCGGGATGTACGCGGACCGCAGCAACAACGCGAAGCCGCCGCGGTCGATGGCGACCGTCACGCCGCAGGAGGTCGCGGCCGCCGCGATCCGGGCGGTCGAGAGGAACAGGGCCGAGATCGTCGTCGCCAAGGGGATGACGAGGATCGCGGACGTGTTCTACGCGCTGTCTCCGGACTTCACCATGAAGGTGGCGAGGAGGATGGGCGTGGACGACTTCCTCGCCACGACGATCAGTGAGGAGTGAGGGCGTAAGGGTCGTCGCCGCGTCGCTCGCGCTGCTCGCGGGGCTCGCGTGCGCCGGAGGAGACGGCGACGGCTCCGCGGCCCCCGCGGACTGCGGTGTGCCTACGCCGGACCCCCGCGCGGACCCCGCGCTGCTACCGCAGCCGTTCCTGCTCGACGGCGACGCCGAGGTCGCGTCGGCCGGTCGCCGCAGGGGGGGAGTGACGGCGGTGCTCAGCACCCCGCTGTCGGTCCAGGACGCCGTCCCCGTCTACCGGAAGGCGATCGGGCGCGCCGGGTTCGAGATCGTCGGCGAGGACAACGAGGGGTTCGAGGCCGAGCTGTACTTCAAGCAGGGTGAGCGCCTCGGGGCGATCCAGCTCCGGCGGACGCTGTGCGACGACGTGATCGTCGTGTTCGTGAACGTCGTGAAGGGCGACTTCGCCATGCCGATCGTGTCGACGCCGTCGCCGTCGCCGCCCTAGCAGAACGGCCCGCGCGGCTACACAAGGGCACAATGTTTTTCCTGGTAAACGGCCGTATCCCGCGCGAGGCCGTGGGTATCATCGGCCTTGAAGCTCATCGATCC
The DNA here is from genome assembly GCA_036258555.1 of Actinomycetota bacterium. Taxonomy (GTDB): domain Bacteria; phylum Actinomycetota; class CADDZG01; order CADDZG01; family WHSQ01; genus JALZEG01. The sequence goes on along the minus strand of DATADL010000061.1, from coordinate 274 downwards.
CCCAGGAGGGAACCGGACCATGACGTACGTCATCGCGGAGCCGTGCATCGGCGTCAAGGACCGGGCGTGCGTGGACGAGTGCCCGGTCGACTGCATCTACGAGGGCGAGGAGCAGCTCTACATCCACCCGGAGGAGTGCGTCGACTGCGACGCCTGCCTTCCCGCCTGCCCCGTCGACGCGATCTTCCCGGCCGACAACATCCCCGCAGAGTGGGCGAACTTCACGCAGGTCAACGCGCAGTGGTTCCAGGACAACCCCGAGGCGTCGGGTGGC
>DATADL010000060.1:0-4039 GCA_036258555.1 Actinomycetota bacterium | reverse complement strand
GGATCGGGGCGACGTTGGCGGTGTGGCGGCGGACGCTCTACGACCTCGCCGCCGAGCGCGAGATCGTGACGTGGGACCACCGCGGCCTGTTCGAGTCCAAGCCCCCTGCATCCGACCGTTTGGACGCGGCGGCGCACGCGGAGGACGCGATCGCGGCCGCCGACCACGCGGGGCTCGAGCGCTTCGCGCTCGCGTCGTGGAGCTCAGGGGGGCCGATCGCGCTGCAGGTCGCGAACCGTCACCCGGATCGCGTCGCGGCACTGGTGCTCGTCAACGCGGGCTTCGGCCACCCACCGGCGCGGCTGCTGAGACACCTCGAGCTGACGTCGGCGCTGCCGATGCTGGCGGGGGTGGCGAAGCACTTCTCGGGCCGCCTGCAGGGACCCTTCCGCTCGTTCGTGTCGCGGCCGACGATCGCGGGGATCGTCCGGCAGTCGGGGCTCGTCGGGCCGTCGGCAGACATCCCGGCGGTGGTCGACTTCCTCCAGGGGATGGCGTCGTGCGACCTGCGCAACCTGCTGGAGACGTACGAGGAGGTGGCCGGCGACAACAGCGCGAGCCTTCTGCCGAAGGTGCAGGCGCCGGTTCTGCTCGTCGCGGGGAGCAAGGATCCGTTCACGCCCGCGTCGATGATGGAGGAGATGGAGCGCGCGATCCCCGATGCGCGGCTCGAGGTCTACGACAAGGCGTCGCACTACCTGCCGATGGAGTACCCGGCGCGGCTGCGGGAAGACCTGGAGCGGTTCGTGGACGACCGGGCCTAGGTCCCGGCCGCTTCCGCTTGGGTCGCGGGCTCGCGGCCCCTCAGGTGCGCGACCGCAACGGCCGCGACCGCCGCGATGGGGACCGCCAGGAAGGCGCCGGCGATGCCCGCGACGATCGCTCCGGCGGTCAGCGAGAGCAGGATGACGAGAGGGTGCAGGCGGACGGCCCGGCCGAGCACGAGCGGCTGCACGACGTCTCCTTCCACCTGTTGCACGACCACGGTCGCGGCCGCCAGGACCAGCGCGGGCACGAAGCCGGTCGTCACGAGCGCCACGAGGGCCGCCATCACTCCGGCGACCACGGCGCCGACGAGCGGGAAGAACGCCGCGAAGAACGTGATGACCGCGATCGGCGCGACCAGCGGGACGCCGAGGACGAGCATGGTCCCACCGATCGCGACGGCGTCGACGAGGCCGACGACGGCCGTGCCGCGGATGTACGCCCCCAACGCCTCCCACGACCGGCGCCCGACCGTCCGGATGTCGTCGTGCCTGCGCTCCGGGAACATCTCGAGGAGCGCGGTCGCGATGCGGTTGCCGTCCTTGACGAAGAAGAACGTGAGGACCCCCGTGAGCAGCGCGCCGACGACGATCTCGACCAGCAGGTAGGCCCCCCGGAGCGCGCCGCTGACGATCGAGCTCTGGCGCTCGCGGAGCTGGTCCGACACCTGGTCGATGTATCCCTCGACCTCGGCGCGCGAGAGCTCGAGCGGTCCCTCCGCCAGCCACGCGAGGACGTCCTCGGTGCCCCGCCTCACGTCGCGGCCGAGGTTGTCGAGCTCGCCGGCGATCGCAGGCGCGATCAGGTAGACGATCCCGGCGAAGAGCCCGACGCTGCCGGCGAAGACGACCCAGGTCGCGACCAGCGACGGGAGGCCGCGCCGGCGGAGCCGTTCGGCGAGCGGGACGAGGAGCGTCGATATCAGCAGCGCGACGACGATCGGGATGAAGATGAGGCGCAGGACGACGAGGACGTAGACGAGCACGAGGGCCGCCGCGAGCACGACGAGGAAGCGCCAGCTGTACGCGGCGGTGAGGGCGAAGAGGCGGGGGACCTCGCCGGGCCGGGACTCGTTCACGGGCTGCATCTTGCCCCGTGGACGGCGGGACCACGCCTGCGCGGACCGGCGCCCGGCCTCATCCGGTAAGAGGATCGCGGCTGTCGATCCAGGCGCGCGTGGACCTGTGCAAGAGCAGCGCCGCCGTCGCGCCGCACGCGGCCGCACCGACCAGGGCTGACGGCCGCTCGAACGCGACGGAGATCGCGAGGACGACGACGCCGAACGAGACGAAGACGAAGAGCTGCCAGATCGCGCGGCTCCCGTCCCAGAGCTTCTTGAGCAGGAAGAGCCCTACGAGAGAGAACATGATCGAGGGCAGCTTGCGCTCGTCGGGGTCGAAGACGATCGACGCGACGGAGCCGAGGAGCGAGATGATCACGTACAGCCGCAGCGTCGGGGGCCGCGCCTCCCACTCCGAACGAAGCGACGCCGTTTCCACGGCCGAAGTGTAGGTCAGACACTCCAGAGTCCCTGCGAACCAGGTAGGCCCCGGCATGAGTCCGCAGACTTGGTGGGTCCTCGACGGCAGCTCTTCTGTCACCCGCCCGTCACTATCGTCTAACGCGCGAACCTCGTCCGAAAGGAGCGGCGATGTCGAGTCGTGACGTCACGGTCAGCGTTATCGACCGCGGCAGGGACGCGCTGAGACGCCCCCTACGATGGAGTCAAGCCCATTGGGTTGCTGTCGTCAGCGTGCCTCTCGGTATGTGGTGCTTGATGGTTGTACTTGTGGCCTGGAGGATCGCAGGCCAGCCAGTGGGAACCGTCACGGAGTTGTTCTCGCAGATGCAGATGCTGGTCACGACCACCCAGGCAGTCATCGCGTTCGCGTCGGCGTGGCTGTCATGTATTCGGCCAAGACTGCGGCCGACGCCGGCCGCCGAGCGGATCGTCGCGATATTGACGACAAGCGCCGCGAGCGTGCCGGGCGTGCATTGGCATTCACCGGGGCCGTCGTCGACGCGTCGACATACGGAGGGACCTTTGCGACCCTCCAGCGGGAGGGACTACGGCGCAGGCTCGTCACGCCCCGCGCGGAGGAAGAACTTCGCCTTGTGACCTGGCGGGAGCTTTCGGGGGCCGCTTCAGCGGCAGCCAGAGCCCTGCAGCACATCAGATACGCCGATGACGACTTCCTCAGCCAAGCTGAGGAACTCTTTCGTGCAACCCTAGAGATCGTCCAAGACGCGGCGAGCGGCGAGGTCGAGGCCGTCGAGGCCAAGAGCGAGCTGATCGGGTCCAAGGCAAGGGACTTGGAGCGGATAGTCAAGCAGCAGGACCCGCGCTCTCTAGTCGGCGGATAGCAACTATTCAGACCTTCAGCCGGATCACGTCCCGCAGGACCTCGAAGCTCGCCGGCGTCGTGCCCAGCACCTCGCCGTCGGCCTCTATCGGAAGCGGCCGCTCCGACGTTATCGAGCAGCGCACCCGCTTCGCCTCCTTGATGTCGGGATGCGGGAGGTGCTCGCCCTTGTAGATCTTCGGCACGATCGCGATCGCCTCGCGCTTGCGCACCTTGTCGATCTGCACGTCCAGGAGACCGTCCGTCGGCACCGCCTTCGGCGCCACCTTCATGCCCCCGCCGAAGAACTGGCAGTTCGCCACGACGAGGTTGTTCATCGGGCCCTCGTACTTCCGGTCGACGAGGTCGACGACGACATGCGTCTGTTTGTGCTTGCGGATCGTCATCCAGAAGGCGAAGAAGTACACGGTCGGGCCGAGCCAGCGCGGCAGGCGCGCGGCCCTCGCGACGACGGCGGCCCCCAGGCCGACCTCCGCGATGTTCGGGAAGTAGCGCACGACCTCGGCTCCGTCCTGAACGTAGGTGATCTTGCCGATGTCGATCGGGAACGACTCCGGGCCGTCCAGGTGGGCGACCGCGTGCGCCGGCATCGCCGGGAGCCCGAACGTCTTGATGAAGTCCGACCCTGTCCCCGCCGCGACGACCCCGAGGACCGCGTCGGGCGCGACCGCCCGGTCGTCGCGGATCATCCCGTTGACGACCTCGTGCACGGTGCCGTCGCCTCCCATCGCGACGACGAACCTGCGACCGGATTCCAGGGTCTCGCGTGCGATCTCCGACGCGTGGCCGGGTCCCTCGGTGAACCTGACGTCGTGCTCGAGCCCTCGCTCCTCCAGGTACGAGCGGACCTCGGGCAGCGCCTTCCCGACGCCTCCCCTGCCGGAGCGCACGTTGCAGATCAACGTCATCGG
>DATADL010000059.1:0-16623 GCA_036258555.1 Actinomycetota bacterium | reverse complement strand
GGCACGTTACCCACGTGTTACTCACCCGTTCGCCGCTTTCAGGGAGAAGGGTTACCCCTTCTCCTTTCGTCGCTCGACTTGCATGTATTAAGCACGCCGCCAGCGTTCGTCCTGAGCCAGGATCAAACTCTCCGTAGAGATCTCAGCTGCCGCGACCCGAGAGCCGGGGCAACCGAAGATTTGATGCTGACCATGAACGGCTGACTACTTCCGAAGTGTCTCGAAAGCGTTTTGCCGGATTCATTTCATGGAGTGTTTCCCTCTTGACGAGGTTCGCACTGGTCGTAACCGGTCGATCCAACCGCGCCGCGGGCCGAAGCCCTCGCCGCATCCGGATCTCCCGGCAGGCACACTGTTCAGTTCTCAAGGAGCGAACCTCTTCGGACAACGAAAAACGCCGGTCCGAGAAGAACCGGCGAGCAGCCAAAGCATCCGAGTCTTCGAGGCTCAGGTGCCGATAGGCGCTTCCCCTATCTTCTCGGGCCCGCCCCCTGGGGAGCAGGCGTCAACGTCTGTCAGTACAGCCCGTGTAATTTACCAGCCCTTCGGGGGCCCGGCAACCACCGGACAGGGAAAGATTTCCCACCCGCACATGACCGCAACGCCGGGCGCCGGGCTCGGATTCCGGGGTAGAAGGGAGCCACATGGACGCCTCCCCGGTCCCCCCGCACCCCCCGATGACGGCAGGCGCGGCCGTCGCGCGGGGGCTGCGCAAGAGGTGCGCCCGCTGCGGCCGGGGCAAGGTCTTCAGGACGTACTTCAAGATGAACGAGACCTGCTCGGTCTGCGGCTACGCGTTCCTGCGGGAGCCCGGGTACTGGACGGGCGCGATGACGGTGAACATCGCCGCGTGCGAGGCCTGGTTCTTCCTGCTGTTCGTCGGCACCCTCGTCGCGACCATGCCGGACGTGAACTGGCCGCTGCTGCTGTTGTTCGCCCTGCTGACGAACGGGTTGCTCCCGGTGGTCTTCTTCCCCTATTCGCGGACCCTGTGGATGAGCCTCGACCTCTACTTCCATCCCGCCGACGGAGCGCGGGGCGCGTATGCCGACCGGCCCGGCGGCCCGCGTGGGCGCTGACGTGACCTCCCGTCGCGTGCGGTGGGCGCTCGCTCTTGCGATCGCGGTCTGCGCGGCGTGCAGCGACGACCCCGGCGGCGACCCCGGCGCACGGGAGCGCGTCGCCGACGTCGTGCGCGCGATGGCTGCGGCGGAGCCGGCGACCATCGAGATCCGGCTCCCGTACGCGACCGCCGACGACCTCCACCAGCTGAGCGTCGGGATAACGCCCGAGCGCGCCGCTCTGCTGGAAGGCGCGAGCCTCACGTTGAAGAACGACTTCGCGACGAACCCTCTCCGAGCGCACTTCTCCGCGGAGCTGGCGACGACCGCAGGAAGGCTGGAGGTGCGCCAGATCGAGGACGACCTCTACCTGCGGGCGGACGTGGCCGAGCTGGCGCGCGTCCTCGACGAGAGCCCCCGCCCGTTCTTCCGGACGCTCGCGCGCTCCAAGGCGTTCCGGCCCTTGCTGGCGCCCGCGCTCACCGGCAGATGGGTGCACTTCTACGGTGTGCGCGACCTCGGGGTCGCGGCGTCCGGTGACCGTGGACGCGGTCGCTCGGAGCGCGCGGCGGCGGCGCTCGCAAGAGCCGTGGAAGACGGCGCAGCCGTGACTGCAGAGGGCCGCGACTCAGTGGGCGACAGGTATCGCGTCGACATAGACCTACGGCGGTTCACCGAAGCGCTGTTCGAGGGGTTGGAGGGGCTCGTGCCGGTCGCGCCGTCGCCCGACGAGCTCGAGGCGATCCCCGACGAGCGGATCACGCTCGACGTATGGATCGACGACGGCTTGCTGCGCCGGATCGAGGCGGACGTCAGTCAGCTGCTCGCGGTGGCGAGGCCCGGCAGCGGCATCGAGCGCGATCCGTTGATCGTGCGCTTCGACGTCACGAGGTTCGACCCGGAGGGCCTCCGTCCGCCGGACGCCATGGTCAGGGTCCACGCGTCGACGTTCTTCCAGCTGCTGCTCGCGGGGAGGACGGGCTCCTAGCGGCGCCGGAACGACATGAGGTGGCCCGTCGACGACAGCGCGAGCAGGGTGTCGTCGCTGCCGGCGAGCGCGGTGAACGCCAGCCTGTCTCCCCTCGCGTCGGTTCGGTCGTAGCCCTCGAAGCCCCGCGGCGTCGCCTCCGTCCACCGCCGCCCGTCGAAGACGAGGACGTTGCCGGCCCAGCCCGACTCCGGGCCGGCCCCCGGAAGCGCCGCGATCGCCCTCCCCTCGTCGAAGTCGGCCAGCTCGAAGACCCCGGCGCTCGTCGAGGTGGAAGACGTCAGCTTGGGATAGTCGCCTACGGCCCACGACCTCCCCCCGTCGCGCGAGACGGCGTATTCCCAGAAGTCGCTCAACAGGACGACGGCCCCCCGCGCCGAGACTTCGAGGAGCGCGGGTCCGCCCGTCAGCGACGGGAGCGCCTGCGAGCGCCACGCTGCGCCTTCGTCGGACGAGAACGCGAGCGTGCCCTCCGAGTCGGCCGAGCCGCGCGACGACAGCGCCCACAGCTCGCCCTTCTCCGCGGGGTCGGCCTGGAGCTCGCGCAACGGCCGCGACAGGCAGGCGGAGTCCGGCACACAGCTTTCCGGCGCGGACGGGAGCGCGAGCGACCGCCATTGCCACTCGCCGGTCCCGCTCCCCGCGTAGAGGACACCGGCGGCGCCGTGGTCCGCGAGCACGTAGACCCGGCCAGGCGAGCCCGCGCTCGAGGTCAGGGAGAACGAGGCGAAACCCGCGGATCCCGCGGGCGCGGGAAGGTCGACGACCGTCCACGTCGCGCCGTCGTCGTAGCTCGAGAAGAGCCTCGGAGGCAGGCCGGGCACGAACGCCTGCCACGGCGCCACGAGCACGTGCAACGACCGGTCCCGGGCGGTTCCTGCCACGACGGCGTCGAGCGGGCGGCCCACCAACGGCGCGAGATGCTCCGCGTAGTCCACGCTCCGCTCCCACGTGCAGCCGGCGTCGAGCGTCACGAGGATGCCGCTACCGTCTCCCACGACGACCAGTCGCGGGTCGCGCTCGTCCGCGGCGAGGACCCACGCCGAGTCGAGGCCGTCGAGCGGAGGCATGCGACGCGACTCCCACGTGCCGGCGGGGACGCGCTCCGTGCGCGTGCGACATACAGGTGGTGCAGCGACGCCGGGGGCCGCGCAGGCGATCACGAGGGTCGTGACGGCGAGGAGCCGGGCAGGGGTTCGCACGACGAGAGGGTTCCACCGGTCCCGGAGGCCGACCTGCGATCACTTGTGGTCACTTTCGAGCCGCGCGGGACGACCGGTCCTAACCGCGCAGGCGCACGAACCTCCGCTTGCCGACCTGCAGCAGCGCCGCCTCGAGGTCCTCCAGAGGAAGGTCCTCGGCCGTCACCTGTTCGCCGTTGACCTTGACGCCTCCCTGCGAGATCAACCGGCGGGCCTCCGAGCGCGAGGACGCGAGCCCCAGCTCGGCCAGGACGCGCGGGAGGTAGACGTTCGCGCCGTCGATCGCGTCGCCGGGGATCGGGGCCTCCGGCACCTCCTCCGGCGCGCTCCGCTCGCGGAAGACCCTGTCGAACGACGACTCGGCGGCCCGGGCCGCGTCGGCTCCGCGGTAGAGAGCGACCGTCGCGCGGGCGACCGCGCGCTTCGCCTCGCCCGCCGCGGGCCCCCCTTCCTTGACCGCGCCGGCCACCTCCGCGATGGCCTCGTCGTCGAGCCCCGCCGCGAGGGCGGCGTAGCTCGGCAACAGCGTGTCGGGAACGCTCATGACCTTGCCGAACATGTCCTCCGGATCGTCGCGGATCCCGACGTAGTTCCCGAGCGACTGCGACATCTTCTGCACGCCGTCCGTGCCGACCAGCAACGGCATGGTCAGCGCGATCTGCGGGCGCTGTCCGTACGCCTTCTGGAGGTCGCGGCCCACGAGCAGGTTGAACAGCTGATCGGTGCCGCCGAGCTCGACGTCCGAGCGCACCGCGACCGAGTCGTACCCCTGCAGCAGCGGGTACATGAGCTCGACGATCGAGATCGGCCGCTGCTCGCGGTAGCGCTTCGCGAAGTCGTCGCGCTCGAGCATCTGCGCGACGGTGTAGCGCGCGGTGACGCCGAGGAGGTCGGCGAGGTTCATGCCCTCGAGCCACTCGGAGTTGTAGCGGATCTCGAGGTTCTCCTCCGACAGGATGTCGCGGAACTGGTCGAGGACGGCCGCCGCGTTCGCCTGGACCTCCTCCTTCGACAGCTGCGGGCGCGTCTGCGACTTCCCCGACGGGTCGCCGATCCGGGCCGTGAAGTCGCCGACGATCAGCACGGCCGTGTGGCCGTCGTCCTGGAACTCGCGGAGCTTGCGCAGCGGGACGGCCCAGCCGAGCGTCACGGCGCGCGCGGTGGGGTCGAGGCCGAGCTTGACCCGTAGCGGACGCCCCTCCGCGAGCCTCTCCGCGAGCTCCTCCCGGGGCACGACGTGCTCCGCGTGCCGCGTCAGGGCATGCGCACGCCGCTCCCCTCCGGTTCCCATGACCAGGGATGCTAGACCTCCGCTCGGTAAGATCGGGGTCTATGCCTCCAACGCCCCCCCGGCGGTGGGTCCCGATCCTCCTCGTGGCGGTCATGACCGCCTCCGCCTGCGCGCACCTCGAGAACCTCCCGACGCTCCAGCCGGAGGACCTCGAGTTCGAGCTCGCGCAGTCGTCGAAGATCTTCGACGCCAAGGGGCGGCTGATCACGACGCTCCACCGCGGCCAGAACCGCACGAACGTCACGCTCGAGCAGATACCCGAGGTGCTGCAGGAAGCCGTCATCAGCATCGAGGACGAGCGGTTCTACGAGCACGGGGGCGTCGACCTGAAGGCGATCTTCCGCGCCGCCGTCGCGAACGCCTCCAGCGGCGACATCGAGCAGGGAGGCTCCACGATCACGCAGCAGTACGTGAAGAACGTGATCATCGCCCCCGGCGAGATCGCCGAGCAGACGCTCGACCGCAAGCTCCAGGAGGCCGCGCTCGCGCGGCAGATCGAGAAAGAGCTGAGCAAGAAGGAGATCCTCGAGCGCTACCTCAACACCGTGTACTTCGGCCAGGGCGCGTACGGCGTTCAGGCCGCGTCCAAGGTCTACTTCGGCAAGCCCGTGTCGAAGGTCACGCTGCGCCAGGCGGCCCTGCTGGCCGGGCTGATCCAGGCGCCGGGCGACTACGACCCGTTCCGGCACCCCAAGGCGGCCAAACGCCGCCGCAACGTCGTGCTGCGGCAGATGGCGGCGCTCGACTACGTCGACGAGTCAAAGCTGCGCGAGACCGCGCCGAAGGGCCTCGGGCTCCAGCCGGTCGACGAGAAAGACGAGTACCCGGCCCCCTATTTCGTCGACTACGTCCAGCGCATGCTGACGTACCACCCGGACTTCGAGTTCCTCGGCAAGACGTCGGCGCAGCGCACGAAGCGGCTGTTCACGGGAGGGCTCCGCATCTACACGACGGTCGACCTCGAGATGCAGGCCGCGGCGGAGCAGGCCGTCGACGCGATCCTCACGGACCCGGGTGATCCCTACGCCTCACTGGTGGCGGTCGAGCCCGACACCGGTCACGTGAAGGCGATGGTCGGGGGGCGTGACTGGTTCGTCCCGCCCAAGAGGGATCGCTACGCGAAGCTCAACCTGGCGATCCTCGCCGAGCCGGACTTGGGCCGGGTCAAGATCGCCGGTACGAAGAGGTACCTCCACCAGGCCCCCGGCACCGGGCGGCAGGCCGGATCGGCGTTCAAGCCGTTCGCGCTCGCCGCGGCGATCGAGGACGGGGTCCCGCTGTCGAAGCGGTACGACGGGCACGGCCCGCTCGTGATCCCCGGCGTCGACAACGGCGGCGACTACACCGTCCAGAACTACGAAGGCGGTCAGTTCGGCGAGATCACGCTGCTCGAGGCGACCGTCAACAGCGTCAACGTCGTGTACGCGCAGCTCGTCGAGGAGATCGGGACCGATCCGGTCGTCGACGTCGCGCAGCGCATGGGGATCCGGACCCCGCTCCAGCCGTACTTCTCCGCGGTGCTCGGGACGAACGAGGTGAACCCCCTCGGGATGGCGTCGGCCTACTCGACCCTCGCGAACGACGGCGACCACCACCCGCCGGTGGCGGTTACGAAGATCGTCGACGCGAGTGACGAGGACAAGAAGAAGACGATCTACCGCGACCGCACGGAGATCCTCGAAGACGTGCTCGACGCGGGGGCCGCGTACCTCACGACGTCGGCGCTCGAAGAGGTCGTGAAGCGAGGCACTGCCGCGGACGCATCCGCGGTCGCCCGACCCGCCGCAGGGAAGACCGGGACGGCGCAGGAGTACCGCGACGCCTGGTTCGTCGGCTACACGCCCAACCTCGTCGCGGCGGTGTGGGTCGGCTATCCGCAGGGCCAGATCGAGATGAAGACGTCGTGCCTCGGGAGCACGACGGGGGTCGACGGCGTGCCCGACTGTCTGCCGACGCGGATCACGGTCACCGGCGGGTCGTGGCCCGTCGACATCTGGACCGCGTTCATGCTGCGCGCTCTTTCCGACTACCCCGTCGAGGACTTCCCCGTCCCGGCCACGGGGATAGTCCAGGTCACGATCGACACGCGCAACGGGTGCCTGGCGGACAAGTTCACGCCCGACGAGTACGTGGCCACCGGAGTGTTCGCTGCAGGCACGGAGCCGGAGGAGTCGTGCCGCGAGCCGGGCGATCGCAAGCTCGTCGAGAACCTGATCGGGTTCCCCCGCGGCGAGGCGATCCGCATCCTCGAGGGCGAGGGGTTCGACGTCGTGACCGAACCGGTGCCGCTCGGCAGCTATCCGCCGGGGACGGTCGCGGACCAGGACCCGGCGGGCGGGACGAGGGTCCCCGCCGGGTCGACGGTCACCCTCTACATCGCGTCGGACGACGTCGAGGCGACGGGGACTGTCCCGGACGTGATCCAGCTGACCCGCAACGAGGCCGAGAGCCGGCTGCGCTCGGCCGGGTTCGACGTGAACGTGATCGTCGAGCGGGAGTCGAGCCCCGGGCAGGCGAAGAAGAGGGCCGGCCTGGTGTGGAAGCAGGGGCCGCGCGGCGGCACGGAGCTGGAGCAGGGCTCGACGGTGACGATCTGGGTGAACCCGAGCTAGCGCCCGGCGGACGACCCTACTCAGCTACCTCGTCCGGCTCTCCCGCTCGTCTTCTTCGACCAACTTCCGAGACGAAGGCTGGTCGGCTGTCTCCGAAGACCTCCCCGGAGACGGTTCGCGTGCACTCGTCCCTGGATGCCCGCGCTCCACCGCCCGAACGGCTTCTAGAAGGGCCTTTTCGAGATCGGTGACCCTTTCGGACTCGGCGCTGACCGGCCCGGCCTCTAGCCACGCCTTGGGCAGGGGAGGAAGCGGGCCCTCTCCGGCGAAATAGCCACCCCTGAACTCCTCACGAACGTTGCTCTTCCTGGCCACGTGCATACCTCCTACACGTCCCCGAACTCGAGGAACTCGACCTCTTCCCAACGGATCAGAAGGCTGGTTCCCCTCAGCCGCGGCTCTCCGTCGACCAGTATGAACCTACCTGTGGCGGGGTCCACGTCGGCTGTCTCGGAAAGGAACAGGTCCTGGGCCTCGGGATAGCCCGCGGCGTATGACGTCAGCGCGTGGGAGCTGAAGCGGAAGACACCGCCCATCCAGGTACCGCTCTTGAGCTTGAGCCGGACCCATCCCCGGGGTTCGCTCGCGAAGAAGTAGTCCCATGCCCGGGGTGCCGGTCGCGACCCCGTGAAGCGCCTCGCCCAGTGTTCGTGAGCCGCGGTGGCGCGACCCACGCGGGAACCGAGGGCGATGGGGATCGCGGCGTATGCGGCGACAGCCAGCCACACGTAGGCCGGCAATGGTCTCCCGGCCGATAGGTCACCGGACCTGACGTGGTTCGTCCAGATCCAGTACGTCACCGGTGCAACGAGGACGTGGAACAGAGCAGAGGTCCCCAAGAACCGAAACAGCCGATCAGAAAGCCCGATCCCCCAATTCCCGACCTGTCGCTCGTAGCTCCATGCGTAGAGCGCGCCCGGAAGGACCGCTATCGCCGCAACAGCGAGGCCTTCGAATGTGTCCACGACCCAGCACCACCATCAACTAGGCCCTCCTCGTTCCCCACCGCAATCACCCTAGTGGCCGGGTGTGACAAAACTTCCACAGACTCAGCGGCGGCGGGAGGCGTGCGGGTGGCCCGGCACCACGAAGCGCCACGGGATGTCGTCACCACGGCCCGCCGCCAGGCCGATCCTCGTCGTCTGCGCGACCTCGCCCCGGCGCAGCTCTTCGGTAGCACGATCTTCCGCGCACCAGAAGTCGCCGCCGCGCAGCAGCGTCGCGCCGTTGTGCGTCTTCTCGATGCCCAGCGCCTGGGCCAGGCGCGCCGGTCCCGACGCGAGCAGCCGGTCGGCCACCGCGCCGCGCCGCGCACGCATCAGGTCGGCCCCCAGCAACGGCTCGCCCGCCCGCAGCAGGACCGCCTCGCACACGCCGTCGCGCGCGCAGACGACGTTCGCGCACCAGTGCATCCCGTACGTGAAGTACACGTAGAGACGCCCCGGAGGGCCGTACATGACCTCCGTTCGCGGCGTCATGCCGCGGAAGCCGTGGGAGCCCGGGTCGATCGGCCCCCGGTAGGCCTCGGTCTCGACGAGACGCACCGCCGCGGTTCCCTCCGCGGTCCTGTGCGCGAACACGCAGCCGATCAGCTCGCGGGCGACCGTCAGCGCGTCCCTCTCGTAGAACGCGCGCGTTAGGCGCGTCAGCCCAACAGCCAGGCGAGGAGCGCCTTCTGCGCGTGCAGCCGGTTCTCCGCCTGGTCCCACACGACGGAGCGGGGGCCGTCGATGACGTCCGCGGCGATCTCCTCGCCGCGGTGCGCCGGCAGGCAGTGCATGACGATCGAGTCGCCCGCGGACGCCTCGACCAGCGAGGAATCGAGGCGGAACGGCTCGAACACGCCCGCCCTCGTGCCCGCCTCGGACTCCTGGCCCATGCTCGCCCACACGTCCGTGTACAGGACGTCCGCTCCCTCGGCCGCCGCGCGTGCGGCCGAGGTGACCGTGACGCTGCCGCCCGTGGACGACGCGATCTCCTCGCACCGCTCCACGACCTGTGGGAAGGGCTCGTACCCCTCGGGGCAGCCGATGCGCACGTGCATCCCCACCTTCGTGCCCCCGAACATGAGCGAGTGCGCCACGTTGTTCCCGTCGCCGACGTAGGCGAGCGTCAGTCCCTCGAAGGCTCCCTTCTTCTCGGCGATCGTCTGGAGGTCGGCGAGACACTGGCACGGATGCGAGAAGTCGCTGAGCGCGTTCACGACCGGCACCGACGCGGCGTGCGCCAGCCTCTCGAGCCGGTCCTGCCCGAACGTCCTCACGACGATCGCGGAGACGTAGCGAGACAGCACGCGGCCGGTGTCCTCGATCGTCTCCCCCCGCCCGAGCTGGAGCTCGTCGCCGCGCAGCACGATCGCAGTCCCGCCGAGCGAGGTGACCGCGGCCTCGAACGACACGCGGGTGCGCGTGCTCGGCTTCTCGAAGATCAGCGCCACGCGCCGCCCCTTCAGCTCGTCGTCGAGGGCGTCCGGGTTCCGCTTGAGCGCGGCCGCGGAGTCGACGAGGTACCGGAGCTCCTCCGGGGTCAAGTCGTCGATGGACAGGAAGTCGCGTTCCTCCACGATGTCCCCTTAAGCGCGCAGCTCCGCGCCGACTCGCTCGCCGAGCGCGGCGACGATCCGGTCGCGGACCGCGAGCGCCTCTTCGTCGGTGAGCGTTCGGTCGCCCGCCCTTATCTCCAGAGCGAAAGCGAGGCTCTTCTTGCCCTCCGCGATCTGATCCCCCCGGTACAGGTCGAACAGGCGCGCCGACGCGACCTCCGGCGCGCCCTCGGCTCGGACTATCTCGGTCACGGTCCGCGCCGGGACGCCCTCGTCTACGACGACGGCGAGGTCGATCAACAGCGGCGGGAACTTCGGCAGCTCGCCGGCCTTCACCCTCTCGGGGAGGGCGGCGACGACCGGGGCCAGCGACAGCTCGAACGCCACGGTTCCTTCGGGGACGTCGAAACGGTCGCAGACGTCGGGGTGCACCTCGCCGAACGCGCCCGCGACGGTCCCCCCTATCCACATCGACGCCGCGCGCGTGGGGTGGAAGGGCATGGCCTCGCCCGGCGACAGCTCGGGGGCCGGGAGCCGGAGCGACCGGAAGGCCGCCTCGAGCACGCCCTTCGCGGAGAAGAAGTCCCACGCGCCGGCTCCGGCCGTCCACCCCGCCGCCCGGCGGCGACCGCTGAGGACGCCCGCGAGCACGCGCGCCTCGAGCGGCAGCTCGTCGTCGGACGGCTCGTATACGCGCGCGATCTCGAAGAGCGCGACGCCCTCGACGCGATGCGCGGCGTTGCGCGCGGCCGCGCGCAGCAGGCCGGGAAGCAGGGTCGTCCGGAGGGCGGGACGCTCCTCCACCACCGGGTTCGCGACGCGCACGAGCCGGCGCGCCGGGTGGTCGGACGCGAGCCCCAGGTCGTCGAGCTCGTGCATCGCCAGGAACGAGTCGGTCCACGCCTCGCGCAGCCCGAGCCCCGCGAGCGTTCGCCGCAGCGCGCGATCGAAGCGCTGCACCTCGTCGAGACGTCCGGCTCTGCCGGGCGGCAACGTGGACGTGACCCGGTCGATCCCGTACAGGCGGACGACCTCCTCGACGAGGTCGATCTCCCGCGTGAGGTCCGGGCGGAACGACGGGACGCGTGCCAGCAACGTCCCGTCCTCGCTCTCGACCGCGTCGATGCCGATCGACCTGAGATGGCGGGCCTGGCGGTCGGTGGGGACGTCGGTCCCGAGGACCCTGGACGTCCTCTGCGGTCGCAGGGTTATGGCGGGGCGCTCCACCGGCGCCGGGTACTCGTCGACGACCCTCGCCCCGACGCGCGCCCCGGCCAGCTCGGACATGAGCCGCGCCGCCCGCGCGGCGGCGAGCGGCGGGCCCTCCGGGTCCGCTCCCCGCTCGAACCGCGCCGATGCTTCGGTGCGGAGACCGTGGCGGCGGCTCGTATAGGCGACCGCGGCGTGGTCGAAGTAAGCGCACTCGAGGATGACCTCGGTGGTCTCGTCGGAGACCTCCGACCCGGCGCCGCCCATGACGCCGGCGATGCCGAGGACCTCGTCCCGCCCCGCGATGACGAGGTCGTCGGGGTGAAGGCTGCGCTCGACTCCGTCGAGCGTGGTGAGGGCCTCGCCGGCGCGCGCCCTTCGCACCGTGATCTCCATGCCGGGGACCTTCGCGGCGTCGTACGCGTGCAGCGGCTGGCCCAGCTCCATCAGCACGTAGTTCGTGACGTCGACGACGTTCGACACCGGACGCACGCCCGCGGCGACGAGCCTTGCCGCCATCCACTGCGGGGAAGGGCCGACCTTGACGCCGGTCAGGTAGCGCGCCACGAAGCGAGGGCAGCCCGCGGGGTCCTCGATCCTGACCGACACAGGGGCCGCGAGGTCGTCCTCGACCGTCACGTCGCCCGGCGGCAGCCTGAGCTCGTTGCCGGTGAGCGCGGCCACCTCCCGGGCGACACCGACGACGCTCATGCAGTCGGGCCGGTTCGGCGTGATCTCGAGCTCGAAGACCGAGTCGTCGAGCCCGAGCGTCCTGACGACGTCGTCTCCGAGACCGGCGTCCTCGGGAAGGATCAGCAGCCCGGAATGGTCCTTCGAGACCCCGAGCTCCGAAGCGGAGCACAGCATCCCGGCGCTCACTTCCCCGCGGATCTTCCTCTCCGTGATCTCCATGCCGGGAAGGCGGGCGCCCACGCGCGCCAGCGCGACCTTGTCGCCGACCGCGAAGTTGCGCGCCCCGCATACGACGCGCTGCGAGCCGTCGCCCGTCGAGACCGTCACCATCGTCAGGTTGTCCGCGTTCGGGTGCGGGTCGATCTCCTGCACCTGCGCCACGACGACGTCCTCGATCCCCTCGCCCGGGCGGTGGATCTTCTCGACCTTCGTCCCCGACAGGTCGAGCATGTCCTGCAGGGCGCCGATCGGGACGTCGACGTCGACGAACTCGCGCAGCCACGCGAGGCTGACCCTCACGACGCGCCCTCGAACTGGCTCAGGAAGCGGTCGTCGTTCTCGTAGAAGTGGCGGATGTCGGAGACGCCGTGCGCCAGCGCCGCGGCGCGCTCGACGCCGAGCCCGAACGCGAAGCCCGAGTAGCGCTCGGGGTCGTAGCCCACCCACTCGAACACCGCGGGGTCGACCATGCCGCACCCGAGCAGCTCGATCCACCCCTCGCCCTTACACATCCGGCAACCGCTGCCGCGGCACACGAAGCACTCGACGTCCATCTCGCACGACGGCTCGGTGAACGGGAAGAAGTGACCGCGGAGCCGGGTGGCGAGGTCCTTGCCGAACAGCTCCCGAGCGAACAGCTCGAGCGTCCCCTTCATGTCGGCGACCGTGATCCCTTCGTCGACCGCGAGGCCCTCGATCTGCGCGAAGCCCGCGAGATGCGTCGCGTCCTCCTCGTCGCGGCGGTAGCACCGGCCCGGGACGACGACGTACACGGGTGGGGGCTGCGACTGCATCGTCCTGATCTGCGCCGGGGACGTCTGCGGGCGCAGGCACACCCTCTCGTCCGTCCCCTCTATGTAGAAGGTGTCGGCCGGCGACCGCGACGGGTGCTCGGGCGGTGCGTTCAACGCGTCGAAGTTCAACGTCGACAGCTCGACCTCGGGTCCGTCGGCGACTGTGTAGCCGAGCCCGACGAACACGTCGACGATCTCCCAGATCGTCTTCGTCAGCGGGTGGACCGACCCCGTGGGGACGTACTCGCCGGGGAGCGTGACGTCGATGCGCTCGCGCTCCCACCGGGCGGCGCGCTCCGCCGCCTCGAACTCCGCGGTCTTCGCGTCGAGCGCTTCCTCGAGGGCCCGCTGGACCTCGTTCGCGAGCTGGCCCAGCTCCTTGCGCGCCTCGTCGGGCAAGCGCCCCAGCGACGAACGCGCGCGCGACAACGGCGTCTTGCGCCCGAGGGTGCGGACGCGGGCCTCCTGGACGGCCGCCATGTCGCCGGCCTCGGCGATGGCGGCGAGTCCCTGCTCCCGCGCCGCCTCGAACTCGCTGCGCAGCTCGCTCAGGTCAGCCATCGGCCTTCGCCGGGAGCTCGATCGTGAACGTCGCTCCCTCGCCGGGCCGGCTCTCGACCGAGATCGTCCCGCCGTGCGCCTCGACGAGCCGGCGCGTCAGGTAGAGCCCTAGGCCCGTGCCCGAGGGCCCGGACTTCTGCGCGTGGGGGGCGGGCCCCGAGAAGACTTCGTCGATCAGGTCCTCCGCGATCCCGACGCCCTCGTCCGACACCGTGATCGTCCCGTTCGCGGCAGCGACGACGATCGGTCCCTCGTCCGAGAACTTGATCGCGTTCTCGACGAGGTTCGAGAGTGCGTGGCCCAGCCGTTCCGGGTCGGCGTTCACGACGGCGTCGTCCGGGACGTCGATCCTCACGCGGTCGGCGCCTCCGAGGTCCGCATGGTTCGCGACGGCCTTCGTGGCGATCTCGTGCAGCGACACCGGTTGCACCTGGAGCTCCAGCCGCCCCGCCTCGAGCCGTGCGAGGTCGAGGACCTCGGAGACGATCCGGCCCATGCGCTCGGCGTCGTGGTGGATGGTCCGGATGAACTGAAGTCGCTGCTCGTCGTCGAACCGGTCCCAGCGCTTGACGAGCGTCGCCGAGAACCCCTTTACGGACGTGAGCGGCGACCGCAGCTCGTGCGCGATCTTCGAGATCATGTCGGCGAAGCGGGCGTTGTCGGTCATGTAGCCGCCGAGGATATCCGTGACTAGTCTGCGGTCCCGCCGAAGGGGTTGTCCCCTCCGCCCTCGGCGGAGCCGTGGCGGCCCCGCCGCTGGCGCACCGCCTCGAAGAGGAGCAGGGCCCCCGCGATCCCCGCGTTGAGCGACTCCGCGTCGCCCGGCATCGGGATGGCGACGACGTCGGTCAGGGCTCCACGGTGGTCCGCCGGTATCCCCCACGCCTCGTTTCCGACGACGAAGGCGGTCGGCCCCGTGTAGTCGATGGCGTCGTACGGGACGGGTGCGACCGCGTCGGTTCCGACGACGGAGAAGCCGCGGCCTCGCAGGAGCTCGGCGGTCTCGTCGACGCCGGCGTCGCGGACCAGGTCGACGCGCGACAGAAACCCTGCGGACGCTCGCACGGTCTTGGGCGCGTACGCGTCGACCGACCCCTTCGTGAAAACGACCGCCCCGGCCCCCGCGGCGGTCGCGCAGCGGACGAGCGTCCCGGCGTTGCC
This sequence comes from Actinomycetota bacterium, assembly GCA_036258555.1. GTDB lineage: Bacteria > Actinomycetota > CADDZG01 > CADDZG01 > WHSQ01 > JALZEG01. The sequence continues at coordinate 2,290 of DATADL010000059.1, read as the reverse complement.
CGGGTCGCGCACCTGATCGAGGACCAGGACGAGATCGACGCCCCCGTCCATCTCCCCGAGCGGGACGTCGGTCATGTCGACGACGGCCACGACGCCCTGGGGTGTCGCCGCATCGGACACGGCCTCGACGACGCCGGGAGTGGCGGGGACGAACGACACGCCGGCTTCCTCGGCGCGGGCCGCGATCGCCGCGCCGTCGGGATGCTCGATCGAGGCGAACACGTACCGGACCGGCGCCCCCCGGCGGAGCGCCTCGCAGACCGGCACCGTCCCCTCGAGGAGGTAGGCGCCCGCTGCGTCGCGGCCCGCTCGCCGGCGGAGCTTCCGAGCCTCGAGGACCCGCGGGTTCTGGAGGCTCGATATCGTCTCGGTCGTTACGACGCCTTCTCGAGCGAACGTCGCGCGACGTCCGCAAGCGCGGCGAACGTCGCGGGCTCGTTGACCGCGAGCTCGGCGAGCATCTTGCGGTCGACCTCGATCTCCGCGGCCTTCAGCCCCGCGACCAACCGGCTGTAGCTGAGGCCGTTCTCGCGAGCGGCCGCGTTGATGCGGATGATCCACAGCCTGCGGAAGTCCCCCTTGCGGGCCCGGCGGTCGCGGTAGGCGTAGACGCCCGAGTGCAGGACCTGTTCGTTCGCGGCCTTGAAGTGCTTCCCGCGGGCCGAGTAGTAGCCCTTGGCCTGGTCCAGGACCTTCTTGCGCCTCTTGCGGCCGGCGACGCTTCTCTTGACGCGTGGCATGGTGCCCCTCCTTGGGAACGGTCGTCGGCTACTTGCCCAGCAGCCTGCGGATGCGCTTGTTGTCCTCGGCCGACACGACGGCGTCGGGCGCACGCAGGTTGCGCTTCCGCTTGGGCGACTTCTTCTCGAGGATGTGGTTCACGAACGCGCGCCGGCGGCGGATCTTGCCGGTCGAGGTCACCTTGAACCTCTTCGCCGCGCCCCGGTGCGTCTTCTGCTTCGGCATCGCTCAGCCTCCCTCGGCTCTCGTCACCTTCCGCGGCGGGACCCTCGCGGGCGGAGGCGGCGCGGGTGCTTCCTCGACCGGCTCCTCTTCGCGGGGTGGTCTCGGCTTCGTCGCCACGGGCGCCCTCGCCGTCACCGCCTCCTTCAACGGGTTCAGGACCATGGTCATGTTCCGCCCGTCGACGCGGGGCGGCGTGTCCACCTTGGCGATGTCGGCGACGTCGGCCGCGAGCTGGTCGAGCAGGCGTCTGCCAAGCTCCTGGTGGGCCATCTCGCGACCCCGGAACATGATCGTGATCTTGACCTTTGCACCCTGTCGCAGGAACCGGATCACGTGCCCCCGTTTGGTCGCATAGTCGTGGCGGTCGATCTTCGGCCGCATCTTCATCTCTTTGACGACGACCTGCGACTGCTTCTTACGAGCTTCCTTCTGCCGCTGATCCTGCTCGTACTTGAACTTGCCGTAGTCCATGATGCGGCAGACGGGGGGGTCCGCTTGGCCCGCCACCTCGACGAGGTCGAGGTCCTGCGCGGCGGCCATGTCGAGCGCATCCTTGATCTCCAGAATCCCTATCTGGCTGCCGTCCGCCCCGACGACTCTGACGCGGGGGACGCGGATGCGGTCGTTGATCCTCAGATCCGTTGCGATGCTTCTCTCCTTTCGACGACTACATGAAAAAAGCCGGAGACGCCAAGAAGACGTCACCGGCGACGGCCCCGGACGCGCCGGAGCCTCGTGCCTTTCGGCGACCGACCCCCGCGGCGTTTCCGCCGGGAGGTGAGGAGCGGTGGAGCTGCCCCTTCTTGGCGAACCTAGCCCGTGGAGTATAACGAACGCACATGCGGGACGACCAGGACGAAAGGGAACAGGAGCAAGCCGAGCGGCCGCGGCCGAAGGTCGTGGACAGGCGGATCTCGGCGCGCGCGTCCGCCCCCGAGGCGGGCTCAGAGCCCGCGCCCGCGGGGGCTCCGGACGCGACGGCCGAGGCGACCGTGGGGACGGTCCCCGAGACCCCGGCCGGCGGGGCGGCCCCGCAGGAGGCCGAGCCCGAGCCTGCCCGGCGGGGCGGTCCCGAGCAGCGCGTCTGGACACCAGAGGAGGAGGCCGAGGCCCGGCGGATGGCCGAGGAGGTCGCGCGGACGCCCAGCCTCGACTGGGTCGTGAACGCCGCAGCGACGCTGGCCAACGTGGCCGGGACGAAGCTCGACCTGGGCGCGGCGGGCGACGCGCAGCTGGCGATCGACGCGCTGGCGGGGCTGGTGAACTCGGTGGGCCCCCGCCTCGAGGGGGCCGAGCGGCCGCTGCGACAGCTGCTGGCGGACCT
>DATADL010000058.1:0-2828 GCA_036258555.1 Actinomycetota bacterium | reverse complement strand
CCGTTGACTGGATCCGCTACGAGGTCGCGGGCATAAGAGCGCTCGTCGCTCGATCGAAGTCGACCCCAAGTCGTGCCGTGACCGCGTCAAACGCTGACACGCGTATGGTTCGGGAGGCCTAGGCGCTCTCTCGGTGCTCTTCGTAAATCGTCAGCACCGTGTTCATCCTGTCCAGGAATAGCTCTAGCAGGGCCGGATCGAAGTGGGCTCCGCTCTCCTTGCGCATCATGTCCAGCACGTTCCCCAACGGAAAAGCTCGCCGGTGCGGACGGCTGTGCGTCAGCGCGTCGAACACGTCGGCGATCGCCGCTATGCGGCCCTCTATCGGGATCGCCTCACCCGCCAGGCCCCTCGGGTAGCCCTTCCCGTCCCAACGCTCGTGGTGCGAGCCCGCCACGACGCACGCAACCTGCACGACCGGTGAGTCCGAGCCCTCCAACAGCCTGACGCCGATCGGCACGTGCTCCTCCATCATCCGGCGCTCGGTCGGCGTCAGCACACCCTCCTTGAGCAGGATCAGATCCGACACGCCGATCTTGCCTATGTCGTGCAGCCGGCTCGCCAGGCGCAGCGTCTCCGACGTCTCCGTGTCGGCGCCGTTCGCCTCGGCCAGCAGCGCGCAGTAACGGCTCATCCTCTCGACGTGCCCCGACGTCTCGTCGTCCCGATACTCAGCCGCCATCGACAGCCGCAGCAGCGTCTCCTCCTGGGCCGTCTGCAGGTTCTTGCGCGCCTCCTCGAGCCGCATCAACGAGTCCCACAGCTCGCCGGTGCGCCGGCGGATCTCCTCCTGCGCGCTCGCCTCCTGGCGGGAGGCGCGGTGCTCCGAGGCCGCGACGTCGACGAGGTTGGCGACCCTGGCCCGGACCTCGTCGCCGTCGGTCGGATCGGCGATGAAGTCCCGGGCGCCCAGGGCGAGCGCCTCGCTGCGGGCGACCCGGTCCCCCGACACCGCCGCCACGACCGGCCCGTCCTCCCCCAAGGAGCCGAGCAGGCGGAGCGCGTCGAACGCAGCCGGATCGTGGAGGTCGAGGAGCACGACGGCGGGCGCGAGCTCGGCGCAGAGGGTGGCCGGCGACGTCAGGTCGCCGCTCGTGTGTACGTCTTCGTAGCCGGCGCTGCGGAGGGCGGCTTCGAGGGAACCTGCGCCGTCCCGCTCTCCGAGCACCAGGAGGCGCGCTTCGTTGCCCTGCATCCCCTCACCTGGTTCTGGCTCCGCCGCACGGCGAGGACCAACGATCGGCCGGCCCCCCAGCCGGCCGATCGCGGGCCTCGTGCTGCGAAGTAACTGCGTGGCACGAACATCTTAACCACACTCGGCGCCGCGTACACGCGGACCGGGCGAAAAATCGCGAACGTCTAGAGGCGGACAGGCCGCGGGGGCATCAAGGTGAACCGGATGTGCGGCTCGATCAGGACGGATCGGGGCGAAAGGTACTCGCCCGGCTGGAGGATCCCCAGACGGGTCCACAGGTCGAAGCGTCCCTCCAGAAGCCGCCCCGAGAACGGACGCAGCTTGCGGTGGTCGACGCGGCCGTGCGTGTAGAACCCGAACGGGTTGCGAGAGAAACCGTGCAGGCGGTAGCCGAGGAACTGCACGTGCTCGTACGCGCTCGCGAACGGATGGATCGCCGCGGGCTCGTCGGTCGCCTCCGCGACCCATGAAGCCTCTTCCGGACCCGAGCGGGAGGTGCACGAGTACCGCGAGTACCCGCGCCCGTCCTTCGCCATGTCGTATTCGAAGCGCGCGAGCTTCGTCCCGGTCGCCATCGACCCCTGCCACAGGAACGACGCGATCGTGTCGCAGTAGGTCCCGAAGAAGTAGAGGCCGCGCGCCTCGCCGTAGGTGACGTACGTCCGGAACGTGACCTGGTTGAACGTGTGCGTGGGCCTCCCCGTGAGCCGGGGGCGCAGGTCGCGGTTGCAGAAGCAGGCGGTGGTCACGAAGCACGTCTCGCTTCCGTCCTCGTCCTCGAACGTCTCGAGCGCGATCCGTTCCGGCAGCTGCGCCCGGACGCGGGCTGCGGGGACTGCGTGGCTGATCAGGATGAAGTTCTCGAGGTCGACGTCGGCCTCGACGGCCTTCGGGCCACGGTTCGGGCGCTGCTCCTCGCCCGGCGCAGCGGTGATCCGCAGCGTCTCGGTCATCGCCCGATCATCGCGTCGAACGCACCGAGATATTTCCCAGCCGCGCCGGTGTTGTAGAGCACGACGGGGCCGCGCAGCCCGCCGAGCCGCGGCAACGCCGCGAGCGTCGTCGCCCCCTCCGGACACACGAGGATCCCGTCGGAGCTCGCCAGGTCCCGCACCGCGTCGACGATGGCTTGGTCGGACACCGCGACCATCGAGCCGCCGCTCTCGCGGACCGCCTTCAGCACGAGGTCCGCCTCCGAAGGGGCGGGGACGCGCAGGCCCGCGGCGATCGTCGCCGGCTCGCCCTCCCACGCGTCCGCCGTCGCGGCGCCCGTCTCGAACGCGCGCACGATCGGCGCGCAGAGCTCCGGCTGCACCCCGTGGATGACGGGCGGCTCGCCGTCGAACCAGCCGAGCGCCCGGACCTCCTCGACCGCTTTGGCGCAGGCGACGGCCGCGACTCCCCCGCCGACCGACGTGACGACCGTGCCGGGGAGCCCGTCGAGCTGGTCGAAGCACTCGAGCCACGCGCTCTTCTTGCCCTCGACGCGGTAGGGCTCGGCGAACGTCGAAGCGAGGAAGGCGCCGGTCTCGCGCGCGATCTCGCGGGCGCGCGCCGCCGCGTCGGCGAGGGTCCCGTCGACCTCGACGAGCTCGGCCCCCGCGAGCCTCACCTCCGTCTTGTTCTGCTCCGG
>DATADL010000057.1:0-15517 GCA_036258555.1 Actinomycetota bacterium | reverse complement strand
ACGTCCGGAATCTCTCGCCCTATGGTCTTATCGAGATCCGGACGTCGATCTGGTTCGTACCGTTGCCCGAGGCGATTCGACCTTGGGATGAATGTCACGCCGTTACGTATCAGAAGAGGAGGTGAGCCATTGGACATCCCGGAACTGATACGTAGTGCCCGCTCAGGAGAGCCGTACGCGGGGCCATTCTTGGTCAGTCTCTTTGGGGAGCGTCTACTCGGATATGCGCGTGCGATCGCGAGCGACCTCGGGGATGCGGACCGCGAGCTAGTTGTTGAGCGCGCGATCGAGCGCGCGATTCTCAAGATCGATCGGTTTGATCCGGCGAAGGGGTCCTTTGGCTCCTGGTTACGAGGGTTCGTTCGCCATGCTGTTGGAGATTGGCGGCGTTCAGAAGGAGCTCTCGAGGAGCTTCGCGAAGACCTAGAGTCCACACCCGAGGAAGAACAATCTGCACCGGTCGACCCGGCGACCGTCGCCGCCGTCAGCGATGTCCTGGCCTCACTCCGCGATACTGATCAATTGATCATCGCGTTGCGTGCCATCGAGGAGCTTCCGTATGGCGAGATCGCAACTCGAATCGGCGGCGTTAGCGAAGAAGCGTGCCGGCAGCGCTACTTTCGGGCGCTCCAGAGGTTCCGAGAAGCAGCCGATTGTCATCCCGAACTCGCCGCGTTCCGCGAGAGGAGGAGATCGTGACTAAGGAGAACCAGCACGAGCGTCCTCATGGAGACGAAGCGTCTGTCATTGATCGCCTCCGGTGGGAAATTGGGCAACTGGATTCCGTAGACAGCGCTGACGATCTCGTTGAACACGAGCTCGTTCAGCTATTGCACTCTGGGCACGCGGTCATGACGTCGGATGTTCAGCGAGCAATCGATCAGCTTCTTCGGCCTGGCGAGGGACTGAGCCCATTGGTTCGGGAGAAGCTTTTGGCTGCTGTAAAACGCGCGCTGGCGGAACGGGGCGGAGCTATTCCCCTCCCGGCCCGTCTAGAGCGTGCTCGAATGGAGATGGGTCTTTCTCCCAGCTCGCTCGCCGAGAGGCTGTCGCTTGATGAAAAGGCGATCTTGGCCTTCGAGCGGGGCGAGAAGCGACTGACAGAGACGTCGCCTGCAGTGGTCGCGTCGTGGATTCGCCTCGTGGACGCAGAGCGAGACGACGTCCTCCCTGGGATAGCAGCCGCGTTAGGGCGTCTGCGACCTGAACCTACCTACGCTGATTCGGAGGCGTCGCTTGAGCTGTCCGCCGAGGATGAGAAGTTCGCTCGTGCCGTTCTGTCTGAGTTTGATGCTTGGGAAGAACCTAACCCTGCCTCACCGGAATAGGCTGATCCGTGCGCGGGTTGCGCACCCAGAGCGGAAGGATCCTTTCCTGAGGGTGCCGCCGGAGCGCGCTGGTGCACAGATGTGCAACGTGCCCCCGGCAGGATTCGAACCTGCGCACCGCGCTCCGGAGGCGCGTGCTCTATCCCCTGAGCTACGGGGGCCCGGCCCCCAACCCTAGAGCATGCAACCGCCGCCTCCGGGCCGGACGATAGGCTCGGCGATCCCATGGCCGAATCGCCCAAACGCGTCCTCATCTGCGACGACGACCCCGTCATCCTCCGGCTCCTCGAGGTCAACCTCGAGCTCGAGGGCTACGACGTCCTCACCGCGCACCACGGCGAGGAGGCGTTCGAGATCGCGAGCCGCGAGCTGCCCGACCTCGTCATCCTCGACATCATGATGCCGCGGCTCGACGGCTACCAGACGTGCCAGAAGCTCAAGGAGCAATCCTCGACGCAGGAGATCCCCGTCGTGTTCCTCTCGGCGAAGGCACAGGCGTCCGACATCGAGAAGGGCAAGAGCTACGGGGTCTCCGAGTACCTGACGAAGCCGTTCGACCCCAACGACCTGCTGGACGTCGTCGAGCGGCTGGTGGGATGAGCCGGTGATCGCCGACCAGCTCGCCGACCTGCTGCGGGCTGCGCTGGCGGAAGCCGGCGCCACGACGACCGCGACGATCCAGTTCGAGCGCCCGCGCCGGCGCGAGCACGGCGACTGGTCGACGAACGTGGCGCTCGCGGCGGCCAAGGAGCAGCGGACGAACCCGCGCGAGCTCGCCGCGACGCTCGTCGAGCACCTTCCCGAGGCCCCGTTCGTGGAGAGGGTCGAGGTAGCGGGCCCCGGCTTTTTGAACTTCCACCTCTCCGCGGCGTGGCTGCACGACGTCGTCCGCCGCGCGGCCGATCCCGCGGCGCGCTTCGGCCGCAGCGACCACGGCCTGGGAAAGAAGGTCAACGTCGAGTTCGTCTCGGCGAACCCGACCGGGCCCGTCAACGTCGTCAGCGGCCGCCACGCCGCCGTGGGCGACGCGATCGCGAGCCTCCTCGAGGCGACCGGTCACCAGGTGACCCGCGAGTTCTACGTGAACGACACCGGACGGCAGGCGCTGCTGTTCGGTCGGTCGATCGAGGCCCACTACCTGCGGCACTTCGGGGTCGACGCGGAGCTGCCGGAAGACGGCTACCAGGGAGCGTACGTCGCGGACCTGGCTCGCGAGCTCGCGGGGGAGCTCGGCCCCCGGCTGGTCGACGCGGATCCCGGCGAGAGGAGCCTGGTCCTCGGCGACATGGGCCTCCTTCGGATGCAGCAGGAGATGCGCATCTCGCTCGAAAGGTTCCGCTCGCACTTCGACGTGTGGTTCTCGGAGCGCACGCTGCACGATTCGGGGGCGCTGGACGACACGCTCCGGCATCTGAAGGAGACCGGCCTCGCGGAGGAACGCGACGGCGCGCTGTGGTTCCTCTCGACGAGGTTCGGTGACGACAAGGATCGTGTGCTCGTACGCGAGAACGGCGCGCCCACCTACCTGGCGGGCGACGCCGCGTACCTGCGCGACAAGTTCGGGCGCGGGTTCGATCACCTGATCTACCTGTGGGGCGCCGACCACCACGGGACGGTCGCGCGCCTCAAGGCCATGGCCCAGGCGCTCGGACACGAGAGCGACGACGTCGAGATCCGGCTCGTCCAGGTCGTGACCCTGTCGACGGAGGGACAGAGCCTCAAGGGCTCGAAGCGCGCGGGGGTCTTCGTGACGCTCGAAGACCTCGTGGAGGAGGTCGGCGTCGACGCGGCGCGCTACACGTTCCTGACGCGGGGGATCGACGCGCCGCTCGACTTCGACATCGAGGCGGCCAAGGAGCAGGATCCCGAGAACCCCGTGTACTACGTGCAGTACGCGCACGCGCGCATCTGCTCGATCCTGCGCAAGGCGGCCGCCGCGGGGCAGGCCGCGGACGTCCCGAGCGCGCCGCTGGACCGGCTCGGCCACCCGAGCGAGGACGCGCTGATGCGCAAGCTCGCGGCGTTCGAGGAGGTCGTCGTCGACGCCGCCGGACAGCGGGCGCCGCAGAAGGTGACGCGCTACGTCGAGGAGCTCGCGTCGCAGTTCTCGGCCTTCTACCGGGACTGCAAGGTGATGACCGACGACCCCGACCTGACGGCCGCGCGCCTCGCCCTGTGCCTCGCGACCAAGAGCGTGGTCGCGGAGGCCCTGGGGCTCCTGAACGTCTCGGCCCCGGATCGCATGTGACCCGCGATACTGGTCGTATGGACTTCGTCACCGTCTCGGTGTTCCACGCCGGCGACCCCTTCCGCGGCGGGAATCCGCTGGCGGTCTTCCCCGACGCCGGCGACCTCGACGCCGGGCAGATGCAGGCGATCGCCCAGACCTTCAACCTGTCCGAGACGACGTTCGTCACCGGCGGCGACGCGAGCTCCTACGACGTGAGGATCTTCACGCCGGGAGACGAGCTGCCGTTCGCCGGCCACCCCACGCTCGGGACGACGTGGGTGCTGCGCCACCTCGGCCGCCTCACGTCCGACCGGGTGACCCAACGATCGAGGGCCGGCGAGACCGACGTGACGGTCGAGGGCGCCACCCTGTACTTCGCGCGGACCGGGTCGGCGTCGCCCGACATGGAGAAGACGAACGTCCGGGCGCACCTCGAGATCGCGCGGGCGCTGCGAGTCGAGGAGCGCGACGTCACGCTCGAGGGATACGAGCTCGGCCGCCCGGCCGTCCTCCGCCCCGCGCTGTCGGATGCGGGGCTCCAGCACTTCATGGTTCCGTTGCGCGACCTGGACGCCCTCGCTCGCGTCGACGTCGATCCTCCCGCGCTCGAGAAGCTGAGCCCGTTCGGCGTCTACTGCTTCACGGGCGTGGGGGCCGGGAAGCTCCGCGCCCGCGGCCTCTTCCCGTCGGTCGGCGTCGACGAGGACCCGGCGACGGGCTCGGCGGCGGCTTGTCTCGGCGTGTACCTCGCCGACCGGCTCGGCGACGTCGAGCTCACGGTCGACCAGGGCGTCGAGATGGGGCGGCCGTCGCGCATGACCGTGTCGGCGACCGCGGCCGGCGTCCGGGTCGGCGGGCGTTGCGACCTCCTGTGGACGGGCGCGCTCGAGAGGCTTCCCTGACGGCTCCCGCGCTCGAGGTCTTCCCGGACACGGCTCGGATCTCGGCCGCCGGTCACCTCTCGATCGGCGGATGCGACGTGCCGCAGCTCGCGGCCGAGCACGGGACGCCGGTGATCCTCTTCGACCGGGCGACGCTGGAGAGGCGGGCGGCCGCCTTCACCCGCGCGGTCCCGCCGGCGAACGTGCTGTACGCGGGCAAGGCCTTCTGCTGCGTCGCGGTATGCGAGATCCTCCGCGACCTCGGCCTAGGGCTCGACGTCTGCACCGGCGGCGAGCTCGCGACCGCCCTGGCCGCGGGGTTCCCGCCGGAACGCGTCGTCTTCCACGGCAACAACAAGTCGGTCGAAGAGCTCGTCGCGGCCCGCGACGCCGGAGTGGGGCGGGTCGTCGCCGACTCCTTCGAGGAGCTCCACCGTCTGCACGAGGTCGGCTGGTCGCGCCGCGTGCTGATACGCGTGACGCCCGGCGTGGAGGCGCACACGCACGAGTACGTCCAGACGGGCCAGGAGGACTCCAAGTTCGGCTTCACGCTCGCCGACGGGATCGCGCTCGCCGCGCTGCGGACGGCCGCCGGACTGTCGCTGGACCTGGTCGGGCTGCACGCGCACATCGGGTCGCAGATCTTCGACAAGGACGCGTTCGAGCTGGCCGCGGCGAGGCTGGCGGAGCTCGCCGGGGACGCGCGGACGAAGCTGGGGCTCGAGCTTCGCGAGCTCGACCTCGGGGGCGGGCTCGGGATCGCGTACACGCCCGACGACGACCCGCCCGACCCGGCGGAGCTCGTCGCGGCGATCGCCGCCGTGGCGCGCGACGCGTTCGCCGCGCGGGACCTCGCGGCCCCCGACATCCTGTTCGAGCCCGGGCGCGCTCTCGCGGGCCCGGCCGGGGTGACCGTCTACCGCGTGGGCACGGTCAAGCGCGTCCCCAAGGCCCGGGGCCACGCCGACCAGCCCGACCGCGTGTACGTCTCGGTCGACGGCGGGATGAGCGACAACCCGCGGTACGCGCTGTACGGCGCGGTATACGAGGCCGCCCTGGCGAACCGCATGGAGGACGAGGCCGCGCTGTGGTGCACGGTGGCCGGCAAGCACTGCGAATCGGGGGACCTCTTGATCCGCGACGTGCGCCTCCCCGAGGACGTCGCGCCGGGCGACCTGCTGTGCGTCCCCGCGACCGGCGCGTACACGTACTCGATGTCGTCGAACTACAACCGTCTTCCGCGGCCCCCGGTCGTGCTGGTCGCAGACGGGGAGGCGCAGGTGATCGTCAGGCGCGAGACCTACGACGACGTACTGCGCCTGGACGTGCCGCTCTAGTCAGCGCGCCCGCCGAGGCGCCCGCTGCGCTACTTGAGGAACTGGGACAGCACGCGGTCCGCCAGGACCTTGCCGCCGGTCTGACACGCCGGGCAGTACACGACCTCGCGCGACTCGTAGACGACGTGCTGCAGCGTCGCGCCGCAGCGAGGGCAGGGCCGGCCGTAATGGTTGTGGATCGTGAACCTCTCGCCCATCTTCGCCGGCAGGCCTCCGGTGCGCTCCCGCTCGCGATCGGTGGCCTCCGACAGGACCTTGCGCACCGCGTCGAGGAGCGCCGTCCTCTCCGTCGCCGTGAGCGACATCGTCTGCTTGACCGGTGACAGCCGCGCCTCGTGCAGGACGTCGTCGGCGAACCCGCGGCCGATCCCGGCCACGACCTTCTGGTCGCGCAGCCAGTTGTGCAGTTGGCGCCGGTCCGCCGCCGCGTCCACGACCGCCGTGAAAGCGTCGTCGAACGGCTCGGGCCCGAGGTCCGCGAGGGGCCCCTCGTCTCCGCGCGTCAGCACCCACCACGCCGCCTTGCGCTCGGTCCCGAACTCCTTGACCAGCAGGGACGGACCGTCCTCGAAGACGAACCGCGCCACGGCGCCGCGCGGCTTCGACGTCCTCGGCGGGTCCTCGAAGTCGAGCCGGCCGCCCTGCGATAGGTGGACGAGCACACGGAGGTCGCCCAGCTCGAAGACCAGGTACTTGCCCCGGCGCCCGACGCCGTCCAGCACCCGGCCCCCGAGGTCGAACGGCGACGGCTCCACGGTCTTGAGGGCGGAGAACTGGTAGGCGTCGACCCGGCGGAGCGTCTTGCCCCCGAACGTCTCGGTGAGTCGCTCCGCCACCGCCTGGAGCTCGGGCAATTCGGGCATCCGCCGACCCTACAGACATAGGAAGATCGCGGGGGTATGGAGTTCGCTCGCCGCTTGGGGATCGAGCCGGGGCAGGCCATCGCGGTCGTCAACGAACCGCCGGACTTCTGGTCGCTCCTCCGGCCGTTGCCGCGGAACGTGGAGGTGCTCGAGCGAGCGAGCCGCCCCCTGGACGTGCTCGTCTACTTCAGCGACACGCTCGAGAACGTCGAGCGGCGGGTCCCCGCGTTCGCGTCCATGCTGAAGATCGGCGGGACGCTGTGGGTGGGGCACCCCCGCGACAAGATCGCGACCGCGCTCGTCGACCGCATCGGAGCGCGTGCGCACCTCGCCACTGCGGAGCTCATCGACGCCGGCGGCGGCTGGATGATGCGCCGGCTCGTGAAGCGCGCCTAACGGAGGCGCGGCCCTCCCACCAACCGTCCTACGACGGCGACAGAGCCGTCGTTCGCGCCGTTCTTCGCACAGATCGCGCTGCACGGGTCGACGAACGCGCCCCAGGGCGTTCCATCGGGGGCGATCTCGACGTCGATGAAGTCGAGGATCGGGCTGCACCTGTTGGAGAAGTCGCAGCGTCCGATGTAGAGGGGGTCGCCCTTGGCGTTGACCGTCCCGCTGTAGAAGAGCGGCTCGTCGGCGAGAGCGTTCGTCGTCATCGTTATGTAACCGTTCCACCTGACGCCGGCGTAGTCGTCGCCCGAGCAGTCGGGAGCGCACCTCGCGTACCGCGAGTTCTCGCTGCCCATGTAGGCGATCGCGACCTTGCCGGGATCGCCGGCGTCGATGGTCGGGAGCGTGACCTCCTTGACCCCGGGAGCACCGACCATCTTCGGCTTCGTCCAGTGCTCGCCGCCGTCGGTCGACGTCACGAGCCAGAGCCGCTGGTCCTCGCTCTCGTACACGTAGTAGAGGTTCCCCTTGGCGTCGACCGCCACCGAGGTGTCCGAGCCGAGGCGCTCGGTCGTGTTGTTCGCCACCTGGACGCGCGTCCAGGTCAGGCCCTCGTCCCTGCTGATCCCGATCCACGGCTGACCGCAGTACTCCTTGGGGAGGTAGACGGTTCCGTCGGGTCCCACGACCCCGTGGCCGTGGAAGCCGCCGCAGCTGTCGACCTCGGTGTCCTCCCCGTCGACGGTGTAGCCGGCGAACGCGGGCGAGCCCGTGGCCGTCCAGCTGATCCCTCCGTCGAGCGACTTCGAGCACGACGATCCCGCGCCGAAGTCGTTCCAGCAGTAGTACACGACCTCGGGATACCCCACCGTCGGGCTGACGGCGGGGGGTCCGGAGAACAGCGTCTGGTGGTCGTTGACGGGACGCCCGCACGCGAGCGGGTTCGTGATCCACGACTCGCCGTCGTCGTCGCTGAACGACAGGTTCGAGCAGACGACCATCAGGTCGATGTTGAAGATCCGCCCGGTCGCCTCGGAGACGTAGACGTACGGGTCGAGGGTGACGGGGTGCGACTTCTGCCCTGTCGGGAAGCGCGGCTACGTCTCCTCCCAGGTGCCTCCGTCGTCGGTCGACCGCATGACGTCGACGCCGGTGACGCCGGCGGCGGCCGCGTAGAAGACGTCGCCCTTCTTCGTGATGCCGAGCGTGGGCTCGATGGCGGCGTCGGCGACGCGGTAGATGCGGGCGTCGGGGCCCGCGGGTGCGGACGCGACGCGGCCGCCGGCCCGGTGGGCCACGGCCCGGCCGCCGGATCCGGCACGTCCGTCCTGCTTGGCGGCCGCCCCCACGCCGAGCTGGGACGCGGCGACGGCGCCGAGGGCGAGGACCGCGACGAGCGTGAGGGTCGTCCGTCTCTTCGGCTCGATGCGCGCCACGTCGCCTCCTGGGGGTTGCGAAGGGGGTGGGAAAGATCTCCGAACTTTTTCGCCCCGTATGTCCGATTACCTGCTGCGCTCGCGCCGGGCCCCGCACCGTGAGGGCGATAACTTGCGTCCATGAGCCCGGCCCCCCTGGAGCGTCCCGTCCGCGTCGGGCTCCTCGGATGCGGCGTAGTGGGAGGCGCGACCGCGTCGATCCTGCGCCGCCACGCCGCCGAGCTCGAGAGGAGGGCAGGCGCGCTCGTCGAGCTCGTCCGGGTCGCGGTGCGCGACACGGCGAAGGTCCGCGCCGTGGACCTCCCGGCCGGCATCGTCACGGACGACCCGTGGGAGGTCGTGAAGGATCCGTCCGTCGACGTCGTCGTCGAGACGATCGGCGGGATCGACCCGGCCCGCGACCTCGTCCTGGAAGCGCTCGCGGCCGGGAAGCACGTCGTCACCGCGAACAAGGAGCTGATCGCGACCCACGGGCGCGAGCTGCTCGAGGCGGCGGGTCGCTCGCGCGCCGACGTGCTGTTCGAGGCCGCGGTCGGAGGCGGGATCCCCGTCGTCCGGTCGATCAAGGAGTCGCTGGCGGGTGACAAGCTCGTCCGCGTCACGGGGATCCTCAACGGGACGACGAACTTCATCCTGACGCGGATGAGCGAGAACGGGATGTCGTTCGCCGACGCCCTGGCGGAAGCGCAGGCGCTCGGGTACGCCGAGACCGACCCGACGGCCGACGTCGAAGGCCACGACGCCGCGTCCAAGCTCGCGATCCTCGCGACGCTGGCGTTCGGGGCGCGGGTTGCCGGGTCCGACGTGCGGCGGCAGGGGATCGCGACTGTGACGGCCGAGGACGTGGCCGCCGCGCACGACCTCGGCTACGAGGTGAAGCTGCTCGCGGTCGCGGAGCTCGACGAAGGACAGGTCGCGGTGCGCGTCCACCCGGCGATGGTTCCCAAGACCCACCCGCTCGCGTCGGTGCGCGAGGTCTTCAACGCCGTCTTCGTCGAGGGCGAGGAGGTCGGCGAGCTGATGCTGCTCGGGCGCGGCGCCGGCGGGTCGGCCACGGCGTCGGCCGTCGTCGGCGACGTCGTCGAGATAGCGCGCAACCTCGCGCACCGCGCACCCGCCGCACCGGTCGACGCGTTCGCGCGCGACGCCGTGATCCGGCCCCCGGAGGAGGCCCGCGTCCGCTACTACCTCGTCCTGTCCGTGCTCGACCAGTCGGGCGTGCTCGCGGCGGTGGCAGGGGTCTTCGCGCGCCACGACGTGTCGATCGCGAGCGTGCGCCAGGAGGGCTCGGGCGACGAGGCGACGCTCGTCCTGATCACGCACACCTCGACGGAGGGCCGCCACGTGGCGACGTTCGCCGACCTCGCCGACCTCGACGTCGTGAAGTCCGTCCGCTCGACGATCCGGGTGGAGGGGGCGCAGGAGCGATGACGCCGACCGCGCTGGGCGAGCGCCGGGGGATCATCCGGCGCTGGTTCGACCACCTCCCCGTGAACGAGTCGACGCCCGTCGTCACCCTGGGCGAGGGCGCGACGCCCCTCGTTCACTCGGAACGCCTCTCGGAGGAGACCGGCGCCGAGGTGTGGCTGAAGTACGAGGGCCTGAACCCGACGGGATCGTTCAAGGACCGCGGGATGACGCTGGCGATCTCGAAGGCGCTCGAGGAAGGCTCGTCGGCAGTCGTGTGCGCCTCGACCGGCAACACCAGCGCGTCGGCCGCGGCCTACGCGGCCCGCGCCGGAATGACCTGCGGGGTGCTGATCCCGAGCGGGAACGTCGCGCTCGGCAAGCTCGCGCAGGCATTGGTGCACGGCGCGCGTGTGCTCGAGATCGACGGCAACTTCGACCAGGCCCTGACGCTCACCCGCGAGATGGCCGAGCGCTGGCCGATCACGCTCGTCAACTCCGTCAACCCCTTCCGCATCGAGGGCCAGAAGACGGGTGCTTTCGAGATAGTCGAGTCGCTCGGCCGCGCCCCAGACCTGCACCTGATGCCGGTCGGCAACGCCGGCAACATCACGGCCTACTGGCGCGGCTACGCGGAAGCGCGCAGCGCGGGGTGGGCGGACGCGTTGCCCCGGATGCACGGCTTCCAGGCCGAGGGGGCGAACCCGATCGTCCGCGGCGAGGTCGTTCCCGACCCCGTCACGGTGGCGACCGCGATCCGGATCGGCAACCCCGCGTCGTGGAAGGGGGCCGAGGACGCGGCCGCGGCGTCGGGCGGCGCGATCCGCTCGGTCCGCGACAAGGAGATCGTGGAGGCATACCGCGACCTCGCGCGCGAGGGCGTGTTCGTCGAGCTCGCGTCCGCTGCGTCGGTCGCCGGCCTCCGGCAGATGCACGCCGCCGGCGAGCTCCCGAAGGGCGCGGTCGTCGCCTGCGTGCTCACCGGCCACGGTCTCAAGGACCCCGACTGGGCGATCGCCGGAGCGCCGCGCCCGAAGAGGGTCCCGCCCGTCCTCGAGCCGATTCTCGCCGAGCTCGATCTGGCATGATCCCCGACCGGCGGTGCGTCCCGGTGAGGGCCGAGAAGGCGAAGACGAAAGGGCTGAGCAGATGCCGGCTTCCGTGAAGGTGCGCGTGCCCGCGACCGTGGCGAACCTGGGTCCCGGCTACGACTCCCTCGGCGCTGCGATCAGGATGCACCTCGAGATCGAGATCGAGCCGCGGCGCGACTCCATCGAGATCGCCGTCGAAGGCGAGGGGGCCGACCAGCTGCCCGCCGACGAGACCAACCTGGTCATCCGGTCGATGAACGCGTTCTTCGACCACGTGGGGCGCCGCCCCGCGGGGTTCGCGGTCCGGGTCAAGAACCCGATCCCGCTCGGTGCGGGGCTCGGGTCGTCGGCCGCCGCGATCGTCGGGGGCCTCTTCGCCGCCCGCGCGGTGACGGGACGCACGGTCCCGCAGACCGAGATGATCCGGCTCGCCACCGACCTCGAGGGCCATGCGGACAACGTGATGCCCGCGCTGATCGGGGGCCTGGTCGTCTGCTATCGCGGCGACGACGAGGACGACATCAGGTACTTCCGCGTCGATCCGAGCGACCGGCTCGTGCCGATCCTCGCGGTTCCGCGCGAGGGGTTCCCGACGAAGACCGCTCGCAAGGCCCTCCCGGCCGAGGTCAAGTTCGGCGACGCGCAGTTCACCGCGTCGCGCGCGGCCCTCCTCGTCGCGGCCATGTCGGCCGGCGCGGGCGCCGACGTGGTCGCAGACGCGATGAACGACAGGCTCCACGAGCCGCACCGTCTCAAGCTCATGCCGGAGACGGCCGCGGTGTACGCGCAGATCCAGGAGTCGGGGCTGCCGGTGGCCCTCGCCGGTGCGGGACCGTCGTTGCTCGTCGTCGTCCCGCGGCCGGAGTCCGCGACGCGCGCCGAGCAGGTCCGCCGGATCTGCAGGGAGCGGCGCGCGGGCTGGCGCGTGTTCGTCAGCGAGTGGGAGCCGGAGGGGGCCAAGGCCCACCCGTAGTGCCGGGACGCGTACGCGGCCCGACGAAGAGGCGAGCTACTCGACTATCTCGAGGATCCCGTCCATCCCGAAGTGGACGGTGCACGTGAACGGGTAGATGCCCGGCTTCAGGTGCGAGATCTTCACGACCGTGCTCGCCGGCCCCCCGATCGTGTCGGACTGGAACAGGGGCCGTCCCTTCTTGGTCGTCCGCTTCGAGACGATCCGGTGGTTGTTCGCCACCACGGCGGTGTCGAGGTTGTAGAAGCGGAGGTCGGAGCCCTTGGCGACCTGATAGGGAACTCCCTGGCAGTTGGTCCCGACGCACATGGCCGTCCCCGGGAAGAAGACCCCGTTCGTCAGAGGCGTCCCGCCCGCGGCGAAGATCGGCTCCTCGGCCGCGCCGAGCGGCGGGAGCGCGGGGAGGGCCCCGGGGGCCGAGGCCTCCGCTGCCGGCAGCAGGGCGAGCCATGCGGCCGCGATCAGGAACAGGACCTTTCTCACGATTCCTAGGTTAGGCGAGGGGGTGGCCAATCCTGCGGCGTGCCCAAACGGGCTCGGGACCGGCGGCCGCCCTCACTCCGCTGCGCCGGACGCGCAGCGGAGGCGCCTCCCTCGGCCGGCGCTCCCCTCGGAGGGCCGGCGGCACAGGCGCCCCCGGTGCGTCCGTATCCCGTCGCCTGGGTTATTCCCGCCGGCTCCTGGTCGTAACCGCGGTGTCCGACGCCCGTCCCTCCCTGAGGTCGATGGTCTCGGCCTCGCGACGGCGGTCCCCGGCGGAGCCGTCGCGGCGGGCCGTGCCGCGGCGGTCCCGCTCCTCGGTCTCGGCGACCGTCCGCCGCTCGAGCTTCGTGTGCCACCGCGAGCCGAGCGCGCCTCCGACGATCCCGCCGAAGAACATGGCGGCGAGGGCCGCGATGGCAAGGCCGGTGCCCCAGCGCAGGACCTCGCCGTCCGCGGGGAGCTGGCTCGAGTTGAAGGGCGTCCTCAGGTCCTCCGTCGCCCCGATGCCGGCCGCGATCGCGCCGATCGCGACGCCCAGCACGACGCCGAGCAGGGCGACGAGGGCTCCGTTGGCCGATCCGGCGCCGCGGCTCATGCGCCCGGCGGCGTAGCCACCCCACGTATACGAGAGGAACTGCGCGACCACGAGACCTATCCCCGTCGCGATCCCGACGTCGGTCGCTTCGCCCGGCGTGAGCTCGTCCGTGAGCCCGAGACCGACGAGGACACCGGAGATGACGGCGGTCAGCAGGAACATCGCGCCGAAGGCGACGACGACGCCGGTGAGCACGGCCCCCGCCGAGACACCTCCTCGAGCTGCCATCACGTCTCGCCCGACGAAGGTGCGATCCTCGCGGGCGTCGTCTCGATTGCGACCGAACATCGTGGACCTCCAGAGCCGGAGAGCTTTCGTCACATAGGGTTCCCATTCGAGGACGCTCCGTAACCTTTTCCTTCCAATCCCCACGACCCGCCCCGCGAGCGGCACGGAGGAGGGCCCGATCCGATACCTCGCAGTCGTCGACGGCGAGCACTATCCGCCGGTGGTAGAGGCGGCGCTGCGCGACCTGGCGTCCGGCGGCGACGAAGTGGTAGCGGCGCTGCTCGTCGGCGGCCGGGAGAAGCTGCCGGCGGAAGGAGTCGACGCCTACGGCGACGTCCGCGTCGTCCTGGGGGACGACCCGCGTGCGGCGCTGGACGAGTTCCTCGGGGGCACGGAGGTCGACGCCGTCGTCGACCTCTCGGACGAGCCCGTGCTCGACTACCGGCGACGCCACGTGCTCGCGTCGATCGCGCTGTGGCACGAGACGCCCTACCGCGGAGCGGACTTCGAGCTGCGGCCCCCGCCGCGGCCGCGCCTCGCGGCCAAGCCCTCGCTCGCGCTCGTCGGGACCGGGAAGCGGACCGGCAAGACTGCTGTGGCCGGGTTCACCGCCCGTTGCCTGACCGGTCGCGGCCACCGGCCGATCATCGTCGCCATGGGGCGAGGGGGCCCCGCCGAGCCCGAGGTGCTGCGCGGGGACGAGCTCGACCTCGAGCCCGGCGACCTCCTCGCCATGGCCGACGCGGGCAAGCACGCCGCGTCGGACTACGTCGAGGACGCGCTGCTGGGCCGCGTGCCGACCGTGGGGTGTCGCCGGTGCGGCGGCGGTCTCGCCGGCGGCGTGGAGATCTCCAACGTCGCCGCGGGGATCGAGCTCGCCAACGACCTGCCCGGCGACCTGCTGCTCCTCGAAGGCTCGGGGTCCTCGATCCCGCCGTGCCGGGCGGATGCGAACGTGCTCGTCGTCCCGGCGTCGATCCCGGAGGAGTACCTGAGCGGCTACATGGGGCCGTACCGGTTGTTGCTTGCGGACTTCGTGGTCGTTACTATGTGCGAAGAGCCGTTCGGTTCTCCCTCTCAGGTCTCCCGTACAACCTCTCTCGTAAGAGATGCATGGTCGCCGGGAGGCAAGCAAGAGATCGAGCTGGTTCGAACCGTCTTCCGTCCCGCCCCCACTCGCTCGGTCCAGGGAGCAGAGGTGGTCGTCGCGACTACGGCCCCCGAGGCAGCGGGGGAGTCCCTCAAGCGTCACCTCGAGGGCGAGCACGGGTGCCGGGTGGTCGGGATCAGCCATTCGCTGTCCGACCGGGGGAAGTTGAAGCAGGAGCTGAAGGACGCCGGACGAGCCGACGTCCTGTTGTGCGAGATCAAGGCGGCCGGGATCGACGTGGCAACGAGAGAGGCGCTCCGCTCCGGGATGGACGTCGTCTACATGGACAACGTGCCGGTTCCGGTGGACGACGGCGACCTCGAGGCGATGCTCGGCCGGGCAGCGGATCTCGCGGCAGGAAGGCACCGACAGGGTGAACGAGAAGCGACGTAAGCACATCTTCGTCACGGAGAGCGAACGCGGCCTCCCTTACTCGAAGGGCTTGACGGCCTCTTCCTTGATGGCGACGGGCCTCGGCCCCGGCCGCGCCTATTCCGTCGCGAACAAGGTCGAAGAGGAGCTACGGAGCTCGGGCTCTCCGTACGTCACGGAGGACGCGCTCCACGACCTCACCGTGCGCGTGCTCCGACGCGAGGCCGGCGAGTCGTACGCGCAGGCGTTCGTGAAGTGGCAGTCGGTCGCCGAGCTCGACGTCCCGCTGATCATCCTGCTCGGCGGCGCGACCGGCGTCGGCAAGTCGACGATCGCGACCCAGCTCGCGAGCCGCCTCGGGATCACGCGCGTGGTGTCGACCGACGCGGTGCGCGAGGTGCTCAGAAGCGCGCTGACCGAGGCGATGTTCCCGACCCTGTACGCGTCGTCCTTCGAAGCCGACAGCGCGGTGCGCCAGCCCATCCCGCACTCGGGCGACAAGCTGATCATCGGGTTCCGCGAGCAGGCGGCCGCGGTCGCGGTCGGCGCGCAGGCGTTGATCGACCGCGCGATCGAGGAGGGGACCGACATGATCCTCGAGGGCGCGCACCTCGTCCCCGGCTTCCTGCAGAGCGTCGAGAGCGACAAGGCCATCGTCGTCCCCTTGCTGATAACGATCGACGACGAGGACCTCCACCGGAGCCACTTCTTCCGCAGGGGACGCGACGTGTCTAGCCGCGGCGGCGACAGGTA
>DATADL010000056.1:0-4534 GCA_036258555.1 Actinomycetota bacterium | reverse complement strand
CGAAGGAGATCGACTCGCTGGGCCGGCGCGCGCTCGCGGTCAGGACCGACGTCACGAGCCGCGACGACATCGAAGCCCTGATCGGCCGTACGGTCGCCGAGCTCGGCGGCATCGACGTGCTCGTGAACAACGCGGGAGGCTCGAACTTCACGTCGCCGCTCGTCGGTCTGCGGCCCCCGGGCTGGGACAAGCTTTTGAAGCTCAACCTCGACTCGGTCTTCCACGGCACGCAGCTCGCCGCGCAGAAGATGCTCGAGCACCGCGGCGGCTCGATCATCCAGATCTCGTCGGTCGCCGGCATCGAGGGCGCGCCGGGGCTCTCGCCGTACTCGGCGGCGAAGGGCGGCGTGCGGTTGTTCAGCCAGGCGGTCGCCAAGGAGCTCGCGGGATCGGGCGTCCGTGTGAACGTGATCGCGCCGGGATGGATCGAGACGCCGCTCAACGACTGGATGACGAAGGACGAGGGGATCCTGCAGGCGATCGTCGGGATGATCCCGATGGGGCGGATCGGGCAGGCGGACGAGATCGTGGGGGCCGCGATCTACCTGGCGTCGGACGCGTCGTCGTTCGTGACGGGATCGACGCTCGTGATCGACGGGGGACAGACGGCGTAACGGCGGCGGCTAGCGCGCGCAGTCTCCCGTCGACACCGGCTCGGTCCTCGCCGACCCCTCCTGCAGCTCGTCTTCTATCTCGGCCCCCGTCAGCGCGTAGCCCACGTTCCTGTCGGTCGTCGACGCGGCGAACACGACGCCGGCCACCGCGCCGCTCCGGAGCGCGAACGGCCCTCCCGACTCTCCCTGCCTGATCGACGCGCGCAGCTCGTAGACCTCACGCGTCACGTCGTCGCGCCCGTAGATGTCGCGCCCCCTCGCGGGGTACGAATCCTGGACCGCCGCCGGATCGACGTCGAGGTTGGGCGCGTCCGATCCCGGGTAGCCGAGGGTCGCCCCGGGCGTTCCCCGCTCCAGCGCGGTCGTCTCCAGGGCGAGCGGCCGGCCCGACAGCCCCGTGACGTGCACGATCGCGACGTCGGTCCCGGGGTCGAACACGACGACCCGGCCGGTGTGCGTGCCGTCCTGGTCCTGCACCTGCACGTCGCCTCCGCCCGCGACCACGTGCGCGTTCGTGACGACCGTGTCGGGCGCGCCGATCCATCCCGTGCCGAGCTGCTGTCCGCCGCATGCCGGCACGACGATCCTCACCGTCGACGCCTGCACCTTGCGCGCCGCCGCACGGGCGACGCGGTCGGACGGGAGGTCGACGGGCTCACCGACAGGCCGCGGCAGGCCCGCGAAGACCTGCGGGAACCCGGCGGTGTCCAGGTACTGCCGGAGGTACGCGAGGACGTCGGGCGGCTTCGAGATGTCGTTCAGCTCCTGGAGGATCACGGACTTGCTCATGAGCTTCGCGACCTCGCGCGACGGCCCCTGGACCAGCAGCGACCCCACCAGCCAGTAGGACAGCAGGGTCACGAAGATCCCGAACCCGGCCCCCAGGCCCTGGTTGACGCCGCCGAGCCGCGCGCTGTTCGCAGCCCGCGCGAAGCGGAGCCCCACGAGGTGCCCGAGGGTCTGGCCGAGGGACAGCAGGATGAACACGGTCAGCAACGAGATCAACAGCGCCTGGAGCCCCGGCTCGTCCGTGAACGCGTCGGCGACGCTCCCCGCGAGCGTCACGCCGAGGACGAGCCCGAGGAACCCACCGCCGAGCTCGAAGAACTGCCCGAGCAGACCGTGCCTGAAGCCGCGGAACGCCGCGAGACCCGCGAGCACGATGACCGCGAGGTCGGCGAGGTTCAACTCAGTCGGTGCCGAGCCCGGTCTGGAGCGCGCGGAACGTGAGCCCGAACGCGACCAGACACGCCACCCCGAAGATCAGCATCTCGACGCCCTGGTGCTTGCGGGCGTACTTGTGCGCGAAGTAGAGGACGCCGATCGGGAACAGACCGCCGTAGACGTAGTGGAGCCAGCTCGGTCCGTTCGACTGCGGGCGGCCGCCGGTGGCGAACAGGATCGCCCCGACGAGGACCTGGAGGCCGAGCACGACCTGCACGACGGCGAGCAGGTTCCAGTACCACCCGCCGGTGTCCTTGTTCCGGAGGTACGTGTAGAGGGCGCCGAGAGCGAGCAGCGCGAACCCCGCGGGCACCGAGTACGCGACGAAGCGATGCAGGTCGACCACGGGGGGGAGGTTATCCCCCTAGGGGCAGGCGGACGGTCCCGACGTGCCCGCGCACGCGACGTCGCGGTGCAGCTGCAACGACAGCTCCGCGGCGTCCGGCGGGTCGTTCGTCGGGTCGAGGTCGCCGAGGAGGTTGTGGAGCTCCCACGGGTCCTCGACGAGGTCGTAGTACTCGCGGTACGCGGGGACCAGGCGGTCCTCCGCGTAGTACTCGACGTACAGGTAGCGGTCCCCGCGGGTCGCGGCCCAGTTCGGCACGGTCCGGTCCGGCCGCTTCCACTGCTCCAGCAGCACGCGGCCCCGCTCGCCGGCGAGGAACGACCGTCCGTCGTACGAGTGCTCGGGCTCCACGCCTGCAGCCGCCATGACCGTCGGCGCGATGTCGACGTTCGCCACGATCCTCTCCTCTTCGGCTCCGGCGTCTAGGTGCCCGGGCCAGCGGACGAGGAAGGGGACCTCCGCCGACGCCTCGTAGGGCCTGATCTTCTGGCTGAGACCGTGCTCGCCCCACAGAAATCCGTTGTCCGACAGGTAGATCGCGAGGGTGTCGTCGGCCTCGCCGGTCTCCTCGAGGCGGCGGAAGACCGCGCCCACCATCTCGTCGACCGACATCAGGCTGCGGAGCTGCTTGCGACGCCATTCGCGCACGAGCGGCCAGTCGACCTCCTGCTCCTGGACCTCCTGGGGCTTGTCGCTGCGATCGCGCTCGCGCATCGCGGGGGTCTTCTCGAACGGCCGCAGGTCGGCCCGGCGGTGGCGCGGGTGCGGAACTGCCGGGAGGTGCGGGCTCATCGGCGCGAGATACATCAGCCACGGCTGGTCGTCGTCGGCTTCCGTCGACTCGAGGAAGCGCAGCGCCCTCCGCTCGATGATCCTCGTCGAATAGGGCCTCAGCCTGCCGACCTTGCCGTTCACGTTCCACCGCCCGTTGAAGTACGCGCGGGCCGTGCTGTCGGACAGGATCGCCCAGTCGTCGAACCACGGAGGGTCGATCTCGCGCGGCCACGCGTTCAGGTACTTGCCGTAGATGGAGGTCCGGTACCCGTCCCTGCGGAGGTAGCGCTGCATGGTGAGGAGCTGGTCCATGTTCTCGGCCTGGCCGCGCTCGCTCGTGTGCACGCCGTGGTTGTGCGCGTACAGGCCCGTCATGATCGTCGCCCGCGACGGACAGCAGGTCGGCGTCGTCGCGACCGCGTTGACGTAGCGGGTTCCGTCGCGCAGGAACCACCGCCTCGTCCGCGGCATCACGCCCAGCGTGCCCTCGGCCCGCTGGTCGTCGGTGATCACGATCAGCACGTTCGGCCGCGCGGCCTCGGTCTGCGCCGACCCCTGCGGTGCCGCGATCCCGGCGGTCGCCGCCGCCACGGCCACGCCGGCGGCCGCGGCCCGCCACCGTCTCTTCGCCCCCATGACCCGACTTACTCTCCCTCACCGCGGGAGTAACGGGAACCGCCTAGCGGGCGAGGGCGGACAGCCGCGGCAGGCAGGCGTCGAGCACCTGGCCGACCGTACGCTCGACCGTGCCGCGGTACCCGCGCGAGACCTCGGCGGGATCGAGGTCCTCGAGCCACTCGGAGGGCACGAGGTCGGGCCGCCCGCACATCTCGGCGAAGTGGATCGTCCACACCCGCGGGACGACGGTCTCGGCCTGGTACCCGCCCCCTCCGGTCGCGACCCAGCGGCCGGCGGCGAAGCGGTCGGCGGTCTCGTGCAGGATCCGAGCCATGCGCGGGTACGCGCGCATCGTGAGCCCGAGGTTCGCGAGCGGGTCGCCGTAGTGGGTGTCCGCGCCGAGCTGCGTCAGCAGGAGGTGCGGCGCGAACGCCTCGGCCAGGGCGGGGACGACCTCCCCGAGCGCCCACAGGTAGTCGGCGCCCCCGGTGAGCGGCATCAGCGGGACGTTCGCCGACGTCCCGATCGCGTCGCCCGACCCGGTCTCGTCCTCGAAGCCGGTCCCCGGAGAGAGGTAGCGGCCGGACTGGTGGAACGAGACCGTGAGCACGCGCGGGTCGTCGTAGAAGATCCACTGCACGCCGTCGCCGTGGTGGACGTCCACGTCGACGTACATCACGCGCCAGTCCGGATGCAGCTCCAGCACCTTCGCGATCGCCGCGGCGGGATCGTCGTAGATGCAGAAGCCCGACGCCTCGCGCCGGCGCGCGTGGTGGAGGCCGCCCGCGGGGTTGAACGCATGCGACACCCGTCCGGTGGCGACGGCCTCGGCCGCCGTGATCGACGCGCCGCAGACCGCCGCCGACGCGCCGCGCACTGGAGTTCGGGCTCGGGACGCCGGACAACCCGATCTTCGCGGGGATGCACGACGCGCCGCAGACCGCCGCCGACGCGCCGT
>DATADL010000055.1:0-4054 GCA_036258555.1 Actinomycetota bacterium | reverse complement strand
TCGACCTCTTCGCAGTCCACGACTACGTCGAACCTGTCGACGTGCACGCGGTCGACGCCGGGCCCGCAGGAGATCTTGTCGACCGTGTCGTCCGCCGCGAAGACCTCGTCGTCTCCCGCACCGCCCTTCACGCGGTCCCTCCCCGCCTGCGCGTAGATCACGTCGCGGGCCTTGCCCCCGACCATGAAGTCGCGGCCGGTCCCACCGTCGACGTGGTCGGAGCCCGCAGAGCCCTGCATGAAGTCGCCCCCTCCGCCGCCGAGGAGGCGATCGTCGCCGTCCCCCCCGTAGAGGATGTCGAGACCCGACCCGCCGCGGATGGAGTCCGTGCCGATGAACCCGGAGACGTCGTCGGACCCCGGCCCCCCCGAGAGCGAGTCGTCGCCGTGCCACCCGAAGATCAGGTCGTCTCCGGCGTGTCCCTGCACGTCGTCCTCGTGGGCCCCGCCGTCCATCGCGTCGTCCCCGGCACCCCCGAAGACCGTGTCGATGCCGGTCCCCCCGCGGAGGTCGTCGGACCCTTCCCCTCCGTCGAGGACGTCGCGGCCGCTCTCGCCCTCGAGGTAGTCGGACCCCGGGTCGCCCGACAGCGTGTCGTCGCCGGACTCGCCGTAGAGCTGGTCGTTGCCCGCGTCGCCACCCAGCAGGTCGGTCGCCGACCCGCCGAAGAGCACGTCGTCGCCTGCGAGCCCGGACGCCGAGTCCGCCTCCTCGGAGCACGTGATCTCGTCGTCTCCGGGGGTGGCCTCGGGCGCGCCCGCGCCCGCCGCGGTCGCCGCCGGCGTCGCGGCCACTGCGCCCGCGACGAGCAACAGGAGCCCTGCCACCGCGCCACGTCCCCCCCGGATCATGGCGACGATGATCCCAGACCCGTCGCCACGCAGGCGGCAAACCGGCGGATCGACGGGAGCGCGGGGCCCGGAGGGTGTTTGATTGGCGCTGCACTACGCATCTTCGGGCCACACGTCTGACGAGGAAAGGAGCCGCATGAGCGACGTTGCGATCGGCTCCGGCGCGGGAGCGACCGCTCCCGCTCCGGCGGAGGAGGGCCAGGCCTCGCTGGGGCGCCGGCTGCTCTCGGAGTTCATAGGGACGACTTTGTTCGTCGCGATCGGCACCGGGGTCGCGACCGCGGTGACGATGGGCGTGATGAGGAAGGTCGGGGGGGTGCCCGACCAGGTCCTGGAGCAGCCCGGACAGCTGACCTTCTACCGGAACCTCTTCGACGGGGGCTTCGGCGACACCCTCGCGATCGCGTTCGCGTTCGCGACGGCGCTGGCCGTCCTCGTCTACGCGCTCGGCGGCGTGTCCGGGGCCCACTTCAACCCGGCCGTGACGATCTCGCTCGCCGTCGCGCGGCGTTTCCGGTGGGCCGACGTCGCCCCGTACGTGATCGTGCAGTGCATCGGGGGCATCGCCGGCGCGTTCATCATCGCCGGCATCTACGGCGAGAGCGGCGCGAGCTTCTCGGACCGCGACATCTTCTTCGGCGCCACCACCGTCCCGGGCAACGTCGAGTTCGTGAACGCGCTGCTGGCCGAGGCGTTCATCGGCTTCATCCTCGTGACCGCGATCATGGCCATCGCGGTGGACCCGAGGGCGCCGAAAGGCTGGTCGGGGCTCGTCATCGGCCTCGGTCTCGCCGCCGGCATCCTTGCGACCGCCGCGGCGACGGGCGGGTCGGCGAACCTCGCTCGGAGCCTCGGACCCTTCGTCGCGTCGATCTTCTACGGCGACGTCATAGTCGGCGAGATCCCGTGGAAGGACCTGCTCGTCTACGGGTTCGGGCCTCTGATCGGCGGGATGGCGGCCGCGCTCGTCTACGAGAGCGTGACGGGGCTCGAGACGGTCGCGCCGGCGCCTCGTCCGGGGGCCGCGACGCCACCGGGCGACGAGATCATCGGCGACAACGGCTTGATCGACGAAGCGGGCGCGACCTCGGACGAGGTCGTCAGCGACGACGGCCTGCTGAATCAGCCCGGCTCCGGCCCCGGCGGACCGCCGCCGTACAACCCACCGTCCGGCCGTAGCTGAACCCGGATACGAAAGAAGCCCCCTCGACGCGAGGGGGCTTCTTCGCGCCGGTCCTAGGTCTGCTGCTCCACCTGCGCGAGCAATGCCTTCGAGAAGGCCTCGAGGTCGTCCGGCTTGCGCGACGTGATCAGGTTGCCGTCCTCGACCACCTCCTGGTCGACCCAGTTGGCGCCGGCGTTGACGAGGTCGGTCTTGATCGAGGGCCACGACGTGACGGTCTTGCCGCGGACGAGGCCGGCCTCGGCCAGCACCCATCCCGCGTGGCAGATCGCGGCGACGGGCTTGCCGGCGCCGTGGATCGACTTCGTGAGCCCGACGACGGCATCGTCGGTGCGGATCTTGTCCGGCGAGTAGCCGCCGGGGATCACGAGGGCCGCGATCTCGTCGGGGTCGACGTCGCCGGCGGCGACCTCCGTCGTCGTCGTCACGTCGCCCTTCTTGCCCTCGAGCTTCTTGCCGGCCTCCAGGCCGACGACGACCGGCTCGTGACCGGCTTCCTTCACGCGCTCGTACGGCACCTGGAACTCGGAGTCCTCGAACATCTCGTCGAGGACGAAAGCGATCTTCGCCACGCTGCCTCCTCTTCGCGTCCTTTTCGTCGCGTGGTATCTACCCCGGATGAGCCGCTGGGCAACGGTCGAGTTCCCCCTCGAGCTCCCCGTCGAGAAGAGAGGCGACCACTGGGTCGCGCGGGCCGACGAGCGCGAGCTGAAGCTGACGAACCTCGACAAGGTGTACTGGCCGGAGGAGGGCTACACGAAGGGCGACCTCCTCGCCTACTACTTCAACGTGTCCCCGACGATGCTCCCCCACCTCGAGGACCGTCCGCTCACGCTGAAGCGGATGCCCCACGGCGTCGGCGGCGACTTCTTCTACGAGAAGAACGCGCCGTCGCACCGGCCCTCCTGGATGCCGACGCTCCCGGTGCCGTCGGAGGGGGGCACGAAGATCATCAACTACCTGACCGTGCGCGACCCGGTCCACATGCTGTGGGTCGCGAACCTCGGCGCTATCGAGTTCCATCCCCTGCACGGCCGGGGCGCGGACCAGCGGTTCCCGTCGTACGCGTTCTTCGACCTCGACCCCATGCACGGCGCCGGCTGGGAGGAGGTGCGCCACGTGGCGCGGCTCGTCAAGGTGGTCCTCGACCAGCTCGGGATCACGGCGTATCCGAAGACGTCCGGCGCGACCGGGATGCAGATCATGGTGCCGCTCGACGGGACCGTGGACTACGACCACGTGCGGGGCTTCGTCGGGACGGTCTCGGACCTCGTCCACGCCGCGGACCCCTCGACGACGACGGTCGAGTGGGAGGTCAGCAAGCGCTCGGACAAGGTCTTCCTCGACGTCAACATGAACCGGGAAGGCGCGAACATCGCCGCGGCGTACTCGGCCCGTCCCGAGCCGGGCGCGACGGTGTCCGCGCCGTTCGAGTGGGACGAGCTCGACGTCGTCGAGCCGTCGCAGTTCTCGATCGAGACCATCTTCGACCGCATCGCGGCGGCCGGCGACCCGTTCCTCCCGGTCGCGCGGGGGCCGGGGCAGTCGCTGGCCGCGGCGATCGAGCAGCTCGACGCGAAGCCGCGCAAGGCGCGGATGGTGAAGCGGTGACGCTCTACGTCGGGACGTCGGGGTGGTCGTACCGCGAGTGGAAGCCGGACTTCTATCCCGCGGACGTGCCGCAGAGGCAGTGGCTGGGCTTCTACTCGTCGAGGCTCGGCGCGTGCGAGATCAACGCGACCTTCTACCGGCTGCAGTCGACCGAGACGATGGAGCGCTGGCGCGACGAGACCGCAGAGCCGTTCCGCTTCTCGCTCAAGATGCACCGGCGCATCACGCACTCGCGCTCGATCGCGCCCGACGAGGCGCGCGCGGACCTGCTGAAGGCGTTCTTCGACCACGCCGGACGCCTCGGATCGAAGCTCGGGGTCGTCCTGCTGCAGTTCCCGCCGCACCGCGCCCGCGACGACGCGGCGCTCGGCGCGCTGATCGACGCCCAGCCCCCGGACCGCCGCTACCC
>DATADL010000054.1:0-3374 GCA_036258555.1 Actinomycetota bacterium | reverse complement strand
ATCATCCCCGGGCGTACGACACCGTCGTCGGCGGTCTCGATGATCTCCGCGTTCTCGATCATCTGGCGAAGCTGGCGGACCCGCGCCTCCTGCAGCCCCTGCTGCTCGCGCGCCGCGTGGTACTCCGCGTTCTCGCTGAGGTCGCCGTGTGCGCGCGCGGTCGCGATCTCCTCGATGATCTTCGTGCGCCCTTCGCCCTCGAGGTGGTCGAGCTCTTCCTGCAGACGAGCGAGGGCCTGCTTCGTCAGCGGGACCTTCTTCTGATCGGCCATGGCTCGATCCTAGTCGCATAGGATCGCCGCCAATGTCGGGGAGGTTGCAGGACAAGGTCTGCATCGTCACGGGATCCGGACGCGGGATCGGGCGCGCGATCGCGCTCGCGTTCGCCGCCGAAGGCGCGCATCTGGTGATAAACGACGTCGACGCGGACGCGGCGAAGGAGACCGCGAACGAGATCTCGTCTCAGGGCGGACGCGCCGAGATCAACACCGACGCGATCGGGACCGTAGAGGCAGCGGAGTCCTTGCTCGCGACGGCGCTGGACGCGTTCGGACGCGTCGACGTCCTCGTGAACAACGCGGGGATCCTGCGCGACAAGATGCTGCACAACATGTCCGAGGAGGACTTCGACCTCGTGATCAAGGTCCACCTCAAGGGCACGTGGGCCTGCGGCCGTGCGGTCGTCCAGCACTGGCGGCCCCTCGCGAAGGGGGAAGACGACCCGCCGCACCGCAAGATCGTCAACGTGACGAGCCCCTCCGGCCTCCTCGGCGCGGTCGGGCAGTCGAACTACGCCGCGGCGAAGATGGGGATCGTCGGCCTCACGAAGACGTGGGCGAAGGAGCTGGGACGGCTGCGGATCAACGTGAACGCCGTGTCCCCCACCGCCCTGACCGCGATGACGGAGCCTCTGCTCGAGGACGCCGCGGCCGCCGAGAAGCGACTTGCCCGCTTCGCCCTCGGGCGGTACGGGGACCCCGAGGAGATCGCGCCGGCGTTCGTCTACCTCGCGTCGAAGGAGTCCGACTACGTGACCGGACAGGTCCTCTGCGTCGACGGCGGGCTGGTCATCTGATGCAGCGCGCGTGGCCTTTCGAGGGCGTTCCCGAGGGGGGCCGGAACCTCCGCGCGCCGGAAGACTTCGTCGCCGCCCACGGCCGCGACACCGAAGCGGTGGTGGTCCGGATCGGTCTCCACGACGCGCAGCTCGTGCTCGTCGACGCGCGCGGCTGGTGGCAGCGCTGGGTGTACCACTCGGTCGAGGAAGCCACGGACGTCGCTCGCCGGCTCAGCCTCACGCCGCACGTCGGCGAGTACCCCGAGGAGCTGCGCGTGAAGATGAACGCGTTCCGGCGACCTGCGGAGGACTTCGACAAGCACGCCTACCCGGAGCAGGGCGCCGTCGGACCCGTCATCCCGTATCCCGAGAACCGTCCTCGCCGGCTGGAGGATCCTCGCCGGGAAGCCGACCGCCCGAACCCGAAGGCCTAGGCGCGCGGCGCTCCCGCGTCACGGTCGCGTCGTAGACGACTCCCGCGCGGCCCGCGCGTCGCAGCGCCCACGCGCCGAACAGCTTGCGGAACGACGACTTGACGAGCGCGCGCGTCGGCGGGAGGAGCAGCACGAGGCCGACGAGGTCGGTCACGAACCCGGGAGTGAGCAGAAGCGCGCCGCCGAGCAAGATGAGCGCGCCGTCGGTCGCCTCCTTCGTCGGCATCTGGCCTCGCGCCATCGTCGCCTGGAGGCTCCTCCACGTCGCCACCCCCTGTTGCTTGAGCAGCCACGCGCCGGCCACCGAGATGCCCACGAGCAGCGCGAGCGTCTCGAGGACCCCGACGCGCTCCGCGACCTGCACGATGACCGCCAGCTCGACGATCGGCATCGCGAGAAGCAGCAAGAAGATGACGGGGCCCACGAAGCCAGTATGGCCGCGCGGGTCTGGTATGAGTACGCGCCATGGCAGTGACGACGACGGTGAAGAGGATGACGTTCGACGAAGCCCTCGAGGTCGTCGACGCGGGCGGCGCGTTCGTCGACCTGCGGCCGACGGCGCCGTATCTCGACGCGCACCTGCCCGGCGCGCTCGACGTCGTCTACGAGAGCGGGCCGGGGATGGCGACGCGCGCCCGCGACTGCCTGCCGCTCGGCATCCCCTACGTCTTGCTCGACCTCGGCTACGGCGACCTCCGCCTTGCGACGGCAGCGCTGCGCGGAAGGGGGTTCGCAGTCCTGGGCTCGGTGGACGACGCGCTGAACCAGTGGGCCGCGACGGGTGGGCGCATCGCGTCCACCGAGGTCGCTACCGGAGGGACTCCGCCGGAGGGGACCCTGCTGCACGTCGCGGACCCCGGCGCCTCGGCCCCCGAGGGCGCCGTCACGATCCCGGCCGACGACCTGTGGCCGCGCTGCGGCGAGCTCGACAAGAGCGGACGGGTGGTCGTGGTGGCGGGCTGGGGCGTCCGCGCCGGGCTGGCCGTGGGGATCCTCGAGCGCAACGGGTTCGAGGACGTCGCGCTGTGGCGTCGGCCGCGCGACGGTCGTGCGAGCGCCTAACCCTCCTCCATACCTTTCGCCATCAGGAAGCCGCGGGCGCGCTCCGTCAGCGGATACCGGTTGACGAGGTCCCAGAACCGAGGCGAGTGGTCGGGCACCACGAGGTGGGCGAGCTCGTGGACGATCACGTAGTCCCGCACCCACGCCGGGTAGTCCGCGAGCGCGATCGAGAGCCTGATCGTGCCGTCGTCGGGGCAACACGATCCCCAGCGGGACTGCTGGTTCGTGACCCACGAGATCGACGACGGCCGTACGCCGTCGACGTAGCGGTCGGCGAGCAGGGCGGCCTGGCGGGCAAGGGCGCCGTCCGAGTTCAGCCGGTCCCTGCGCCTGCGCTCGGACATCCGGCGGGCCATCACGGTGACCCATTCGTGCTCCTCGGCGCGTGACAGGCGCTCTGGCACGGAGACGATCAGGGCCTCGCCGACGATCTCGGCGGAGATCGTCTTCTTGCGGCGAGGGCTGCGCCGGACCTCGACCCGTGCGAAGTCGTCCTCGAGCCCGGGCGCGTCGAACGGGAGGCGGTTGGCGGCCACGGCGTCATCCTAGGGGGTGACCCCTGCGCAAGGCCGGTTTGTCCCCCATGTACAACCGCCCGGGCGATTCTCTGCCTCGGGAGCGGTTGAACGGGAGGGTCAGGCGGGAGAGAATCTGTCGCAGACACAACGAACAACACCTGGGGCCCCCTCCGTTACCCACCCATCCCCCCGACGGAGGGGGCTCTTTCCATTCCGGGGTCGCGAAGCCGCCGATGGGTGGGTCGGGGGCCTTGGGGGCTCTTTCCATTCCGGGTTCGTGAAGCCGCCCATGGATGGGTCGGG
>DATADL010000053.1:0-5073 GCA_036258555.1 Actinomycetota bacterium | reverse complement strand
CCTCAAGACGATCTACACCGATCCGGAGATGGTGAGGGACCCGGTCGCGGCGGCGGAGAAGCTCGCGCCGGTCCTGGACGAGCCCTACGAGGTGCTCCTGCAGAAGCTCAGCGGCCCCATGCCCGGCGACGACGCGCCGCGCTTCGAGTACCTCATGCGCCAGGCCCCCCCGGAGATCTCCAAGAAGGTGGCCGGGCTCGCCATCGACGGGGTGTTCATGCAGGACGAGGCCAAGCGGTACTACCCGGGTGAGCGGCTCGCGTCGCACGTGCTCGGGTTCGCCGGGACGGACGGCGACGGCCTGGAAGGGATCGAGGCGCAGTACGACGACGTCCTGCAGGGCAAGGCCGGGCGGATGACGGTCGAGCAGGATCTCGAAGGGCACGTGCTGCCCGGCGGGATGAAGGACATGGAGCGCGCCGAGCCCGGCCGTGCCCTGTTCCTGACGATCGACAAGGAGCTCCAGTACTTCACGCAGCTCACGCTCGCGGACGCCGTCGGCAAGTACCACGCGGAGGCCGGCACCGCGATCGTGATGAAGCCCGACACCGGCGAGGTGCTCGCGCTCGCGAACTACCCGGACTTCGACCCGAACCGGCCGGGCGACTCCGAGCCCGAGACCCTGCAGAACCGCGCGCTGAACTACGTCTACGAGCCCGGGTCCGCGTTCAAGATCGTGACGGCCGCGGCGGCGCTCGAGGAGAAGGTCGTGACGCCGCGCTCGCAGTTCGTCGTGCCCGACGCCTTCTACTACGCGGGCGAGGAGTTCAACGACTCGCACCCGCACCCGACGGTGCAGATGACGACCTCCGAGATCATCGAGCAGTCGTCGAACGTCGGGACGATCCAGATCGGGCTGAAGCTCGGCGAGCAGAGGCTCGACGAGTACGTCAGGAGGTTCGGCTTCGGCGAGCCGACGGGGCTCGACTTCCCCGGCGAGTCCGCCGGCATCGTGATCGACCGCGAGGAGTGGACCGCGCCGACGATCGCCACGATCCCGATCGGCCAGGGCATCGCGGTCACGCCTCTGCAGATGGCGTCGGCGTACGCGACGCTCGCGAACGACGGGGTGTGGGTCGAGCCGAAGCTGCTCGCCTCGACGATGGACGGCGACGGGAAGATGCGTCCGTCGCCGCGTCCGGCCACGCGGCGCGTGGTGTCGAAGAAGACCGCGCGGACGATGGCGAAGATCCTCACGGGCGTCACGCGCGACGGGACCGGCATCGAGGCGCAGGTCCCCGGGTACGCGGTGGCGGGCAAGACCGGGACCGCGCAGAAGCCGTTGCCCACCGGCGGATACGGGAACTCCTACGTCGGGTCGTTCGCGGGCTTCGTACCGGCGCAGCGGCCGGAGATCGTCGTGCTCGTCGTCCTGGACGAGCCGAGCCCGATCTGGGGCGGATCGACCGCAGCTCCCACGTTCAAGATCATCGCGGAGTTCGCGCTGAGGCACCTCGGCGTGTCGCCCACCGGCGACGCGGAGAAGGCGGCGGAGGCCATCGAAGCGGACCAGGCGGGCGAAGAGATCACGTACGACTAGCATCCGATGATGCCCACCCCCCGCCGCAGGGCGCTTTCCGACCTCGCCGGCGCCGCGGGCGACCTCCTCGTCCGCGTCGACCGGCCGATCGCCTCGGCGATCGGCCAAGACGAGCGAGAGGCCCAGGTATCCGGGCTCGCTTACGACTCGTCGAAGGTCGCCCCCGGTGACCTCTTCTTCTGCATCCCGGGGGCGCGCGCCGACGGCCACGCGTTCGCCGCAGCCGCCGCAGAGGCCGGCGCCGCCGCGCTGTGCGTCGAGCGACCCGTCGACGTGGAGCTGCCCTGTGTCGTCGTCCGCGACGCGCGGCGCGCGCTCGGCCGCCTCGCCGCCGCGTTCTACGGCGACCCCGCCGCCGACCTCCTCCTGCTCGGCGTGACCGGGACGAACGGCAAGACGACCACGACCTTCCTGATCGACGCGATCCTGCGCGCCGACGGACGGACGACGGGGCTCGTGGGAACGATCGAGACCCGGATCGCGGGAGCCGCGCGGCCCGGCGTCCGTACGACGCCGGAGTCGCTCGACCTCCACGCGCTGTTCGCGGAGATGGTCGACGCCGGAGTCGACTCGGTCGCGATGGAGGTGACCAGCCACGCGCTCGCCCTGCATCGGGTCGAGGGCCTGCGCTTCGCGGCGGCCGCGTTCACGAACCTCACTCAGGACCATCTCGACTTCCACGACTCGATGGAGGACTACTTCGAGGCCAAGCGGCAGCTGTTCGTGCCGGAACGCCTCGAGCGCGGCGCCGTCAACGTCGACGAGGTGTACGGGCGCCGGCTGCTCGAGGTGACCGACGTCCCTTGCGTCGGGTTCGGTCTCGCACCCGAGGCGGACGTGAGAGCGGTCGACGTCGAGCTCGGCGCCGCCGGCAGCACCTTCCGCATCGCGACGCCGAAGGGTGAGGTCGCCGTCGAGTCGTCGCTCGCGGGCTCGTTCAACGTGTCGAACTGCCTCGCCGCGACGGCGACGTGCCTGCAGGCCGGGATCGGCCTCGACGCGATCGAAACGGGGCTGAGCTCGGGCGTGTCGGTGCCCGGGCGGTTCGAGTCGGTCGACGCGGGTCAGCCGTTCTCGGTCGTCGTCGACTACGCGCACACGCCGGACTCCCTGGACAACGTCCTGCGGGCCGCGCGGGGCCTCGCCGAGCGCGGCGGGGGCCGCGTGATAGCGCTGTTCGGCTGCGGCGGCGACCGCGACCGAGGGAAGAGGCCGCTGATGGGGGCCGTCGCGGCCCGCCTCGCGGACTTCGTCGTCGTCACCTCGGACAACCCGCGCAGCGAGGAGCCGCGGGCGATCGTCGACGAGATCCTCGAGGGCGTCGTCGCCGAACGGGCGGACGGACCCGACGTCGTCGACGTCGACAGGCGCGCCGCCATCGCGGCCGCGGTCGCGGAGGCCGGCCCGGCAGACGTCGTCGTGATCGCGGGCAAGGGCCACGAGACCGGGCAGCAGTTCCGCGACCACACGATCCCGTTCGACGACCGCGCCGTCGCGCGCGAGGAGCTGGAGCGCCTCCTCGGATGACGAACATCATGCTCGCCGGCCTCGTCGGCCTCGTCACGACGTTGTTCGCCACGCCGCTCGCGGTGAAGCGCTTCCGCCGCCGGGGGTGGGGTCAGCTGATCCGGGAGGAAGGGCCCAAGGCGCACTACGAGAAGCGCGGGACGCCGACGATGGGCGGTCTGGTGATCCTCGGCGGGACCGTCGCCGGATACGTCCTCGGGCACTTCGGGACAGGGGGCTTCTCCCCGTTCGAGGACTCGGGCGTGCTCGCGATCGGCACGATCGCGGCCCTCGCCGGGCTCGGCTTCCTCGACGACTTCATAAAGATCCGCAAGTCGCGGTCGCTCGGGCTCCAGAAGCGGGCGAAGTTCCTCGGACAGCTCCTGATCGCGGCGGTCTTCGGCGTGCTCGCCGTCGAGGTCGTCGGGATCGGGACGGACCTGTCCTTCTTCCGCTCGACCGCGCTCGACCTCGAGGTCTTCTTCTACGTGTGGGTGTTCCTGATGATCGCGGCGGCGTCGAACGGCGTGAACCTGACGGACGGGCTCGACGGGCTGGCGGTCGGCTCCGCCGCGCAGGTGCTCGCCGCCTTCGTCGTCATCGGGTTCTGGCAGTTCCGGCACCAGATCTTCTACGACATCGGCGCGACGGGATCCGACCCGTTCGAGCTCGCGATCGTCGCGTCGGCGATGTTCGGCGCGTGCGCCGGCTTCCTGTGGTGGAACACCGCGCCGGCGAAGATCTTCATGGGCGACACCGGGTCGCTCATGCTGGGCGGGGCCATGGCCGTGCTCGCGATCCTGTTGAACACGCAGCTGCTGCTCGTCGTCATGGGCGGCCTGTACGTCGTCGAGACGCTGTCGGTGATCGCGCAGGTGGCGGTCTTCAAGAAGACCGGGAAGCGGCTCTTCCTGATGGCGCCGGTGCACCACCACTTCGAGCTAGCAGGGTGGGCCGAGTTCACGGTGATCGTGCGGTTCTGGGTGCTGTCCGGGCTCTCGGTCGCGTTCGGGCTCGGGCTCTTCTACGCGGACTTCCTGTCGAAGGGCGGCGTGCTGTGACGTCCGGCCGGGGACACGGCGTCCTCCGCGGACGCGACGTCCTCGTGGTCGGGCTCGGCGTCGCGGGGTACGCCGCAGCGAAGGCGCTGGTCCGGCACGGCGCGAACGTACGCGTTACGGAGCTCGGCGAGGCCGAGGAGATGGGGCGGCGCGCGCGGGAGCTCCGCGCCGCGGGCGCCGAGGTGGAGCTGGGGGACCACTCGTTCGCTCGCGGCGAGGTGTCGCTCGCCGTCGTGAGCCCGGGCATCCCGCCCGGCTCGGAGGCGGTCGAGGCGCTCCGCCGCGGCGGCGCCGAGATATGGAGCGAGATCGAGCTCGCCTATCGCATGGGCGAGTGCACCTTCCTCGCCGTGACGGGGACGAACGGGAAGACGACGACGACGAGCCTCCTCGCTGCGATGCTCGCCGAGGGAGGCGAACGTTCTGCCGCGGGCGGCAACATCGGCATCCCGATCGTCGACGCGGTCGAGGAGGTGGGGCCGGACGGAGTGGTGGCCCTCGAGGTGTCGAGCTTCCAGCTCCTGACGATCCACGAGTTCCGCGCGGAGGTCGCGGTGCTGCTCAACATCGCGCCGGACCACCTCGACTACCACGGCGACCTGGACGCGTACGCGGCGGCGAAGGCCCGGATCGTCGAGAACCAGACGTCGTCGGACGTCTTCGTGTGCAACGCGGACGACCCCCTCGTCATGAAGGTCGCGGCACAGGCGCCGGGCCGTGTCGTGACGTTCTCCGCGATCGACTCCTCGGCCGACCTGACGGTGGCGGGGGAGCATCTGACCTGGCGGGGCCGCCCGTTCGCGCCGCTGTCCAGCCTTACCCTCCCGGGGCGGGCCGGGGTCGAGGACGCGCTCGCAGCCGCGGGGGCCGCGCTGGAGCACGGCGTCGCGCCGGACGCGGTGGCGCGTGCGATCGCCTCGTTCCGGCCGCTCGCGCACCGCCTCCAGACGGTCGCGACGATCGACG
>DATADL010000052.1:0-15982 GCA_036258555.1 Actinomycetota bacterium | reverse complement strand
AGACGTCGACGTCGTCGTGACTCCTACGCTCCCGTCGCCGCCCGCGCCGGTCGACACCCTGCTCGTCGAGCTTCCGTCGGGGCCCACGTCGGCCGAGCTCGCGTACCTGCGGACGAACTCTCCGATGAACCTCGGAGGCGTGCCGGCGCTGTCGCTGCCGTGTGGCGAGCTGCCCGGGGGCCTCACGACGAACATGACGCTGACGGCCCGCCGCGGGCGCGACGAGGACGTCCTCGGGCTCGGCCTGGCGTTCGAGCGCGCCACCGAGGGCGCGTACGCGCACCGGATCGCGCTCTAGCGGAAGATGCCGGCGACGCGGTGCGCGACCGCCCGCGGGATTTCCGAGGCCTGGTCGGCGTCGAGCTTCGCACCTCTTCCGTCACGCACGTAGAACGTATCGACGACACGCGCGCCCAGCGTGTCGATCTTGGCGACGTGGATGTCGAGGTCGAGGTCGCTCAGCCCCGCCGTGATGGCGTAGAGGAGGCCGAGCGCGTCCGGCCCCCGAACCTCGACGACCGTCGAGTGCGGCGACGCGTCGTCGACCACGCGTACGTCCACGGTCACACCCGCTCGCGGCTTGTACTCGAGGGCCTTGCGCGTGAGCCTCGCCTCGAGCGCGACCTTCCCGGCGAACGCGGTCTCCAGGCCACCGGTCACCGCCTCCATCCTGCGCGGGTCGCCCGGGCGGACCGTGAAGCGCTGCAGCGCAAGGCCCCGCGTCGTCGAGAACGCGCGGGCGGTCAGCACGGTCACGAGGTTCATCGCGAGCACGCCGGCAGTGCGTGCGAGCGCGCCCGGCCGGTCCGCGACGCAGACGGTGAGGACCTCGGTTCCGGGCTCCGTCCCGGGATCGACCCGCGCCTCGACGCCGCCCGTTCGTGGCCGCCGCAGCAGCAGGCGGATGTCGTCCGCGATCTCGGCCACGGTAGCGCTGTCGAGGTACGACGGCGGAAGCGTCGCGAGCACTTCCTCGGCGCTGCCCGCCAGCGCCGGCTCGAACGCGATGACCTCGCGCGCCCGCGTGGACACGTCACTGCGGGTCGGGACCCGGCCGGTCTCGAGCGCCACGAGCGTCTTGTGGAACAGCTCGCGCACGAGCGACGCCTTCCACGGCGTCCACCCCTCGGGCCCGGTGGCGGTGCCGTCCGCCACCGTGAGGACGTAGAGGAGCCTCAGCACGCGCGGCGACGAGACGCGCGCCGCGACGTCCTCGATCACCGCGCCGTCGTCGAGGTCGCGGCGCGTGGCGGTGTCGACGAGCAGCAGGTGCCACCGTACGAGGGCCGCGATCTCTTCGACAGCGGCGGCGGGGAAGCCCATGCGCGCGGCTGCCGAGCGCGCGAGACGCTCGCCCGCGACGCAGTGGTCCTCGCCGGACCCCTTGCCGACGTCGTGGAGGAGCGTGGCGACCAGTAGCGCGTCGAGCTCGCCGGCGGCGCCGGCCGCGTCCCGCGCGACCTCGTCCTCGACCAGAGCGCGGTGCACGGCGTCGACCGCCGCGAACGAATGCCCGTCGACGGTGTAGTGGTGGTAGGGGTCGTGCTGCGCGCGCCCGCGGATCCCGCTCCATTCGGGGAGCAGCACGCGCCACGCGCCGGCGTGATCGAGGAGCTCCAGAGCGGAAGACGCCGCGCCTCCGCCGAGCAGACGGACGAACGCATCCCTGACGTCGGGGCCCCACCGCTCCAGTGGCTCGACGTCGAACGCCGTGTGGAGGGAGTCGAGCGCCCGCGCCGACAAGGGCTTGCCGAGCTGCGAGTGGGCGGCGAGGAGGGAGAGCGCGCGTCCGGCATCCGGCGTTCCCGCGTACGCCAGCGCGCCGTCGTCGAGCCGGACCCCGGGAGCTACCTCGACCGCGCTCCCGGAACGGCGCGGCCCCCGCGCGGCGACCTCGTTGAGGACGCGGCGCGTCCGGTGCTCGATGACGCGCGCGCTCGAGTGCACGCGCTCCATCAGCTCGTCCGCGTCGTCGAAGCCGAGCTCCCGCGCGACCGCCGGCTGCAGGTCGATCCGCAGCCGGTCGAGCTTCCTGGGCGATTGGGCGTGCAGCGCCTCCCGGGCCGCGAGCAGGATCGAGCGCTCCTCCTGCAGCGCCGCCACCGGTCCACCGGTCACCGCCGCGAGCCAGCCCAGCGCGTGCAGGTCGCGCAGCCCTCCCGCGTCGTCCTTGAGGTCCGGTGCGAGCGACCAGCCCGCGCGCTCGCGGGTCTCGTGACGTGCCTCGGTCGCGGAGGCGACTGCCCGGACCAGCGACCGTCCGGAGCGCTCGAGCCAGCGCCGCCGGCGGTCGGTCAGCTCCTCGAACGGGCCCTCGTCGCCCGCGACCAGCCGCGCCGAGAGGAGGGAGGTCGCGGCCTCGAAGTCCCTGGACGCGTGCTCGACGGCCTCGGCCGCCGTCCTGACCGCGTGCCCGACCTGGAAGCCGGCGTCCCACAGCGGATAGAGGAGCCCGCGCAGCGTCGCCGGCGAGACGTCGGAGCCCGGCGCGAGCAGGCAGAGGAGGTCGACGTCGGAGTGTGGCGACATCTCGCGGCGCCCGTACCCCCCGACGGCCACGAGAGTGACGCCGCCGGACGGTCCGAGCGCGGCGTCCGCCAGGGCGCGCAGCGCGGAGTCCACGTCGTCTGCGCGGGCGGCCGCGACCTTCGAACCGTCGGCCGGCCGCAGACGGCGTGGACTCCGGAGGTCAGAGAGCGTCGGGACCCTTTTCGCCGGTGCGGATGCGCACGACCTGCTCGGCCGGTACGACCCAGATCTTGCCGTCGCCGATCGAGTCGGTGCGGGCCGAAGTGACGATCGCCTTCACGACGTCGTCGACCTGGTCGTCGTCCACCGCGATCTCGATCCGCGTCTTCGGCACGAAGTCGACCTGGTACTCGGCCCCCCGGTAGACCTCGGTGTGGCCCTTCTGCCGGCCGAAGCCGCGCGCGTCCGAGACGGTCAGGCCCTGGATGCCGATCCCTTCGAGCGCCTCCTTCACGTCTTCGAGCTTGAAGGGCTTCACGATTGCGACGACTACCTTCATCTAGGCCTCGCTTCCTCTCGGGACGGGGATCGCGGCGGCGGAGTGCGAGTGGACCGGCGCCGTCGGGGGAGCGGGCGAGAACCCGCGCCCCTCGGCGAACGCGTACCCGGTCTCGGCGTGCTGGGTGAGGTCGAGGCCCGACATCTCCTCTTCCTCGCCGACGCGGAGGCCGACGGTCGCCGCGACGAGCTTGAGCAGCCCCATGCTGACGACGAACGAGAACGCGAGCGTCGCCCCGATGGCGACGACCTGCTTGCCCAGGAGGCCCGCCCCGCCGCCGGCGAGGAGGCCGTCGAACCCGGCGGAGTTGATCGCCGTGTCGGCGAACACGCCGGTGAGGAGGGCGCCGACGATCCCGCCGACGAGGTGCACGCCGACGACGTCGAGGGAGTCGTCGTATCCGAAGCGGAACTTCAACCGCACCGCATAGGCGCAGATCACCCCGCCCGCGAGACCGATCGCGATCGCCGCGAGCGGGCCTACGAAACCGGCCGCCGGAGTGATGGCGACGAGCCCGGCGACGGCGCCCGACGCCACGCCCAGCGTCGTCGACTTCCGCTCCGCGCGGGCGTCGACGAGCGCCCACCCGCACGCGCCGGCCGCAGCGCCGAGGTTCGTCGCCAGGAACGCGGAGGCCGCGAGCCCGTTCGCGCCCAGCGCGCTACCGGCGTTGAACCCGAACCAGCCGAACCAGAGGATGCCCGTGCCGAGCACGGTCATCGTCAGGTTGTGCGGGACGAACGCCTCCTTCCCGAAGCCCTTGCGCTTGCCGACCGCGATCGCGGCGGCGAGCGCCGCGATGCCGGCGTTGATGTGCACGACGGTGCCACCGGCGAAGTCGAGGGCCCCGAGCTCGCGGATCCAGCCGCCGGGAGCCCACACCCAGTGCGCGACGGGGGCGTACACGACCAGGAGCCACAGCGCGGTGAACGCGACGTAGCCGGAGAACTTCATGCGCTCGGCGAACGCGCCGGTGATCAGAGCCGGCGTGATGATCGCGAACATCATCTGGAAGGCGGCGAACAAAGAGTGCGGGATCGTCCCGGCGAGGTCGGCGTTCGGCTCGGCCCCCACGTCCGCGAAGCCGAGGAAGTCGAGGCCGCCGATCAGCCCGCCCTTGTCCGGCCCGAACGCGAGCGTGTACCCGATCGCGACCCACAGGACCGAGACGAGCCCCAGGGCGAAGACGCTCTGCATGATCGTGCCGAGGACGTTCTTGCTGCGGACCATGCCGCCGTAGAACAGCGCGAGGCCGGGGGTCATGAACATCACGAGGGCGGAGCACAGCAAGATGAAAGCGGTATCGCCGGTGTTCATCCGGATCCTTTCCGTTGGAGTCCGGCCGAGGCCGTCCTTCGTCGTCCGAGCGTCCTCACGCGCCGTTGCGCTTGTCGGACCTCATCGAACGAAAGCGTTGTTTCGTGATTGTTTCGGGGCGGTTTCCCTGCCGTAACGATCTTTCCCGGCCCCGACGGGGCTACCGGTGCTTGCGCGGGCGTATCCGGAACGGGACCTCGTTCGACCACCACGACCCGTCGCCGTCGCCGTCGTCGTCGTCGACGTCGCTCACCCAGAGAGCCTGCGCCACGTAGCGGCCCGGGCCGGGGAGGCCGGAGCGAGCCGTCATCTCGTCAGACCCGCACCGACTGCCCCATCTCGTGCGCCGTGTCCGTGTCTCCCCCGGCCACAGGTAGTCACGCTCGAAATGGTCCGTGTACGCCTTGCCCTGACTCCAGACCCACACCAGCCCACGCTCGTCGCGGATCCAGAAGTCGTGCGTGAGGCCGCCGTGGGAGTGTGGGATCGGGATGGGCCCGTTGTTGCGAACGGTGACCTTCAGCCTTATCGGCTCGCCCTCCGCGACCGACGTCGACGACAGTTCCAGATCGACGTCCACAGTGGGCGGTGTCGGCTCCTGCGGTATCGGGTCGCGGCACTCGCCCCTCGGTGCCTCCGCCGCCGCCGTCGTTGGGGAGCTTCCACCGAAAGCGGCCATGATCAGCACGA
This sequence comes from Actinomycetota bacterium, assembly GCA_036258555.1. GTDB lineage: Bacteria > Actinomycetota > CADDZG01 > CADDZG01 > WHSQ01 > JALZEG01. The sequence goes on along the minus strand of DATADL010000052.1, from coordinate 10,947 downwards.
GAGCCCAGGCGCGGACGGCCTTGGGCGCATGGTGGGTCGAGCGGCCAGTCAGCACGAGAACCCCGATGCGCACGTGTTGAGAGGCCCCAGCTCATCCGAGCGCTGGATGCCCCCGATGGGGCTGAACTGCCCGCCACCGCCCCAGTGCAGGCCGACGAGGGCGACGTCGTTCGTGCTCGGTGAGTTGGTGATCCTGAAGACCGGTCCGCCACTGTCTCCTTGATCGGAGTGATACGACGCGAGGGACTGACACCGAAGCTGGATGTCGCTGTTGACTACGTCCCTTTCCACGCACACGTAGTTGATCTCCCCACGCGTCCGGCCGGTGTTGCGGCCGAGCTTGTTCACCGTCCGGCCGACGACGGGAGCCTCCTCGGACGTGATCCGGTAGACGTCGGAGCCGTTCCACGAGACGGAGTCCAGGGCCACGCGCGGCAGCAGCCCCACGGTCCCGGTGGCTATGTCGCCGTACGTCCCGACGAGGCTGTCGCTGAAGCGGCAGCGCTTACCCGCGGGGCACGGCGTCCCCGTGAAGAACGGCGGATCCCACCACTCGCTGCCGATCTGCGTCCCCACGAGGGGCTGATGGTAGGGCGTTCCTTCGTTGCTGCTGCGAACTGCGGAGCAGTGGGAGGCCGTGACGAAGGACTTGACGTTCGAGCGGAACGCGTTGAACCCGAGTGTGCAGATCGGCTGGTCGAGGTTTCGGATGAACTGGATCTGAAGCCCTCCTACGACCGGCCGGTGATAGTCGCGGATCGACGTCTCGGGTACGGCCGCGTCGACGTGCTCGACGACCACGGCCTCCAAGGGGACGCCGTGGCGCTGCAACTCGTCTTCGACGGCGCCCCGGCTCGACAGGTCCTCGACGCCGAACCTGAGCCTGTTCGCCCGCTCGTCGATGTCGCCGAGTGTCACCGAGTCCATGCCCAGAATCGTCGGCGAAGCGTCGTCGTACCAGCGCTTCAGTTGGGCAAAGGTGTAATCAGCGGGAATGGCGACTGGGGTGAGGTCCCCCAGCGAGGGATCGTCGAGTACCTCGACGAGAGCACGCTGCGCCTCAGCCGCCCGGCCTGGACCGGCCATCTGGACCCTGAGCTGTCCGCTTCCTTCGTCGACGTACACCCCGCCGAAGGCCGGGACGCGCGCTGCGACGTCCGCGAACAGATCGTCCAGCGTCTTGTCGGGTCGTGACCCCGGCGCCGCCGGGCGAGTCCCGGCTGGTTCCGACAGGGCCGAGAGCACGAGGAGAGCACCCGTCACTACGACGAGAAAGACCCGCGTCAGGGCGCGCCTCGACAATCTGACGCAGCCTAGCTCGACCACGAACATCCCCCCTGTGTCGATCGCCGCAGCGGTGTGCAGCGGCCTCGCCTAGACCTGAGACTGTGCCGAGAGGAAACGAAGAGGTCAAGGCTGCGGAGGTCGGGTTTGCCCGAGCAGTCCGGATTTGTCCGAAAGAAAAATCCGTAGAACTACGTAGTAGGACGACCACCCCGCAGCTTCGACGCCGCGGCTTCGTCCAGCAGGAACGTCACGGAGCCGTGGTCGCGGAACATCGCCGCCGGACAGTCCATCACGTCCTCGTCCGCGGCCACGGCCCGCCGGACAGCCTCGGCCTTCGACGCTCCGGACACCACGAAGACGATGCGTCTCCCCGACAGCAGCGCGGACGGCGTCAGCGACAGGCCCTGCATCCCGTCCGGCCGGTCCACGACCACGCACGACGCGGCCTCCAGCAGTCCGGGCGACCCCGGAAAGAGCCCGGCCACGTGCGCGTCGTCGCCGAGGCCGAGGATCACGGCGTCGAACGGATCGACGACGAGCTCGTCGTAGATCGCCGCGGCCTCGTGCGGGTCGATCTCTCCCTGCATGCGGTGCACCGTGCGCGGCCCCACCGCCGACAAGAGCGTGCGGTTCGCCATCCCGTAGTTGCTCGCAGGATCGTCCGGCGGCACGCAGCGCTCGTCCGAGAAGAAGACGTCGAGGCCGGACCAGTCGGGGCGCGCCCGCGCGAGCTCGGGATACACGCTCTCGGCCGTGCCGCCCCCGGTGAGGACGACGGACCCCGAGGAGGGGAGGATCCCGGCGAGCTCGCGCGCGGCGTCGCGCGCGAAGTCCGCGAGGACCTTGACGGTCACGGGGCCGGGTCGCGCCAGTGGTGGCCGTCGCGGCGCAGCAGCTCGTCCGACGACGCCGGCCCCCACGCGCCGCGCCGGTAACCTCCGGGCCGGCCGCCCCCGCTCCAGTACTCGAGGACCGGTTCGACGATCTCCCAGGCCTGCTCGATCTCGTCGGAGCGCGTGAACAGCGTCGCGTCGCCGAGCATGCAGTCGAGCAGCAGCCGCTCGTACGCCTCGGGCGTCCCGGACCCGAAGTCGTTCTCGTAGTCGAACTCCATGTCGACCGTGCGCACGTTCACCTCGTGGCCGGGGACCTTCGCGCCGAACGTCAGCGAGATGCCTTCGTCCGGCTGGATCCGCAGCACGAGCACGTTGGGCTCGAGCTCCTCGACGGCCGTCTTCGCGAACAGCAGGTGCGGCACGCTCTGGAAGTGGATCGCTATCTCGGTCACCTTGTCCGGCATCGCCTTTCCGGTCCGGAGGTAGAACGGGACGCCGGCCCATCGCCAGTTGTCCACGAAGAGCTTCAGGGCGACGAACGTCTCCGTCGACGAGCTCGAGTCCACGCCGTCCTCGTCCCTGTATCCGTCGTACTGCCCCCGAGCGGCGAGCGTGCCGCACTCGGACGCGGGCCACCGCCGTACCGCCTTCAGAACCTGGGCCTTCTCGTTGCGGATCGCGTCCGCGTCCCACGACACCGGGGGCTCCATCGCGACGAGGGTCAGCAGCTGGAGGAGGTGGTTCTGCGCGACGTCCCTCAGCGCGCCCGTCTGGTCGTAGAAGGGGCCGCGCGACCCGATCCCGGAGTCCTCCGCCACCGTGATCTGCACGTTGTCGACGTAACGGCGGTTCCAGATCGGCTCGAAGATCGCGTTGGCGAAGCGGAACACGAGGAGGTTCTGCACGGTCTCCTTGCCGAGGTAGTGGTCGATCCGGAAGATCTGGTCCTCGGAGAACGTCCGGTCGAGCACGCCATTCAGCTCGCGGGCCCCCGCGAGGTCTCGCCCGAACGGCTTCTCGACCACGAGCCGGTGCCACCCTCCGGTGTCGAGCAGCCCGCTCTTGCCGACGCCGTCGGCGATCGTCGGGAAGAAACCCGGCGCCGTCGCGAGGTACCAGACGCGGTTGCCGCCGGTGCCGTGCAGCTCGTCGATCTCCGCGAGCTTCTCTTTCAACGCGCGGTAGGTGTCGTCTGACGCGAGGTCGCCCGGGACGTAGAAGAGGTTGTCGGCGAAGCCGCCCCACGTCTCGGCGGTCGGCTCGACGCGCGAGTGGTCCGTCGTGGCCTTCCGCATGTTCGTTGCGAACTCGGCGTCGGACATCTTCGTGCGCGCGGTCCCGAGGACCGACGTCTGCTCGGGCACGAGGCCCTCGCGCCGGAGGTTGAACAGCGCGGGCAGGAGCTTCCTCGCGGTGAGGTCCCCCGACGCGCCGAAGATCACGACGACGCACGGGTCGGGGTCCCGCGCGGGCGTCACGTGCCCCAGACCTCGTCGAGGAAGTCGGCGATGCGGTCCGACAGACGGTTCGGCGGGAAGCGCAGCTCGAAGAACGAGCGCGCCGCTACCAGCTCGCTGTTGGGCAGCTCCCGGTGGAGCGCCGCGGCGTCGGAGAACGGATGCAGGATGTCGCGCGGGTGGGCGACGATCAGGGCGGGCACGTCGATCTTCTCGCGCACGCTCGGGTGCGGGGCGAGGCGTCCCGTCAGGAGCCCGTGGAGGACGGCGGCGGACGGGATCGGGTCACGCGACAGCGTGTCGAACACCACGTCCCAGTAGATCGACACCCCTCGGGGCACGCGGCGCATCGCCGCGGCGAACCACTGGAACGGACGCTGGGCCTCCGCGTATGCGATCGTCAACGGCAGGAAGATCGCGGCCGCGGCCGGCGCGGCCCGTTCGAGGACCGGCATCTCGACGAACATCGCGCGCATCCGGTCGGGCGCGTGGGCCGCGACCTCGAGCGTCACGTTCGCACCGAGCGACGTCCCGGCGATCACGGCCTCGGGGACGTCGAGGTGGTCGAGCAGCGCGACGACCTGCCGCGCGTAGATCTCCATCGAGTGGTGACGCGAGTGCGCCGGCTGGTCGCTCTCGCCGTGGCCGAGCAGGTCGAGGAGGATCACGCGGTTGCCCCGGTCGGCGAGTGCGTCCGCCAGCGGGTAGTTGTGCTTGCGCGGCAGCAGGAGCCCGTGGACGAGGACGATGGGGCGCTCGGCGGCCCCCAGCTTGCGCCCCCTCTGCTCGAAGGCGATGCGGAAGCCTTCGTAGCCGAAGGAGGGCATGGGGCGCTCCTACTCCTTCGCGTTGCGGAGCTGCTCTACGAGCTCGCGCTTCAGGACCTTGCCGGTCGACGTCCGCGGGAGCTCGTCCACGACCTCGATGCGCCGGGGGACCTTGTACGAAGCGAGCTCCTTCTTGCAGGCCGCCCGCACGTCCTCCTCGGACGCCGTGCCCACGACGAACGCGACGAGCACGTGGCCGTACTCGTCGTCCTCGAGGCCGAAGACCGTGACCTCGTTCACCCCCGGTACGTCCTCGATCGCCTGCTCGACCTCGATCGGGTAGACGTTCTCGCCGCCGACGACGACCATGTCGTCCGAGCGCGACTCGACGTAGAGGTAGCCCTCCTCGTCGAGCCGGCCGAGGTCGCCGATCGACGTGTAGCCCTGGCGCTCGGCCTTCGCGTCGCCCGACGTGTAGCCCTCGAACAGCATGTCGCTCTTGATGTAGAGCTCGCCCGTCTCGCCCGTCGGGAGCTTGTCCCCGTCTGGCGAGAACACCGCGATCTCCGTGCCCTCGACGGGCTTGCCCACGGTCTTCGGCCGGTTGCGCATGTCGTCGGGCGTCGCGATCGCGACCCATCCGATCTCGGTGGAGCCGTAGAGGTCGTAGAGCACGTCGCCGAACACCTCGATCGACGCCTTGCGAAGGTCTTCGGAGAGCACGGAGCCGCTCGCCAGCACGATCCGCAGCGAGGACGTGTCGTATCTCGCCTTGACGTCGTCGTCGAGCGAGACGATCCGTCGCATCATCACGGGGACGAACGACGCCGCGGTCGCGCGGTGCTCGTCGATGAGCCTCAGCGACTCCTCGGGGTCGAACTTCTCGGGGAGCACGAGCGTCGCCCCGAGCACCGTCGCGAACGTGAACGTCATCAAGCCGAAGGAGTGGAACAGGGGGGCCGGGCAGTAGATGACGTCGTCGCGGCTGTACGGGACGACCGAGAGGAGCCCGGCGAGAGCGGAGATCGCGGTGGTCGAGGCGTTGCGGGCGGCCCCCTTCGGGGTGCCGGTCGTCCCCGACGTGTGGATGATGATCTTCGGGCTTCCGCGGTCACGCGTGAACGGCGCCGGCGGCGACGCCGGTTGGCGCCCCAGCTCCTGGTGGTACGGGTCCGACCCGTCCACGGCGTCCGCGGCGTTGCCCACGTACAGCAGCGGCAGCCCCGCCGGCGCGCACTCGGCCACCTGCTCGGCGTGCGCCGTGTCGTAGACGAGCAGGCTCGGGTTCGCCCCCGCCAGCGTGGCCTTGAGCTCCTTCGGCTTCGCCCACGTGTTCAACGGCACGACCACTACGCCGAGCTTCTGGGTCGCGAGCGCCACCTCGACCCACTCGCGCCCGTTGCGCAGCAGCATCGCGACGCGGTCGTTCGGCCCTATGCCTCGCGCCTGGAGCAGGTGCGCCGCCTGGTTCGAGCGGCGGTCCAGCTCGCGCCACGTGAGCATCCCGTCCCGGTCGTAGAGCGCCGGCTTGTCGCCGAGAGACAGCGAGTGCATCTGTGAGGTGATACCCAGCGAGGGGCCGCGCAGCAGCAACCACGGGAACGCGTAGCCGAGGCCGAGGAGGTTCTTCGGGCCGAGGGCGTTGGCGCCTTTGAGCGCCTGGAAGTTCCGGGGCTGGAAGAACTGCGTCATCGTCTTCAGACCGTCGAGGGCTCCCATAGGGGAGCAAGCGTATTACTCCGCCTGGTCCGTCGGTCCCGCCGAGGCGGCCCGCGCTTAGTCCGTCGGTCCCGCCGAGGCGGCCCCGAGCCCGGCGCGCAGACCCGCCGATGCCGGCGGCCGGGCCGACCCGAACGCGCAGCGCATCACCTCCGGGTACTGGCGGCGCGACCACGCCGCGGCGATCACGTTCTCGTCGCCGCGGTCCTCGAATCCCTCCGGCAGCTCGTCGCCGCCCCAGTTGTCGCGGATCGTGTAGCCGTTCAGGAACTCGGCGACCTCGGCCCCCGTGACCCCGAGGTCCGCCATCACCTCCTTGTCGAGGAAGGGCCCGACCGGGTTGGCGTGCTCGACGAGGGACCGATCCGCGGTCGCGCCGAAGTGCGCGTCGATGTCCTCCTGGAGCTGACCCTGCAACAGCGGCCACGCGCCGCTGCGCTCTGGCGACGGCGTGTGCCCGTGGTCGGCGCTCAGGATCACCGCGTAGTCCTCGACGTTCGCGTCGAGCCAGTCGAGCAGCCGGCCCAGCGCCGCGTCCTGCGCTTCGAGGACGTCGCCCATCTCCGGCGAGTCCATCGTGTACTGGTGCCCGACGATGTCGGTCGGCTTGTAGTTCGTGAAGAAGAGGTCGGTGACGTCGTCGTCCCCGTAGCCCTCGTTCTCGAGCATCGCGAGGATCGCGTCGGTCTCCCACTCCACCCACGCGGCGTTGTCGTGGAGGTCCATGATCCCGTGACCCCGCCACTTCCCGTCCGCCTCGCCGTCGGCGACGTCCAGCTCGTCGGCGTGTTCCTCGAGGCCGCCGAAGTGCTCGAGGTACTCGGGGGCCGAGTAGTAGAGCGGGTTACCGGTGATGCGCTCGTCGGCTCCGATGATCGCGAGCTGGTCGGCGTCGCCGCCGGGGGTCATCGTCCCGTGGCCCATCATGCCGATGTGCCACGACTTCCACGCGAGCATCCCGACCAGCGGCTCGTTGCCGAGCGCGAGGTCGATCTCGTCGGCGAACGTCGTGACCTTCAGGTCGCCGGGGTCGCGCTGGTTGAACGCGGTGCGGACGTCACCTTTCTTCGTCCGGATGTTGATCGCGGTCACGCCGTGCGTGCGCGGGAAGACGCCCGCGCCGAGCGTCGAGTGCGTCGCCGGCGTGATCGAGGGCGACGAACCGACCGTCGCCTCCACGAACGACGTCCCCTTGCGCTCCATCCGTGCGAGGTTGGGCCACCGTCCCGGCCACCGCTCGAGCACGTTGCGTCCGACCCCGTCCCACATGATCGTGACGACGAGGCGCGGTGGCGACTCCGTCTCGCCGAGCGCGTCGTCGAGCACGCGGCCCTCGCGGTCCGGCAGCGGGACGCCCGCCATCGCGCCGACGGTGGGGAAGAGGTCGGCGAGCGTCGCCGGGCCGCGCAACCGCCCTTCGGGCGCGATCACGCCGGGCCCGTAGAACACGAGCGGAACGTTCTGGAGGTAGTCCCAGGGCCCCGAATGGCTCGTCACGTCGAACGCGCCCGAGTAGTTCGGGGCGAGAGGGACGAACGTTACGTCCTCCGAGTGTCTCGGGTGATAGCCGCGCCACACGCGGGCGAGCAACGGCCTGTCGAGGGCGCACGCCCGTTCGACGGGGTCGTTCGACTCGAACGTCCGATCCTCCCCCGGGGCGGAGCGGGGGCCCGCCGGCGGCGCGGCGTCGTCCCGCAACGCCGCGGCCGCCCCGAACCCGCCGGCCACGAGCACGGCGACGACGAGGAGCGTTCGCAGCAGCCGTCCGCGTCGTGGCATGGCGGCGAGGCTACAGCCGCGCCGTGGATAGGGGTGGTGCATGCGGTGCAACCGGTGCACGCTGCACCGCGTGCACCGGCGGTCCCGGCGCGGCTCACACCTCGACCGGTATCGAGACCCTCACGGACCCGCGGGTGCGGCCGCGTCGGCCGTCGCCGGGGCCGTCGCGAGCACCGGCAGCGCCGCCACGACCAGCGCGGCCCCCAGCGCCACCCGCAGCGTGATCGCCTCGTCCAGCAGCACGGCGGCGAAGACCACGGTCGCCACGGGCTCGAGGGTGCTCGCGATGGTCACGCGCGTCGAGCCGATCAGCGAGATCGCCCAGTACAGCAGCACGAACGCGACCGCGGTGACCGCACCTAGGGCGACCGCCTCGTCGACGGCGTCCGCGGCGAGCGGCGTCCCCGTAACGACCGTGGACGCGCCGAAGGCGAGGGCCGCGCCGAGCGCGATCCAGGTCGCGGCGACGGAAGGGGCGACGGGGGCCGCGACGACCTGCGCGATCAGGAGATAGACCGCCAGCGAGATCGCCGCTCCCAGCGCGAACAGGGGGCCGGCGAGGGACTCCAGCCGGATCGAGAAGATCAGCGTGACGCCGGCGCTGCCGAGCAGGAGCGCCGCGACGGTGCGGTGGCTGTAGCGCTCCATCCGCGTGGCGAACGCGAGCAGCGCCGTCCACATCGGGTACGTGAAGAAGACGAGGCCCACGACCGAAGCGGGCGCGCGCTCGGCCCCCATGAAGAAGAGCGCGGCTTCGGCTGCGTACGCGACGCCGCCGAGCAGGAGCAGCCGGACCACGTGAGTCCGGCCGGGCCACAAGCTGCGCCTCGTGACGGCGTGGTAGAGCGCGAGCAGGCACGCTGCGACCCCGAACCTGGTCGCGAGGAGCGGCACCATCTCGGCGCCGTCGCTGTACGCGAGCTTCGCCAGGATCGCGAAGGTCCCGAAGACGATCGCGGCGACGGAGGCGACGACGATCCCCCGGACGTCGTCGCGGAGACGCGTCACTCCGGCGTCATTGGACGGGGTCGAGCACCTGCGCGCCGCAGACCTCGAAGCCGTACGACTCGGCGAGCTCGGTCACGTCGTCGGTGACCTGCTCGACCTCCTGCTGCAGCTCCTCCAGCCGGTCGGAGTCGCGGTCGAGCGACGCCTCCGCGAGCGGCTCGAGCAGGTTCGTGGCCCGCTCGAGGCCGTCGATCATCTCGTCGACCTCGGCTTGGTCGGCTTCGGGGGCGTCGAGCGCGCGGAGGTCGGTGATCAGCTCGGCGGAGATCTCCTCCGCGTCGGCCACGTAGTCGAGGAGCTGCTCCTCGACCTGCAGCGACCCGATCTCGGCGATGCGCTCGTCCGCCTCGCGGCACGCCTCGTCGGCGGCCGCGATGAACTCCTGCTTGGAGGCCCCGTCGGAGCACGCCGCGGCCAGCGTCGCCGCGACCGCCGCGACCGCCACTATCCTTGCCGTTGCGCTGCGCACTCGTACCCCCTGGTAAGGCCGCCCGGAACGACCATACGTCGAGCGGTCGCGACCCATCTACGGAGGAACTTGTTGGAAGTCTCGCCCTGGCTCTACGTCGGCTTCATCGGGTTCGTCGTGGCCATGCTGCTCGTCGACCTCAAGCTGTTCCACACGGAGGCGCACACGCCCTCGACGAAGGAGTCGGGCATCTGGGTGGCGATCTGGGTGTCGCTCGCCCTCGCGTTCGGCGTCGGCCTGTGGATCGTCCAGGGATCGAGCGAGGCCGGTGAGTACTTCGCCGGCTACCTGATCGAGTACTCGCTGTCGGTCGACAACATGTTCGTGTTCGTCGTGATCTTCGCCTACTTCAAGATCCCGCTCTCGCACCAGCACCAGGTGCTCTTCTACGGGATCCTCGGGGCGATGATCTTCAGGGGGATCTTCATCGCCCTGGGGACGGCGCTGGTCCAGAACTTCGACTGGGTGATCCCGCTCTTCGGGCTCTTCTTGCTCTACACCGCGTACAAGATCGCAAAGGGGTCAGCGGAGCACGTCCATCCCGAGGACAACCCCGTGCTGAAGTTCGCGCGGAAGCGGTTCCGCACGACCCACAACCTCGACGGCCAGAAGCTCTTCACGATGGAGAACGGCAAGCGCGTCGCGACGCCGCTGTTCATCGTGCTGCTGTTCATCGAGACGACCGACATCTTCTTCGCCATCGACTCGATCCCCGCGATCTTCGCGGTGACGAAGGAGCCGTTCATCGTCCTCACGTCGAACGTGTTCGCGATCCTCGGGCTGCGGGCGCTGTACTTCCTGCTCGCCGGAGGGATGGACAAGCTGCACCTGCTGAAGTACGGGCTCGCAGTCATCCTCGGCTTCGTCGGCGTGAAGATGCTGCTCGAAGGGACCGAGATCGTCGGTCTGACCGACCACGCGATCCACGTCCCGATCTGGCTGTCGCTCACGGTGATCATCGGGGTCCTCACGATCACGGCGATCCTGAGCTTCAAGATCCCGCCGAAGCGGCAGACGGAGATCGAGCACCGGATCAGCCCGGACTCGGACGCCGACGAGCCGGGGACGGACGACGAGGGGGCGGCCTAGCCGTTGCGGCGGGCGACCTCGGTCGCCCGGGCCTGCGCCACCGGGCGCACGACTATCTCGTCTATGTCCACGTGCGGGGGCCGCGTGACCGCCCACGCGATGCAGTCCGCGACGTCCTCGGGCGTCAGCGGGTCCATCCCCACGTAGGGCTGCTTCGCCTTCTCCTCGTCGCCGCCGAACCGCACGAGCGAGAACTCGGTCTCGACGAGGCCCGGCGCGATCTCGGTGACGCGCACGGGCTTGCCCAGCAGCTCGAGGCGCAGCGTCTGGGTGAGCGCGCGCAGCGCGTGCTTCGACGCCGTGTACCCGCCGCCGCCGCGATACGTCTCGAACCCCGCGAACGAGCCGACGTTCACGACGTGCCCCGCTCCGGACGCCTCGATCTTTGGCAGCAGCGCCCGCGTCATCCGGATGACGCCGAGCACGTTGATCGACCACATCTTCTCGGCGGCGTCGTCGGAGAGCTCCGCTATCGGCGTCAGTCCCTCCGCCATGCCCGCGTTGTTGACGAGGACGTCGACGCGGTCCACGGCGTG
>DATADL010000051.1:0-39551 GCA_036258555.1 Actinomycetota bacterium | reverse complement strand
ACTGAACGGTCCTACGAACGCGTTGTCGCTCAGCGCTAATCGTTCCTAGATACCTGCGGCGGAGATTCCGCACAACGAAACGCCAACGAGCTAATCGCCCGCCAACGGGCCGATCTCGATCCGTTGGGTCCTGTTTATGGCTCATCCCATCACCGGCGGAACTGCCACGCCCCCTCTCCGAACTGAACCCGAGCGCTGAGACCTTCGACGCTCCCCGCGGGCTGCACGCCCGGTGTGAAACGATGGGCCCCCGGCTACGAGGAGGAGACATGCAGGAGAGACCAGACCAGAAGCGGACGGGGATCCTGATGCTCGCCGCTGGCGTCGTCGCGATCGTGTCCGCGATGCTCGACTGGTACGAGCTCACGGATGAGGCGGGCAGCGAGACCTTCAAGGGCAGCGAGTCAACTGGTGGCTTGGCGGCAATAGGCTTTGGCATCGGCCTAGCCATCGTTGGCATAGTCCTGCTGAGGCGCGGCGCCCGTACCGGAGGAAAGGGGTCGTCGATCACCGCAATTGTCTTCTCGCTGTTCATCCTGTTCCTCTCTGGCTACTCGGTCGCGTCTCCCGGCGACGCCGTTGCGAGCTTCGAGAGGAGCGACATCTCCGAGGCATACGGGATCTCCGAGGACCAGGCGGAGGCCGCCGTAAAGGCGGCGATCGCAGAGGGCGACCTCGAGGTGAAGGCGGAAGCCGGTGCAATGCTGGGGATCGTGCCCGGCCTGCTCGGGACGCTCGCCGGCATCCTGGGGATCGTCCAGGCGCGCAAGATCCGGGGCCAGGCCAGAGGCGATTCGGCCGCTCCGGACCCCACGGGTTGAGGTCCACCCACATCGGCAACTGTTTGGACGTGAGCGACTGACGAGGGTCGCGCATTCCCAAACTCGAGCGCATTCGTTGACCGCGTCGCCTAGTGCGCCGATATCGGGGCGGCGCCGCCCGGAACTACCTGCCTATGTGCAACGAGCAATTTCAGTGAACGTAGAAGGCGCCGGAGGACCAGGCTCCTCGTGGGGCCCGCCTTCGAGGACATGGGTCGGACCGACGATGCATTTGCCCGAGTCACTCGCTCGACGGCTACGGAAGTATCGCCTGGCCTAACGGTGCCGATCTTGATCCGTGGCTCCTCTACGAACTCGCCACTTCTGAGACGGCTACTTCCTGACCTCGCTAGTACTGATAAACATCACCACTTCGCTCGGCAGGGACCTGCGAAAACGGCAACTAGCACAGCGCTGATCCGGGTCTAGACAATTGCTACGCCGATTTTGCCCAACGAAATGCAAGAGAACTCGCCGACTTGCTTGGAGGTAACACAGGATGAGTCGCTCCCACAAGGCTGGAATCCTTCTCGCTCTGCACAAAGGTTCCGGGTTCGTACTACCCAACGCTTGGGATGCTGGGTCGGCCCGCATCCTGGAGCAGGTTGGTTTCCCGGCTATAGCGACGACAAGTGCCGGGATCGCCTGGTCATTCGGAGTGCCGGACGGAGGGATGATCGACCGTGACACGATGCTCGAGCACGTGGCGCGCATCGTGACCGCGGTCGACGTACCGGTTACTGCGGATCTGGAAGCCGGATACGGAGACGCACCCGACGACGTCCGTCACACGGTCGCGCAGGCTGTGGAGGTCGGGGCGGTGGGTGCCAACCTCGAGGATGCCGGAAAGCACGGGCTGTTCGGCATTGACGAGGCGGTCGATCGCATCGCAGCTGCCCGCGCCGCCGCACCCGCCGGCACCTTCGTTCTGAACGCTCGCACCGACACATACTTCGCTGGCACGAGCGGGGATGTCTTCGACGAGACGGTGCGGCGCGCGGAGCGCTACCTCGAAGCGGGTGCAGACTGCGTTCTCGTGCCCGGCGTGGTCGAGGGTGACACGATCCGGCAGCTAGTTGCGGCTATCTCAGGCCCCCTCAACGTGGTGGCAGGACTTGCGAACACCATCGACGTGCCTACGCTCTACTCGCTGGGCGTCAGACGGGTGAGCCTGGGGGGCAGCTTGGCTCGGGCTGTCCTCAGCTTGTTGGAGCGTGCGGGCCGAGAGTTGCACGACTCTGGGACTCTCGGTTTCCTCGAAGGCGCGATCGGTTACGCTGAACTGCAGAGACGCTTCAGCTCCTGATCGCGTCGCGAGACCGTAGCCGCGGGTAAACAGCTCTCGGTTCATGCGGAATCTGCCTTCTCTACGTGCCCGGCAAGTACTGATGAACGTCGACCCGACGCTCAGAGACGACCTGCGGATTGCACGGGCTCGCATGAGCTAGAGAAGGACGTCTGTGTAAAGAATTGAGCGGAACGTCGTCCCTCGCCGCTGCCATCCTGGTCACGAGGATCCCTTTCCGCCGCGCTCGCGTGAACAGTCTGTGAGCCAGCGGATCGGAACGTCTCGGCGTTTCCGGGTTGAACGGGCGAAGCTCAGGGAGACGACCTCGAGAATCCGCATCTTCACCGTGACGAGCTGGATGGCTTTGCTGTTCGTCCCTCAGGGCGCCGAAGCCGGCCCACGTGCCGCGTGCACGGGTGAGGAAGCAACCATCGTGGGCACGCCAGGGCGAGACGTGATCGAGGCCACCGACGAGCAAGACGTCATCGTCACCAAAGGCGGTGACGACAGCATTACCGGCGTGGCCGGCCGCGATCTCGTATGCGCGGGGCCCGGCGACGATCGCATTTCGGATGGGAACCGCGGCTACCGATACCGTGTTCTCGCCGGTCGAGGCACCGACCGCGTGCGGATGGGCAACGGTCAAGCTCGGGGGGGCATGGGAGCCGACGTCCTTGTCGTCGGGGGCGGCCGCGCCTTCGGGGGCAGGGGCGACGACAACCTCAACGCGAAAAATGGCTCGGTATACGGCGGCCCAGGGGATGACCGGGCGCGGGCCGCAGGTCGGGTCGACGGCGGCCCCGGCGACGATGTCCTCACCGCTACGCCCGACTGCGCTCCCCTGATGGTTCCGGGATCGGGTGACGACGTCATGACGGGTGGCACCGGGCGGGCGGCGCGGACGTCGTGGTCGGCGGTGCCGGCCCGGACGTCTTGGAGGGCGATGACGCGTATCCTCCCGAGGTCGAAGAGTGGGGTCTTGCCGGTCCAGATGTCGTACGCGGCGGGCCGGGCGATGACCACGTCGAGGGGAACGAAGGAGCCGACCGTCTCTTCGGGGGCAACGGGACAGACGAGCTCAACGGAGGCGTGGTCCCGACGAGCTCGATGGAGGAGCCGGCGAGTCGGACATGGTCGAATTCGACACGCATGGCAATGACCTGACTACCGGCGTTCGAGTGGACCTTGCGGCCGGCCTCGCGTCGGGCCGCGGCAGAGACGTCGTTCGTGGGCTCGAATCAGTCGATGGGACGTCATTCGACGACGTATTGACGGGGGACGCACGTGCGAACACCTTCCACCCAGGCTTCGGTGACGATGTCGTCCGGGGGGGTGACGGCGACGACGTCATGTTCGATTCGATCGTTGGTTACTGGCCACCCTCCGGTGACGACCACTACGACGGCGAGGAGGGGATCGATACGCTCAGCTGGGTCGGCGCGTGGGAAGCCATCGCGGCGGACCTGACGACTGGGGTGGCAACGGGGAACGGGTTCGAGACCCTCTCAGGGATCGAGATCCTCGTCGGGTCGAGATACGACGACCGGCTCGTTGGCGACGAGGCGAGCAATCAGCTCTTCGGTCTCGACGGATCGGACGAGCTCGACGCGCGCGGGGGAATCGATCACATCAACGGGGGCACCGGCACGGACGTGTGTCTGAACGGCGAGACGCTCGCGGAATGCCCGTGACGAGCTCTGTGAACGCCGTCACGAACGCTCAGAACTGAGCAGACGAACACGCTCCTCCTCCTTAGCGTGACCCGTGACGCGGGTCGACGGCGGGGGCAATACGGATGAGAGCCCACGGGTCCGGCAGGTTTCCGAGGTTCATCGCGGGCGGTATGGCACCGGCCGTGGTCACACCGGCATACGCGGGCCCCGGGTCGGGGACCGCCAAGCCGCGTGGGCGCACCACAGCCACGGCGGCCGGTCACGATCCGATCCGGTGGCGGCGGGCGATCGGGGCGATGCTGCTGGTGGCGGGATCGCCGATCGACGTCGCCCGCGCGGGGACCGTGGCGGTCGATCTCCGCAGCGAATACGACGTGCGGATCTGGAGCGCCCGGGCGGCCCACGCCGTCGGGGACGTCAACGGCGACGACATCCCCGACCTGTACGTGGCCGGGCCGTGGGGAAGATGGGTCGTCTTCGGACAGAGGCCGATGTCCCGGAGGTTCAAACTCAGGGAGTTCGACGGCCCCGGCTTCGAGATCCGGGGCATGAGAGTGTGGGCGGCAAACGAGGACGTCGCCGCAGGGGGTGACGTCAACGGCGACGGGTTGGACGACATCATCTTCGGACGGGGGGGCGCGGACAACAACGGGCGCACCTTTTCGGGCAGCGCCTACGTCGTGTTCGGCAAGACCGACACCGACCCGGTCGACTTGGACAGCTTCAACCTCTACCTTCAGGGCGACGCCGGCTTTCGCATAGACGGGGCCGACGCCGGGGACGAGGCCGGGGAAAGCGTCGCCGGGCTCGGGGACGTAAACGGTGACGGACTCGATGACGTCGTCGTCGGGGCCCCCTTCGCCGGCGCCGCCTACGTCGTGTTCGGCAAGACCGACACCCTGCCGGTAGACCTCCGCTCCTACGAGAAGGACGACACCGACGACCTGCAATCGGATCTTGGGATGGCAGGCACGCGCGGCTTTCGGATCTCCACGAAAGCCCCTCGAGACGTCGACGGTCTCGCGGTCGGGGGGGCCGGGGATGTGAACGGCGACGCCATCCCAGACATCATCGTGGGCATCAGGGTCAGGCCCAAGACGTCCGGCAACGCCTACGTCGTGTTCGGCAAAAGAGACGGGTCTCCGGTGGACACCCGCGAGCCGGGCGATTGGGGCTTCAAGATCGAGGGCTTTCACCGCCACAGCCGCACGGGCTTCGCGGTAACCGCCGCGGACGACGTCAACGGCGACGGGCTCGACGACGTCTTGGTGAGCGCCCCGGTGTTGACCGCGCTCCAAGCGGGCAGCGTCTACGTCGTGTTCGGCAAACCCGACACGCAGACGGTCGATTTGGCCGAAGTCGCGGACGGTTCTTGCTGCGGCTTCAGGATCCACGGGCTTACTCGCCACGTGGAATTCTACGGACCACCGATCACAGGCTTGACGGTGGACGGCGTCGGCGACATCAACGGCGACGGGCTCGACGACGTGGTGGTCGACTCACCCTATGCCTCCTTCAACGGGCGCTACCTGTCGGGATCGGTGTTCGTCGTCTATGGCAAGAAGAGTTTTCGCACGATCGAGCTCGAGCAGACCGGGAGCCGCGGGTTCCGCATCGATGGCGCCGACGACTACGACGGTCTCGGTCACGTGGGCGGCCTGACCGATTTCGACGGCGACCGTGTTCCCGACATCCTCATGGCGGCCGAGGGCAACCCTGGCGAGGGTGATCGCCTCGGTCGAGACGCCGTCGCGGGCGCCGCCTACATCCTCTATGGAAGGCGTTGAACGACGACTCACGCTGCTGGTGCGTTTAAGCGTGGGATTGGCGGTGCAGCGCAAGGCGGCAACTCAGCTTGTTAGCGCTTCTGACCTGCACTAACGCTAGTCACGATGAATATCGCGTGCGGCGGATCATGCGCTAGACGCCTCCCACCTCAACCATCCTCGGCTACACGTATGACGACGTTGCCGGTCTTCCGGCCGGACTCCACGTAGGTTGTTGCTTCGACGACCTCACCCATTGAATAAGTGCGGTCGATCACCGGACGGTACTTGCCCGCTTCGACGAGCTCCTTGACGAGCAGGAGGTCCACCTTGCGGTAGCGCCCGATGCCCATCGTCGCGCGCTTCTTGCCGAACACGCCCGTAACAAGGGCAAGGAACGGCAGGTGGTAGCCGTAGCCGAGGTCCATGGAGATATAGATGCCATGCGGACTGAGGGAGCGTCGACATCGTCGGAACGAGTGTTTGCCGACGGCGTCGAAGATGACGTCGTAGGTCTCGCCATTCTTCGTGAAGTCCTCGGCGAAGCGATCGATCACGTTGTGTGCACCGAGAGATCGAACCAATTCGACGTCCTTCGTGTCGCATACGGCGGTGATCCCACGGGCGTGGAAATGATTCGCGAGCAGCTGGACGGCAGCCGTGCCCACGGAGCCGGCGGCGCCGTATACCAACGCACTCTTGCCCTCGACCGGATAGGCGGGTTTCAGACAGGTAAGGGCTAGAAGCGAGCCGTCGGGGACGGCAGCCGCTTCTTCGAAGGTGAGGGTCGTCGGCTTGTGTGCGATCGCCTTGCTCGCGCGCACTGTGACGTATTCGGCGCATGCGCCGTTGTCGATGCCGAATACCTCGTCGCCCACCCGGAACTCGGTTACGGCCGGTGTGATCTCCTCGACACGGCCCGCGAACTCCATGCCTCGGACGGGCCGCCGAGGCCGGCGGAGACCGACGAACACGCGGGTGAACCGGTACTCCTTGAAGCGCACGCCCATTGCCTCGCCGCGAGTGACGGTCGAGGCGTGGACACCGACGAGGATCTCGCCGTCTCTCGGCACCGGTCGCTCCACGTCGGTCACGTGGAGTGCCTCCTCCGGGGGTCCGTAGCGATCTTGGACGACCGCTCTCATCCGGTCACTTACCCCTCATGTGCTGGTGAGCTCGTTTGATCGGTGCGGCGTGTTTCCAGGCGCGCCCTGCGCGGTAGAGCTCGGGGGGGCGTCCTCCGCCACGACCGGGCTGTGCCATACGACCGGTCGGGATGACCCAGCCGTCTTCGCCCACGAGGCCCTCGAAGGGTTCCTCGCCTCGACGCACGAGCAGCACGTGCAGCACACCCTCGAACATCGTGAGGATGACCACGTCCACGGTGACGGCGAACGAAGGGAATGCGCTCGGGTCGTACGCCGCCGGCCCTCTACTCGATCGTCGCTCCCAACCGTTGGGCGACGGCTTCGCCATCCTTGCGGTTGTTCCGAGCGACGTCGAATTGCCAGTTAGAGCCGTCGGCGAACTCGATCTCGAAGACGCTGACCAGCTTCCCCTTCGTGAACGCCGATCGCGTCACGGCCGAGAGCGGCGCTTCGGCCCACGTCTCGTCGAGCAGCTTCGGTTTCATGGACATGAGGCTGCGCTTGGTCCTGAACAGAACGATGTCGTCGTCGGGCATGACCGCCAGGTAGCCGAACTCGTCTCCGAGATCGATCGCCGAGCCCTGTCCCTTGCTGCCCGTCGCGATCGCGGCTCCGACGAGCCCCCCGGCCCCCGAGGCGGCACCCGCCCTGATCGCTCCGCGGCCTGAAACAAAGACGCCCGCCTGCGCGTCGTCGGCGCCCATCCCGGCTCCTTTCATGGGACGACGGTGCATGTCCACCTTCGCCCATTCCGTTCTGGAAAGCCAGGGGATATGTCCCAATTGGCAGAGCGGCCGGCGCTGATACCGGAAGACTGAAACGCACACATCGCTCGCCAGAACGGTATGGCCTTCCCGCGCGACGAAAGCGCAGAGCGCCTCCGCCGCAGGCTTAGGTGTCCTGGGTCCGTCGCGCCTTCGTCTCCCACCCAGCCACGTACCGCTGCGCGATGTCGCGCAGCTTGAGGTTCGAGTTCTGCGACACCTGGACGAGCTTCTGGAACGCTTCGTCGGAGGACAAGCCCTCCTGCGCCATGAGCAACCCGGTCGCCTGGCCGATCATCGTCCGGGTCTCGAGCGCCTCCTCGAGCTGGTCGACCTTCTCACCGCCCTCGATGAGGGCCTTCGCGTTGGCGAGGGTCACTGCGGCTTGAGCCGCGAAGAGCATGCCCTCCTCCCGTTGTCCGTTGCGCAGCGCGTCTCGCTCGCGGGAATAGAGGTTGAGGGCACCCATCACCTCGCCGTCGAGCTTCAACGGGAAGGAAGCGACGGAATAGACCTCTGCGTCGGCGGCAACCTCCGCGAACTGCCGCCACCTGGGCTCGATGTCGTCGCCGTTGAAGTACTTGAATTGGCCGTCCGTGATGGAGTCCAGGCACGGGCCTCCACCGCCGTCGTACTGCGCCTGGTCGACGGGGTTGATGCGCTCGTCGCTAGTGCCGAAAGTCGCGACCCTGTCTCTTTCGACCACGCTCGCACCGACCGCGTCCCACCCCGGGAGCGTCTGGAGCGCCAGGGCTCCGATCCGCCCGAGGATGGCATCGAGCGTCTGATCCGAGAGTTGAAGCTCTGCCAGCGAGTTGAGCGGCTGCTCGACTTGTCCGGATGGACGATCCATGTTCCCCTCCGATCGATTCAGGCGAATGTCGGGGGGGCGACAGCCGGCCCGGAGACAGTCGTCAGGACTCGTCTCGGTCGCCCAATTCTGGAGCGGTCGAGGTTAGCGAATGCACCGTACACGCGACACTGGCAGGAGTCCATCGATCGTTGGTTCACCGTTGCACGCCGCACGCGAGGGAGCTAAGAGCTCCTCCGAGCCCGAGTTGCCATGAGGCGCTCCGGCACGCAGCCCCCTCCTCGCTTTGCCCGACAGGTCCGGTCAAGAGCTCAACTCGTTGCGGCGTACGCGGGACCCGTTCCGCGCAGGTGCAGCCAACGCGGCAGCGAGCGGACCAATGCGGGCGGCCCCTCGACCGTCACGATGCCGTCCTCTATGGCTTGCGTCAGGCTCGTCCGTCCGACCATGAGGCGATACAGGTCCGCCGTCGGGGCGCTGATGAACACGTCCTCCGGGAAGCCGGGATGCTCCGGACAGAGTGAGGCTTCTCCCCTCCGCAGAACGAGCCAGAAGCGACGTCTGCTCCGGCCGCGAAGCTCGAACCTGAGCACGACGCGCCGCGCGGGCAGCTCACCGAGGATGACGTGGCGTCCGATCCACAGCATGAGCCCGTCGGGGTCGACCTCGGACGGCCGCGCGTCGGGGATCAGCCACCGGGTGCCCCAGTCGTTCAAGCTCTCGATCACGCCGACGAGGTCTCGGCCCGCGTCCGTCAGCTCGTACTCCGCAGCCGGCGCGTCGGCAGCGGATCGACGGTGCACGATCCGCTCCTTCTCGAGATGGCGCAGCCGCTGGACCAACGTCGAGCGTGAGATACCGGGGAGGCTCCTGCCGAGCTCGTTGAAGCGCGTGACCCCGCGCAGGATCTCGCGCACGACGAGAAGGCTCCAGCGGTCGCCCACGAGATCGAGCGAGCGGTAGACGGGACAGTACTGATCCCTGGAGGTCATGCCCCACATCGTGCCAGCACCTCGGTGCGCGTACCAGTTCGGGATTCGAACTAGTCAGTGAGCGGACACCTGGCTACCTTCGCTGGAGGTCGATCTCGAGGAGGTGCGATGGAGTCGCAACCGGGACGAGTCTCGCAGGCTGCCTTCGACTCGCTCCGCACCCACTTCCGCGGCGCGCTGCTGAGGCCGGGGGAAGAGGGATACGAGGAGGCGCGGCGGATCTGGAACGGCGCGATCGATCGCCGTCCTGCGCTCATCGCCCGCTGTGCGGGGGCCGACGACGTGTCGGCAGCGGTCCGCTTCGCGCGTGAGCAGGAGCTGCTGATATCCGTGAAAGGCGGCGGGCACGCGGTCGCCGGGCACGCGGTGTGCGACGACGGGCTGATGATCGATCTCTCGCTGATGAAGGCCGTGAGAGTCGATCCCGCGGCCCGCACGGCGCGCGCCGCGGCGGGCCTGCTGTGGTCCGATCTCGACAAGGCGACGCAACCTCACGGGCTGGCGACGACCGGGGGAGTGATCAGCCACACCGGGATCGCGGGCCTGACCCTCGGAGGGGGGCTGGGTCACCTCATGCGGAAGCACGGATTGACCGTGGACAACCTCCTGTCGGTGGACCTCGTCACAGCCGAAGGCGACGCTCGTCACGTGGACGACCAGGCCGACCCCGAGCTCTTCTGGGGTCTGCGGGGCGGCGGTGGCAACTTCGGCATCGCGACCTCGTTCGAGTACCGGCTGCACCCAGTGGGTCCGATGGTGCTCGGCGGCCCCATCGCGTGGCCGTTGGACCAGGCTCCGGCGGTTCTGAAGGCGATGAACGAGACGGCCGCGGACGCTCCCGACGAGCTCGGGATCAGTCCCGCGATCACCCTCGCGCCCCCGGCCCCCTTCGTCCCGCTCGACCGGATCGGCAAGCCGATGGTGGCGTTGATCCTGGTGTGGTCCGGAGATCCCGCGGAGGGCCAGAAGGCGATCGCGCCGCTGCGAGCGATCGGCACTCCGTTCGCGGACGCGATCCGGCCCCTTCCCTACCTGTTCGTCCAATCGATGCTGGATGCCGGCGCGCCGCACGGTCGCCACTACTACTGGAAGTCCCATCATCTTCCGGAGATCGGCGATGCCGTGATCGAGATCCTCATGGCCCGCGCTGAATCGGCGACCGCTCCGTTCTGGCAGATGAACGGTTGGGCCGTGGGCGGTGCCGTCACGAGAGTCGACGGCCAGGCCACGGCGGTCGGGCAGCGCCGAACGGGGTTCGACCTCAACGTGACGGCGGCGTGGCCTCCGGGGGACGACCGCGCGGACGAGCACAGAGCGTGGGTTCGCGACGGATGGACCGCGCTGCGGCCACACGCGACCGGTGTCTACACGAACTTCTTGTCCGACGAGGGGGCGGCCGGGGTGGAGACGGCATACGGGGACCGACTGGGGCGCCTGACTGCGCTGAAAGACCGGATGGATCCTCAGAACGTGTTCCGGATGAACGCCAACATCCCACCGAGCAAGATGAAGGTTTGATCCCGAGAGGCTGGATCCGGCGGCTCCGGGATATCTCTGAGACGTCACCCGCCGGTCATCTCACGGCCTTCCTGACCAGCGCGGCGATCTTCTTCTCCTCCGCGGCCGTGAGCTCCGTCAGCGCGTAGGCGACGGGCCACATCGCGCCCGCGTCGATGCTCGCCTGGTCGCTGAAGCCGAGCGTCGCGTACCGGGTGCCGAACTTGCCCTTGCTCTGGAAATAGCAGACGACCTTCCCGTCGCGCGCGTACGCGGGCATCCCGTACCACGTCTTCGGCGCGAGGGACGGAGCGGTCTCCTTGACGATCGCGTGCAGCCGTTGGGCTATGGCGCGGTCCGAGCCCTTCATCTCGGCGATCTTCTCGAGGACGGCCTTCTCGCCGTCCGCCCTGCGCGCTTCGGCTTTCAGCTCCTGCGCGCGCTCCTTCATGGCGGCCCGTTCCTCGGCGGTGAAGCCGTTCGACTTCTTGGAACGGGCCGTCGTGGTCTTCCGCGTGTCCTTCTTCGGGCTCACAGGTGCTCCTATTCCGCTGTTCGTCTCCACGTCAGCGCGAGATCGTCGCACGTGGCCTCGGTTCTCGCTCTCGAGCCGCGGACTCAGTGGACCGGCCGTCCGCCCGAGCCGGCACCTGACGAGACGCCTCGCTCTGAGCGAGTTCAGGTTCACGTTGACCGTCGCAGGAGTCGACATCCTCGGCGATGCGGCTCAAGAAGCGCTTTTTATCGCGGGCTGCCGCGACGCGACTTTCGGAAGCCGGGACGGCGTTCAGACGGCGGAGTTCGATCGCCGAGCCGCGGATTTGTCGGACGCCGTAGCGAGCGCAATCCGGGAGATCGAGACGACCATCCCCGGCGCACGGGTCGTCGACGTGCACCGCGAAGAGGACGCTGCGGCTCCCACGTAGGCGCTCTGCGGTCCGCGCGACCGCTCGACCTACCGGCTGAGCGCGGCCCCCTCAGGCGAAGCCGAACAGCGGCGGCAGCACCACCACGACCGCCGCCGTCCACAGCGCCGCCACGGGGAGGTACGACGTCTGCCATCGCTCGAGGCGGTGGAACGGGACCCGGTTCCTCAGGAACCCGACCGACAGCCAGGCGGCCCCCGCCAGGTTCACGAGGAGCACGAGGTTCAGCCCCAACGCCGCGACCCGGTTCGGCGTGAACCCGAGGTCTCCTATCCGCGCCACCATCGACCCCAGGACCATCACGTCGAGCACGAGCGCGCTCCCGACGGCAAGGAGCTGGATCGCGTCCATCGATCGCGGTGGCCGGGAGGGGTCGCGCGCCGAGAGCGAGTAGAGGACGAGCCCCAGCACGACCACGAGCAGCGCGTCGAAGACGCCGAGCAGCTCGCGGTCGAACTCGCCCGCCACTCCGGACACGGCGTAGGTCACCGCGGCGACCGCCAGCATCGCGGCGAACAGCGGGGTGAACAGCATCGTCAGCACCGGCGCCATGTTCTCGACCACGTGCTGCTTGGACTCCACGAGCCACGCGGCGATCACCACCGCGCCGGCGGCCCCCGACGGGAGCATCCACTCGACGACGTCCTCGGAGACTCCCGCTCCGAGCGGTTGGAGGATGAGCAACGTCAGCGCGACGAGCACGCCGCCTCCGAGCGCGATGAGCGTGTAGTAGATCGCCCACTCGCCCGAGAAACGGACGAAGTCCATGCGGCGTTCGTGCGAGCCGGCGTCACCGCCCATGTACGGGTAAGCGACCGCGAACCACAACGCGACGGGGAGGTGGAGCGCCACGAGGGCCTCGGTCGCCGAGCCGGGGTCGTACGGATAGAGGTTGACCACCAGCGCAGCCAGAACGAACGGAGCGGCGGTCGCCACGCAGCGCGCGACGTCGAGGCCTCGGCGGCTCGCAAAGTAGCCGGCGAGGAAGGGCAGCACGAACAGGCCGAGGTTGCGCGGGAGCCAGCCTCCGTCGCCGCCGGGCACGTCTGCCGCGAGCCGCGCTATCTGTATCGCGACGGCTGCGCCCACGGCGAACGCCAGCGCTTGGGCGGGGCGGGCCGTAGCGCGCGGCGACTCGTCCTCCTCCGACAGCACGAGCTGCTTCCACAGCCGGCCGCTGTGCTCTCGCGCGAACTCCCGCGAGAGGGCGTCGACGCTCCCCATCCTCTTGATGGCGACGAAGAACGCCTCGTCGGGGGCGAGGCCCGCGGCGACGAGGTCTGCGATCTCGTCGCGGAGATGCGTCTCGAGCTCGTCGACGTCACGGCCGTCGACCGCCGGCGCCTTCCCGACGAAGGCGCGCCACTCCGCGATCTGTGCATCCACGGAGACCTCGCTCACGATGCGCCCAGAACCGTCATGAAGCGGTCTCCCCCCCGCCAGGCGTCGCCGAGAGCGCGGGCCACGGTCATCCACTGGCGTCTCTGCTCGGCGAGCGCGGCCCTCCCGCTCTCCGTGATCGCGTAGTACCGGCGACGGCGCCCTCCCGGCGGCGTCCGCCACTCGGTCGTCACGTGCCCGAGACGGCTGAGGCGGTGGAGCAGCGGGTACAGCATCCCGTCGGTCCACTCGAGCTCGCCTTCGGAGAGCTCGCGGACGCGCTTGAGGATCGCGTAGCCGTAGCTCTCTCCCTCGGCCAGGATCGCGAGGACCAGCGGCGTCGCCGAGGCGGCGACCAGGTCCTTGTCGATATGCACGGACACCTCCGTAACCCTCGAAGCTCGATGCATAGAACCACAAGGTATCCGGGCTCGCAAGTCGCCCCGGCCGCGTCGGTTCGGGGCGGGGGGCGGAGCGTAAGGTTTCGCCGATGCGCCCCGACGCACCGCCAGCGATCCGCACTCCGGACCAGCGGCTCAGGGTCTTCGTGTCCTCGACCCTGGGAGAGCTCGCGGACGAGCGCAAGGCAGCGCGGGCCGCCGTCGAGCAGCTGCGTCTCACGCCCGTCATGTTCGAGCTGGGGGCGCGCCCGCACCCTCCACGGGCGCTGTACCGCTCCTATCTCGAGCAGTCGGATGTCTTCGTCGGGATCTACTGGCAACGATACGGATGGGTGGCGCCCGACATGGCGATCTCGGGGCTCGAGGACGAGTACCTGCTCTCGGAGGGGATGCCGCGGCTCGTCTACGTGAAGCGGCCCGCGCCCGACATGGACCCGCGCCTCGGCGAGATGCTGGCGCGGCTGCAGGAAGAGGACTCCACCTCGTACAAGCCGTTCGCCGACTCCGCGGAGCTCGAAGGTCTGCTGCTCGACGACCTCGCGATCCTCCTGGCGGAGCGCTTCGACCGGCCCGAGCCCCGCGACGGGCCGGGCCGTCCGCCCACGAACCTTCCGGCCCCCCCGACGGATCTCGTGGGCCGGGAAGACGTGCTGTCGACGCTCGGCTCGTTGCTCGCCGCGGAGGATGTCCGCCTCGTGACGCTGACCGGGTCGGGAGGCATCGGCAAGACACGTACCGCGGTCGAGGCCGCCAGACGGGAGGTCGACCGCTTCGAGGACGGCGTCTTCTTCGTCGACCTCGCCGAGCAGCGCACGCCCGACGAGGCGTACGCCGCGATCGTCCACTGCGTCCCGATGCAGCGCCCCACGGAGGAGCCGCCGCTCGAGAGCCTGGAGCGCGCCCTGCGCGACCGTCACACGCTGTTGGTGCTCGACAACTTCGAGCAGGTCGTCCCGGCCGGGACCGGGATCGCGCACCTCCTCGAGCGCTGCCCTCGGCTCCACGTGATGGTGACGAGCCGCGCGGCCCTCAACATCCGGGGGGAGAGAAGGTTCTCCGTTCCGCCGCTGTCGCTGCCGCCGGCGGGGGAGCAGGTTTCGGCGGGTAGCGCGCTGCGGTACGAGGCGATCCGCCTCTTCCGGGACCGGGCCGCCGCGGTCCGGGCCGACTTCGAGGTCACCGACGCGAACGCCGCGGACGTGGCCGCGATCTGCGCGCGGCTGGACGCCCTCCCCCTGGCGATCGAGCTCGCGGCGGCGCGCGTGAACTTGTTCGCCGTAGACGAGCTACGGGCCCGGCTGGAGACGCACGTCCACCTGCTGGAGAGCGCCGCGCAGGATCTCCCAGAGCGACAGCAGACGCTGCGCCGCGCGATCGAATGGAGCTACGACCTCCTCGGCGCCGACGAACGGACGCTGTTCGGGCTGTTCTCGGTGTTCTCCGACGCCCAGGTCGTCGACGTCGAGGCGGTTGCGGCGCGCGTGCCGTCCCTGGAGCTCGACGTCGTCGACGCGCTCGCGCACCTCGTCGACAAGAGCCTCGTGCACGGCGTCTCCGGCGCCGAGGGACGCCCCCGGTTCTCCATGCTGCAGACGATCCGCGCCTTCGCCACCGAGGCTCTCGACCGCGAGGCCGACCTCGCGGAGGCCGCCCGGCGCGCGCACGCCGAGCACTACACCGAGGTCGCGGACCGCCTGCGCGAGTCCGTGGGCGCGGCGGGGCGCGACGCGGCCGTTGCGTCCCTGTCGGGCGAGCTCGGCAACCTGCGCGCGGCATGGTCCTACTGGGCCGAGCGCGGCGACGTGGCCCACCTGAACGACCTGATCGAGCCGCTGTGGGGCTACTACGACGCTCGGGGGAACTACCGCGCCGCCATGGATCTGGGAGAGGACCTCCTGGCCGTCCTCGCGCGGGAGCCCGAGACGCCCGAGCGATTGCGCGACCGGTCCGCGGTCGAGACCGCGCTCGCGCGTTCTCTGATAGCGGCGAGGGGCTTCTCCTCCGAGTGCGAGCGCCGGATCGGCGAGGTGCTGGATCGGCCTGCGGCTGCGTCGGACGGGGCGCATCGATTCCCCGCGCTCCGCAGCCTCGGCTGGCTCCACATGATGCGGTCCGACTTCGGCAGGACGAGTGAGGTCGCCGCCGATCTCCTGACGATCGCCGACCAGGAACGGGATCCGGCGCTGCAGTCGGAGGCCCATCTCGTCTTCGGCGTTAGCAGGGTGTGGGCGAGCGACATGCCGGGCGCGCTCCGTCACATCGACGACGCCGTGGCGTACGGCGAGAGGGCGCAACCGGGTTTCGTCTCGTTCCGCGTCGGCCCGGATCCGAGGGTGCTGGCGCCGGTCGTGTCCGGGTTGATCACCTGGATAGCGGGATACCCGGAGCAAGCGGATGCCCGCGCCGCGCGGGGCCTCGCGGTCGCGAAGGAGATCGACCACCCGTACTCGCTCGCGTACGGATTGTTCCACGCCGGGCTCCTCGACCTGTGGAGTGGGCGCCCGGAAGTGCTCGTGGCCCGGATGGACGAGCTTCTCGACGTCGCGACCCGGCACGACTACCCGATCTGGCGCGCGCTCGCCTACGTGCTGCGCGGCACGGCACGGGTGATCCTGCACGAGCACGAAGACGGGCTGCGCGAGCTGGAGCACGGCGTCGGTCTCTACGAGGGCCTGACGACGCCGCCGATCTTCTGGCCGATACTGCTGGCGATCCGTGCGCGGGCGAACCTGCTGACCGGGCGCGTCGATCTCGCGGCGTCGATCATCGCGGAGGCGGAGACGCTTGCGCGTGAAGGCGACCCCCTGATCCCCGATCTTGCGATCGCGCGCGGCGACATAGCGCTCGCCCGCGTTCCGCCCGACGCGGCCGCGGCCGAAGAGGCCTACTACCGCGCTCTGGAGCTCGCGAGGGCATCCGACCTGCGGATGGCGGAGCTGGAGGCCGCCACGCGGCTCGCGCAGCTGCACTCCGGAACGGCACGCGAGGAAGAGTCCGTCGGCGTGGTCCGGGAGCTGGTCGACGCGTTCACGGAGGGCGAGTCGACGCCCCAGATAGCGGCCGCCGCAGCCGTCGTGCGGGGCCGGCCGGACGGGACATGACGCGAACCTAGGCTCCCCTCCGGGCGTCGAACATCGTGTGAGGAGCCGGACGCGTCGGTTCGTTGCAGGGCTCGTGGTCCTGTGCGCGGCCTGTGGCCCGTCCCCGGGCGAATCCGGGGCGTCTACCGCGCGGCGGACCGGCGGTCCCTCGCCCCCTGCGGCGGCGGTCGCCGGCGGCGAGTGGCGCCGGATCGAGCCCGCGCCCTTCGGCTGGTACCGCCCCGAGGGCGCGTTCTGGATCGACGGCACCCTCGTGGTCGTGGCGGCCTCGGCGGTGCAGAGGTGGGACCCGGAGACGGGCCGGTGGCGGGTCGTCGCCGAGATCCCGCAGGCGGACGAGTGCGAGGGTTGCGGCTACTCGCAGACGGTCGTCTGGACCGGGGACGAGCTCTTGATGTGGGGCGGGGGATTCATGTACCGCGCGCCCGACGGCAGCGCGCACGCCGGCGCCGCGGTCGATCTCGCCGGGCGGATCGAGCCGCTTCCTCCCGCGCCGATCCCCGTCCGGTGGTGGCATCAGTCGGTGTGGACCGGCGAGGAGCTCGTCGTGTTCGGAGGGGGTCGCGACACCTTGGGACGCCGCGACGGCGCGGCGTTCGACCCCGCCACGGGGACGTGGAGGAAGCTGCCGCGCGCTCCCGTCGGCGGATATGCGAACTCGCTCGTGTGGACCGGCGCGGAGATGATCACCTGGGGCGGCGTCCGCACCTTCCCGGGCAGGCCCACCGGCTCACCGCGCGGGTTCGTCGCCGACGGCGCGGCCTACGATCCCGCTTCCGGCACGTGGCGCGAGCTCGCCCCCGCCCCCCTCGACGCGCGCGGCTGGCACACCGCGGTGTGGACCGGGACCGAGATGATCGTGTGGGGCGGGATGGCCGAGCCGCGCAGCGACTGCTACGACTGTGGGTACCCGGACGACGCCGCGGCGTACGACCCCGCGACGGACACGTGGCGGACGCTTCCCAACGGCCCGTTGGCCGGAAGGGTCGAGCACTCGGCCGTATGGACCGGCGAGGAGATGATCGTCTACGGCGGCAGCGCGCCGGGCGGGGGCCCCGGCAAGGAAGACGGCGCGATCTTCGACCCCGCGGCCGCGACGTGGTCGCTCCTGCCGGAACCTCCCATCGCCGGCAGGTACCGCCACCGAGCGCTGTGGACGGGCGGGGAGATGATCGTGTGGGGCGGACAGAACCCGCGCGGTCAGGGGTTCCGCGGCGGCGGTGCGTACCGGCCCGAATAGGCCCGCACGAGCTCGACGAGCCCCCTATGATCCGCCACGGACGGAGGTGGGGATCGCGTGCGGACGGTACGAAGCTCGAAGCTGTCGTTGGTCCAGTCGATGGTCGAGGACTTCGTCCTCGGCCGGCACCCCTGCGAGCGGGAGTCCTCGGGCACCGCGCCCGTGGACCATCCGGCCGTCCAGGCCGCGGCGAAGTTCGCGGAGGTCCGCGCGACGGGTGCGCCGGTTCCCGGCGCCGCGACCGGCGGGGGGACGGTCGAGGAATGCGTGCACGTAGCCGGGGAGCTGCTGCTCGCGCGGCTCGAACGACGCCACGCGGACGCCACGCGCCTCGAGGACGAGCTCGACTTCGGTAGCTGCGATCCGCGCTGGCTCGAGGTCATCGCGGTCTACGAGGAGGCGTTCGGCCACCTCCACGACGGACACGCCATCCCGTACGTGACCTACGAGCACATGGACGACTTCGTGCTCGACGTGCTCCCCGACGACGCCACGATCGCGCTCGTCGGCGACTGGGGGACGGGGACCGCCGAAGCGCACGCGTTGCTCGACCGCATCTCGGCGCACGAACCCGACGTGCTCGTCCACCTCGGCGACGTGTACTACTCGGGCACGCCCTGCGAGACGCAGGCGCGCTTCCTCGACCCCTGCAACACGATCCTCCGCCACAGCCGGAAGGTCCCGGTCTACACGCTGTCGGGCAACCACGACATGTACTCGGGAGGCCACGGCTACTACGGCCTCCTCCGCCTGCTCAACGACCAGCCGCACCTGCAGCCGGCGAGCTTCTTCAGCCTGAGGACGCGCTCCGGGTCGTGGCAGCTCCTCGCGATGGACACCGGTCTGCACGACCACGACCCGTTCACGGTCACGTCCGACGTCACCTACCTCGAGCCCGCCGAGGCGGCCTGGCACCTGGACAAGATCGAAAGGCTCAGGGCGGCGGGCGGCAGGACGATCCTGCTGTCGCACCACCAGCTCTTCTCTGCGTCCGAGTACATCGGGGAGGGGACCGCGAAGCCCGCGGGACAGGAGGCCTACAACGTCAAGCTGCTCGAGACGTTCGGCGACTCGCTGAAGGACGTCGCCGCGTGGTTCTGGGGCCACGAGCACAACCTCTGCATCTACGAGCCCTACGGATCGCTCGACAAGGGCCGCTGCATCGGCCACGGCGCGATCCCGGTGTACGAGTCGACGGCCCCGTACCGGCCGAACCCGCGGATCCCGCACCCGCCGGCGCTGGTGGCGGCCGGGGGGAGGGCGGTCGAGCTTCCCGAGCGCGACGGCGTCTACGGCCACGGCTACGTGATCCTCGAGCTCGACGGCCGCGACGCGACCGCTCGCTACTACGTGGACTCCGCGTCCGACCCCCTGTACGAGGAGACGATCTGACGCCGGGTCAGGTGCGGCTGCGTACGGGGGGCGACCCGCCCACGAGGTACTCGCGGTACGGCGCCGTCGGCGGCGGGAGCCACGTCTGGCTCTCGCCGAGGTCGACGACGCTCTCGAGACCCTCGGGCGTGGCCGCCGGCGGGCGACCGTAGGTCTCGAACCAGCCCTCGAAGTGGTCGTCGAGGACGCCGTACGTGTGCGAGAGGAAGGCGGTCGCGATCGGGTCGGGGTCGACGTCGAGATCCCTCAGCGGATCCATGCGCGG
Organism: Actinomycetota bacterium; assembly: GCA_036258555.1. Taxonomy (GTDB): domain Bacteria; phylum Actinomycetota; class CADDZG01; order CADDZG01; family WHSQ01; genus JALZEG01. Next base: position 20,086 of record DATADL010000051.1, on the reverse strand, counting down.
ATGGGGGCCGATGTAGAGGCGCGCCGCGTCCTTCATGCCGCGCGCCGCCCGGAGCTGTGCGGTCCCCTTGAAGTACACGCTCGACTTCATCAGCAGCCCGCGGAACGAGCAGTAGTTGACCGCGCCGATGTTCAGCGGCAGCGAGATCCCACGGGGGCGGTCGATCTCGATCCTCATCGCCAGCTCGTCGTCGAGGTCGTACTGGCTCGAGACCTGGTCGTCTCCGATCGTGAAGTCGAGGCTGGCCCGGTGCTTCGGCATGCCCCAGATGCCCTTGCCGCCCTTCACCGAGACCTCGGTGCTCACCGGCAGGTCGACCACGTACTGCCCCGTCCCGAACGTCTTGCGCAGCAGCGCCGGAAGCATCCGCGGGGGGCGCCGGAACCCGTGCGTGCACGCGATCGCGATGCTGAACTCGACGTACGCCCCGATGTCTGTGTTCGTGTAGTTCACGACGGTGATCACGAGGACGCCCCGCCCGTTCAGGAGGTGGAACGCGTGCACCTCCTCGCCCGCGACGAGGTCCTCCGCGGCCCGGCCGTCGATCGAGAACAGCGCCATGAGGGCGTTCGTGTCGCGCGAGTCGATCGGCATCTCGAACGGGATCGCGTCGACCTTCGCGAAGCGGCCCCGCAGCAGACGCTGCCGTCTGGGGATCGTCATAGTCTCAGCCCTTCGAGGATGAGCGGGAACGTGTCCCGCGCCGCGTCCTTGCCCATGAAGACGTCGAGGTGCCCGTACCCCGGGATCTCGTGCATCGAGTGGTATCCGGGACGGTGGCGGTCGAGGAACCGGAAGGTCAGCTCCTGGCTCTCCGGGAGGAAGCAGCGGTTCTTCTTCCCGGCGAGCATTACGAAGCGCGCATCCGTCTGCGGCTCCTGCGCGACGAAGTCCTCGGGCAGCTCGCGGTAGCCCTCGACCGAGACCAGGTGGCCCCGGTCGACGCAGCGGGCCATCTGCGCGAAGAACGTCAGCGGCACCTTGGCGAACTCGTGGTTCAGCCACCGGTCGTGCGTCTCGGGGTTCAGGTTCTCGTGCTGCCAGAGGCAGGGGAACCCGGTGCCGTAGGTAAAGCTCACCATCTTGCACACGGGGTTGCGGCACTCGTGGTGGAAGAGCTTGACGAACGCGACCATCGCCTTCGCGAGCGTCGTCGGGGCTGCGACCCCCCACTGCGGGTCCAGATACGGAGTCGCCCGCGCGATGAGCGGCGCCGCGTACCTGATCTTCGCCCGCGAGAACGCCGGGATCATCGTGTGGAGCGAGACCGCGTTCGTGACGACGGTCTTCACCTCCGGGACGAGGCCGGCGACGGCCGACATCACGAAGCTGGTGGAGCCCTGGCAGTGCACCACGGCCTTCATCTCGCCGGCGCCCGTCTCGTCGAGCACCTTGCGTACGGCCGCGGGGTGGTCGTGGACCGCCGCCTGGTCGAGAGTCCACTCGTTCGGCGGGACGTCGATGCTCGCGCGCCAGTTCTCGAGCCACACGTCGTACCCGTCGTCCACCAGCGCGTCGACGACCGTGCGCTCGACGGGCGCGCGGAAGATGTTCGCCCGGACACCGGCGCCGTGCACGAGCATCACCGGGCCTCGTACGGGCTCGCGCGGCCCCCTCACGTTGACGAGGTTGAGGCGCATCCCGTCGCCCGCCTCGAACTCGACGACACGCGACGTGGTCTCGGTCATGCAGCGCCCCCCGAGGGCTCGGGCGTCCTCGTCACCACGAAGGGCTCCTCGATAAGGGTGTGCTGGGGGCCGGCGCCGCCCTCGGGCTGGATCGCCGAGTCGCCCGGCGCCCACGTCGCCGGCCACCTCCACCGCTTCCACGCCTTCTCGACCCCGATGGGGTAGACGGTCACGCCCGCGTCGTCGACCTTCAGCCTGAGGAAGTTCTTGTACGTCTCGAGGTGCTGCGCGGCGAAGACCTCGTTCGTGTTGCACCCGAACCAGTCCGCCACGTACAGGTACGCCGCCATCACCATCGTCCCGACGACGGCGCCCGCTACGGCGACCACGCCGACGAACGCGATGCGCCCCGGCCGCGAGGACGGCTCGACGAGCTCGGCGGCGATCCAGACGCACGCGCCGACGCCCACCAGGTGCGCCGCGGTGTGGGCGATCCCGACGAGCCAGCGTTTGGCGCCGCTCGACTTCGTGAAGCCGACGAGTGCCCGGCCGACGAGGATCACCACGAGCAGGAACGGGGAGCGCGCGATCTTCCACGCGACCTCGCCGATCGTGTCGACGAGGCCGGCGCGCTCGACGCCGACTGCCGCCCACCCGAACAGGGCGTACAGGGCCCCCATCAGGAACGCGAACGACGGGTTCTTGAACAGCAGCGAGAAGACGCCCAGCGTCTGGGTCCGCGACCCTTTGGCGGACGGCCACGTGTGACGGAGCTCGTGGGTGACGGGATCGCTCTTCCCGCGCGCGACGGACTCGGGCGGCGGGACGTCGAGACGGGTGGGGAGGTGGTGCGTCGCGGACAGATACGCCCCGCCGCCTCCCGCGGTGATCTTCGTCGCGCCGTCGGCCGCGCGGTAGCGGACGTAGTGGTGCGTGTCGCCGGTGAGGTTCATACGCACGTGCGCGCCGTGCGGCTCGACGAGCTCGCGCTCGAAGTAGTCGAGGGTCGCGTACGCCTCCGCGTGCTTCTGCGTCTCGACCCAGCTCGGCTTCGCCGAGCACAGGATGATGCCGTCGCCCGCCTCCAGCTTCGGCGCGACCGTGTCCCTGAAGTACGCGAGCTGAGGAGCGTCGATGTAGGTGTCGAACTGGATGTCGATCGCCCACAGCCACCAGCGGTGCGGGAGCTGGACGGCGAAGTAGCTGCGCGTCTGCTTCGTCTGCCACCCCCCGACCCACCTGCCCTGGCAGAAGATGCGCATGAACGACGTGAGCCCGTCGTACCAGTCGTGGTTGCCGGGAACGGCGAGCAGGATCGGGTGGGGGGCGTCGCTGTGGGGGAGCGCCGCCCGGTACGGGCCCAGGGTCCGGTCCTGGTAGCTGTCGACGTCGGCGGTCGGGTAGACCTCGTCGCCGCCCATCACGAGGACGTTGCCGCGCGGCAGCCTGAGGGGCGCCCCTCCGATCGTGACCTCGAGCTCGGGGCGGGCCAGCAGGTACGCGACCGAGTAGGTCGAGTGGAAGCCGTCACCGAGGTCGGAGACGTAGTCGACCCAGGCAGCGTCGCCCGCGGCGCAGTCGACGATCCCCGGATCGCGCAGCGCCGCCTGGAGCTCGCGCTTGTCGGCGTAGGCGCCGAAGATCGCGGACAGGACGACGCGCAGCCCGGCGTTCGCGAGCTCGCGCGGCGAGAACCAGCGAACCATCTTCTCCTGCGGGTGGAACGCGTGCTCGTCGGGGATCGCAGGGGCGGGAGCCGCGCTCATGCCCCCTCCGGCACGTGACGGCCGTACACGTCCCAGAGCTTCCCGAGGAAGAGCCGGCCGAACGCCGCGAGGCCCTCGGCGCGCGCTGCCAGGCTCGGCCCGGTCGTACGGAACGTCGTCAGCTGCTGGATGAAGTCGACGACGTGGATCGTGATGATCCCGGCCGCCACGATCTCCGCCGCATCCTCTTCCTCGGGCGGGACGTGCCCTCGCAGGATCCGCGTGTAGAGCGTCGACGTGTCGCGCCACAGGTCGATGCCGGGGTCGTCCCTGACGTCCTTGAACCCGCTGAGCGTCAGGGCGTGGCCGGCCCCGTCCGTGAAGAACAACCGGTACAGCATGAGCTTCCGGTCGGGCTCGTCGGAGTCGACGAAGAGGTTGAACCAGCCCCTCTCGACGTCGCATCGTCCGCCGAGCGCCTGGCATTCGACCCAGCCCGCGGCGCTGCCGAGGTGCGCCGGGTCCGCGACGAAACGCGCCACGTCGTCCGCCTCGATCGTCAACCGGAACATGAGGAAGGTCCCGTCGGCCTTGCCGCGCTCGAACCCCGCCCGGTAGTCGGTCTCGTCGAAGGCGACGTAGCCCTTCATCTCCTCGGTGAAACGGAGCGTCGTGGGCGCGGTCACGAGGCGGCACCTCCAGTCGAGAGGATGTGGTCGGCGGCCCGGTCGGCGAACGCGGCGATCGTGAGCGAAGGGTTCACGCCCACCGGCCCCGGCATCGCCGAGCCGTCGAGCACGAAGAGGCCCGGGTAGCCGAAGACCTCGCCGTAGCCGTCGACGACGCCCTGGCGGGGGTCGTTGCCCATCGGGCATCCGCCGAGCGGGTGGACGGTGATCACGCGGTGGAGGAGCCCGAGCGGGTTCGGGTGGAAGTCGGCGCCGAGCGCGGCGCTGATGGCCTTCATCGTGTCCTGGGCGCTGTCGAAGTAGCTCTGGGACGTCTTCGTCGTCCAGTCGATCTCGAGCCAGCCGTCGCGCAGGCTCATCTGTCCGTCGGGGACGTCGCGGCCCATCCCGAGGAGCGGCAGCGCGTGGGACGACATCCGGCCGTCGCCGATCAACGCGCTCACGTCGGCGCTGATGTCGCTGCGCGGGTCCCGGCCGAGGCGCGCCATGATCCGGTTGAGCGCGAAGCGCAGCATCCGCTTGAGGTTGCTGCCTACCGTCGCTCCCTCGACGAGCCAGTTCACGAACTGTGGGTAGCCGGCGTCTTCGATGATGAACCCGCGCTGTCCCTTCGGCCCCCCCTCCAGCTCGTCGGGGACCTTCGTCGCGCTCGTGATGACGGGGCCGTTGCTGGGATCGAGCTCCCCGCGGGCGTCGAGCATGAACCCCAGGAGGTCGCCGTTACCGCAGAAGCGCGACCCCAGCGCGGGGCTGAGGTCCTTGAACGCGCTCCGGTTGCGCAGCAGCAGGTAAGGGCTCCCGAACGTCCCCGCCGCCAGCACGACGCGCTTCGCCGAGACGAGCCGCCTGGGCAGCTTGCGCGTGTTCGTCGGCCGTCCCTCGTTCTCCTCGGTGTGCTCCACGTACGTCACGAGGTAGCGGCCGCCGTCGGACGGCTCCAGCGCGCGCACCTCGGACCGGGTCCTGATGTCCGCGCCGTGGTACTTGGCCGCGGAGAGGTAGTTGTGGTCGAGGGTGTTCTTGCTGCCGTAGTTGCAGCCCATGTCGCACTCGCCCGAGAGACGGCAGGTCGTGCGGGGCAGCCCGTAGATGTTGCCGTAGTAGGGGTCCGGGATCGGCTGCGCCTGCATCGGGGGCTCGCCCTCGTTGGCGAACGTCACCGCGAGCGGCGTGAGCTCGAACTCGCGGCCGATGGTCTGCGCCGCGGCGCGCATCGCCGCGGTCTTCGGGATCCCGAAGCCGGGCGCGTCCTCCGGGAAGAGCTGGGCGTTCAGCATCTTCTCCGCGGCGTCGTAGTGCGGGTCCAGGTCCGCCCGCGTGATCGGCCACTCCTCGTAGCCGCCGGTGAACGGCTGGTGCGTGACGAAGTACTTCTCGGGCTTGCGCAGCAGGACGTTCGCGTAGATCAGCGACCCGCCGCCGAGCCCGCTCGAGACGACGCCCTCGATCCCTTCGAACGACCAGATGTCGAACAGGCCCTGCAGGCCCTTGCTCGGGTCCCAGAACGCGCGGCTCACGTCGGCGGGCGTGCGCGCGAAGGATCCCGGCGGATACGGCTTGCCGCGCTCGAGGACGCACACGCGCAGCCCGGCCTCCGCGAGGCGGAAGGCGGAGACCGACCCGCCGAAGCCGGAGCCGACTACGACGACGTCGAACTCCTCGGTCGCCGTCACGGGTTCGGCCCGACGGTCGACAGCGTCTTGCGGTCCGCCCCAGTCCCCACGATCCATCCCAGCGTTAACGGCAGTCACCACCGGTTGTACAACGCCGTCACAACCCCGTCCAGGGGGTCTCGGGCGAGCGGGGGTTCGTCCCGCTGAAGCCGACGGTCTCCGGGCCTTCCTACGCGAACGGCTGGACGTGCGAGACGACCTCGCCGTCCAGGAGGGCGTGGACGGCGAACCCGGCAGGCTCGCGCTCCGCGAGCGCGACGTCGCGGGTGTGGAAGTGCAGTCGCAGCTGGACGTAGGTGCTCGGCGCCGTCGAGACCGGCCGCCCCGCGAGCTGGCCGTAGACGGCACGATGGACGTGCCCCGCGACCAGACGCCGCACGTGTTCGTGGCGCAGCACGACCTCGGCCAGGCCGCGACGGTCTGCAGGGGGGAGCCCGGACTCGTCGCACGTGGGGATCCCGGTCTCCACCGGAGGATGGTGCATCGCCACGACCGTCGGCAGGGCCGGGCCGGACGACAGCTCGGCGTCGAGCCACGCGAGGCGTTCCTCGTCCAGCGCGCCGGGATCCTCGCCGGGGCGCGTCGTGTCGAGGACGACGAGCCTCATCGCCCCGAGATCGACCGAGTACTGCACCGGCTCGCCCGCCGCGCCGGGCACGCCGAAGTGACGGTGGAGGGCGCGCCGGTCGTCGTGGTTGCCCGGCACCACGTACACGGGCGCGGCGAGCGGTGCCAGTAGGTCGACCACCTGCTCGTACTCTGAGTCCGTGCCGTGGTCCGACAGATCGCCGGAGACGAGGACGGCGTCGGGACGGAACGGCATGTCGAGGACTGCGCGGACGGCCGCCTCGAGCCCCGCGACGGGGTCGGGGCTTGCCCATACCGCACCCACGTGGAGATCGCTCAGCTGCACGAGCACGAACGGCCGCGTCATCTCCCTATCATCGCGAGCGGGGATCGCTCCGGTCTGCGGCTAGGTCGGCTGGGCCTGCGTGCGTCGGTCCGCGTCGATCGGAAGGTGGATCGTGAAGCGCGCCCCCGCTCCGGGGACGTTCTCTGCGCCCACGCGGCCGCCGTGCCCGGTCACGATCGCGTCCACGATAGCGAGACCCAGGCCGGTTCCCCCGGTCTCGCGCGCCCGGCTCTGGTCTCGCCGCCAGAAGCGCTCGAACGCATGGGCGAGGACGTCCTCGCTCAGCCCTCCGCCCCAGTCCTGCACCGAGACGACCGCCCATCCGTCCCGAGCCCGCAGGCTCAGCTCGACCTTCGCTCCCTCGGGCGTGTGCACGAGCGCGTTCCGCACGAGATTGGCGACGGCCTGTCGCAAACGCGGCTCGTCTCCGGTGACCACGACCGGCGACTCCGCGTCGACCTCGACCGGCCGGCCCGGCTCGGCCGCGCGCGCGTCCTGGGCGAGATCCTCCAGGACGCCGCGCAGGTCCACGGGCCCCGTCTCCAGCGGGCGCATGCGGTCGGCGCTCGCCAGCAGCAGCAGCTCGTCGACGAGGATCCCCATGCGAGCGGACTCTTCCTCGATGCGCCGCATCGACAGCTCCAGGTCCGCGGGTCGTTCGGCCGCGCCTCGCCGGAACAGCTCCGCGTAGCCGCGGATCGAGGTCAGGGGCGTACGGAGCTCGTGCGACGCGTCGCCCAGGAAGCGCCTCATGCGCTCCTCCGATGCCTTGCGCGCGTGGAAGGCCTGTTCGATCTCCTCGAGCATCCGGTTCAACGCCCGGCCCAGCCGCCCCACCTCGGTGCGGGGGTCGCCCTCGTCGACACGCCGCGACATGTCGCCGCCGGCGATCTCGGTCGCGGTGCCCGCCATCTCGTCGAGAGGCCGGAGCTCCTTTCGGATCACGAACCGCGCGAGGACGCCGATCGCTGCCATGAGGAGCGCGGCGACCACGAGCTCGATGAGCACGAGGCGGCGGAGGGTGTCCTGGGCGTCCGCGAGGGGGAGGGCGACGATCAGGATCCCGCCGTTCAGGGTCCTACCCGCGAGCGCGCGGAACAGGTACGAGGCGTCCTCGCGCGCCGCCACCGTGAAGGGCTCGTCGATCACCTCGATCTGCGCGGGCAGCCGCGGGACGTAGGCCGACGACTCCTCCGAGTAGCCGAACGACTCGCTCGCGATCACGTTGCCGCTCGCGTCGCGCGCCTCGGCATACGCGGCGATCGGCAGGCCCGGCGGACCCGCGGGCCCGGGGCCGAAGTCGTCTTCGACCGATTCGATCAGGACCCGCACCGCGATCGATTGCGTCGGCCGCAGCTGGTCGTCGACGCGTCCGTAGAGGAAGGTCCGCAGCGCTCCGTACGTGACGATTCCCGAGACGAGGAGCCCCAGCGCGATCAGGGCCGCGAGGATCGCGACGAGGCGTGTCCGGAGCGTCATCGCGTCCCGCTGGGCAGGCGCAGCGAGTAGCCCGTGCCGCGGACCGTGTGGATCAGCGGCGGATCGACCGAGTCGATCTTCTTCCTGAGATAGCTGATGTAGGTCTCGAGGACCCGCGCGTCCCCGCCGAAGTCGTAGTCCCATACGTGGTCGAGGATCTGGGCGCGCGTCAGCACGCGGCGGGGGTTCAGCATCAGGTAGCGCAGCAACCGGAACTCCGTAGCGGTCAGGTCGATCGACCGGCCCCCCCTCCACACCTCGTGCGTGTCGAGGTCCATCACGAGGTCGGCGAACTCGACCCGCTCGTCCTCCCCGCTCGCACCCGTCCTCCGGAGCACGGCGTAGACGCGCGCGACGAGCTCTTCGAGGCTGAACGGCTTCGTGACGTAGTCGTCGCCGCCGATCGTGAGGCCGCGGACCTTGTCCTCGGTGGTGTCACGCGCGGTCAGGAACAGGATCGGGATCCGGTGTCCGCTCTGCTGCAGCTGCCGCGCGATCTCGAAGCCGTCGAGGTCGGGGAGCATGACGTCGAGAACCATGAGGTGCGGCGGAGTCGACCGCGCCGCCTCGACCGCGTCGCGCCCGTTGCCGGCGACGGCGACGTCGAAGCCCTCGTAGCGCAGCGCCATCGCGACGAGGTCGGTGATGTTCGCCTCGTCGTCGACGACCAGCACGCGTCGCTTGTCGGCCATGACCGAAGTATCGAGCCCCAACCTGGGAGCTTCCTGAGAGGACGCTGGGAGACCCCCCAGACGAGCGGTGTCTCGCCCGGGACTCCCAGGCAACGCTCAGCCGCGTCACAGCCGCCTCCGAGGTCGCCGCCTTTCACTGGTTCGAAGGCCCGCAACCGAACGGAGGTGGCTGGATGTACGAACGAGCGCATGTTCCCGTGCGGCCGGAGGCCGGGACCGAGCTGCCCGTCGCACGGCGCCCGCGCCGGCGGACGGCGGTGGCCGTCGCCCTGGCCGGCGCCGTCGCGTTCTCGGCGGGACGGGTGTCGGCGGACGAGCCACCAGCGCCCTCGGGGGCCGTTCGCGCCCGCACGACTGCGACGGCCCCGCTGGAGGGGTCGCTGGCGGACGTCATCGCCGAGGCGACGGACTCGATCGTCTCCGTCGAGACGGCCGCGTACGGCGGACCGTTCGGCGCAGGGGTCTCCGGCGAGGGGTCGGGCGTCGTCATCGGGCGCGACGGGCTCGTGCTCACCAACGCGCACGTCGTCGACGGCGCCGCGGAGATCGTCGTCACGGCGTCCACGGGCGCGAGGTACGACGCCGACCTGGTCGGCAGCGACGCCGTGCACGACGTGGCGATCCTCGACGTCGGATCGGACGACCTCGAGCCGATCGCCGTCGGCAGCTCGGCGGACCTGCAGCTCGGCGACGACGTGGTGGCGCTGGGCTATCCGCTGGGCCTGGGGACGACGGCGACCCGCGGGATCGTCTCGGGCCTCGACCGGACGATCCACGTCGGCGACGGCTCGTCCGGCACCAACGAGCTCCGCGGCCTCCTTCAGACCGACGCGGCGATCAACCCCGGCAACTCCGGGGGCGCTCTGCTCGACTCGCAGGGGAGGTTGATCGGCATCAACACGGCGGCCGCATCGGCGGCGGCGGCGGAGAACGTCGGCTTCGCGGTCGCCATCGACGAGGCGCTGGCGGTGGTCGAGCGGCTCCTCGCGGACGCGTAGCCGGGCGCTATCCGCGCTCGAGCTCGTCGAGGCGTCGCCTCGCCGCGCGGATCGGCGGGAACAGCGGGTACGCGACGTTCATGCCGCGCAGCAGCAGCCGGACGGCCGTCTGCGCGGCCCTCCCCGTGGGGATCCAGCGAGGTAGGTCGTACGCACGCCTGACGTCCGGCGGGAGCAGCGCCGCCATCCCGACGACGTGCAGCGCCCAAAGACCCCGCATCGAAAGCGGCATCCTCGCTTTCAGGAACGCGCGGAAGAACGCGTACGCAGGCTCGGTCATCTGCATCTCCGCCCGCATGCTCTCGAGGTAGCTGCGAAGCTCCGCGACCGTCTCGGGCATGCTCCCGTGCTCCAACCCGACGAGCGCGCCGGACGCGCGCATCTCCGCGACGAAGCGGTCGGCGTCCGCGTGCGGCAGCCGGTGGGCATAGGTCTCGTACGCACGCAGCGAGTACTCGACCCCCACCGAGTGGACCCACAGCAAGAGGTCCTGGTCGTCGGCGCGATAGGAGCGTCCCGTGACGGGGTCGGTCCCGCGGATCCGCTCGTGGAGCCGGCGGACGCGCGCGCTCGCCGTCTCCGCAGCGGCGGTCCCGCCGAACACGACCGTGAAGACCCACTCCGTCGTCCGCCACGTCCGGACCCAGGCGTTGTAGGCGAAGTCGCTGAACTCGTCGACGGCGGCCATGGCGACCGGATGCATCGCCTGGTGGAACAGCGACGCGACGCCGCCGATGCCGTACGCGGGATCGCGATGGATGCGCCACGCGACGCTGCCCGGCCCGAAGTGCCCGAGGTCGTCGCCGGAGAGCGTCGGCAGGGGAGCGGACACGACCTCGGAGAGATCGCGCAGCGCCCGGCGCGCGCCCGGCATCTCGACGCGCGGCGTACGCCGGTGCGCGGGGGCCCGCGGGCTCACCGCGACCCTCCCAGCATCCCGCGCACCAGCCTCTCCGCCAGGTCCTCGTCGTGCGGCGCCTTCCCGGCGAGGCTGATGACGAGCCCCTCGAGCGCTCCGACGAGCGCAAGCGCGAGGACGCGGGGAGGGGGGCCGGGCGGGATGGAGCCGTTGCGCCTTCCCGCCGCGATCAGGCGAGTGCAGTCGCCGAGGACGCGGTTCACCGCGTCTTGGACCGCCCGGCCGACCGGATGTTCGCGAGTGCCGAACTCGACCCGCAGCGTCATCATCACGCGCGCGACGTCGCGGCGGCAGTAGACCGCGTGTCCGCGTGCGACGGCGACGAGCGTCTCGACCGGGTCGCCCTTCTGCGCGAGCAGAGGTCCCATCTGCGCGTACCAGGTCTCCTGCACCCACCGGACGACCGCGAGAGCGAGCTCTTCCTTGCCCGAGAAGAGGTGGTAGAGGGCTCCGCGCGAGTAGCCCGCCTCCGAGGCCACCTGCTCGAGCACCAGGTTCGCGTAGCCGTGGCGCGACAGGCCGCGGGCGGCGGCCTCGAGCAGGGCGCTGTGCGTCCGGGCGCGCCGGTCCGCCTGCGTCCGTCGCGTCTGCTGCCTCGCAGGGGCGGAAGTCATATGGCGAGTCTCTCACATACATGCACGCACGTATGTTAGTTTGCGCGTCCACAGGACGCCGGTGAGGAGACGGATATGGACGCCGGACTCGGCATCGCAGGGATAGCTACCGTCGCGCTCGCAGCCGGCCACACCTTCGTCGGGGTGCGATGGATCCTTCCCCGGCTCGCGCCGGAGGACCTCCCGCCGACGCCGTTCGGCTCGCGGTCGACGACCCGCGACATGATCCGCGTGGCTTGGTTCGTCGTCACGATCTTCGCCGCGAGCACCGGCGGGATCCTGACGACGCTCGCGTGGGATCCGGAGGTCGACGCGAGGACGGTCGTGCTCCGCTGGCTCGCCGGGATGTGGCTGGTTGCGGCCCTGATGGCCTTCTGGACGGTTCGCCGGCGACCGGGCGCGATCGTGCGTCTCCCCGTGCCGTGGGTCTGGGTCGGGATCGCCGCGCTGTGCTGGAGCGCGTCGACGTGAGGCTCCCGCGGTCGGAGCACACGTCGCAGCCGTGGCGGATCCACGAGCTCGCTCCCGACTTCCGCGTCGAGGACGTGTGGGCGCTGCCGACTCCCGGCGGGCCGGACGACTTCCCCCGGCTGGTCGAGGGGTTTGCGTCCTTCGACCCGTCCACCAGCTCGTCCCCCGCCGTACGCATGCTGTTCACCGCGCGGCGCAGGCTCGGCGAGCTCCTGGGTCTCGACGACCCCGCGGCCGGTGTCGGCGAGCGGGTCTCGACCTTGCGCGACCGGCTGCCCGACGACCTCCGCGGGGCGCGGCCCCCGGTTCGGTTCGCGGCGGCGCCCTTCGAGCCCGTCTACATGACCGGCGACGAGCTGGCGGCGGAGATCGCGAACCGGACGGTTCACGGGGTCCTCCATCTGGGGTGGGTCGAGGAGGACGCCGGCCGGTATCGAGGCCAGCTCGCGATCCTCGTCAAGCGCAACGGCCTGCTGGGGGCCGCGTACATGGCTGCGATCAAGCCGTTCCGCCACCTGATGGTGTATCCGCAGCTGATGCGCGACGTCGAGCGCGCGTGGGGGCAGGGTCGCACGCCGGCGGGGGAGGGGCGCGCGTAGGCTCCGTCGATGAGCCTCCCGCCGGGATACGAGCTGCGCGCTCCGGAGGCGGCGGACGTCGACGCCGTCGCCGCGGTGCTCGAGGCGGACGCCGGCGGCGACGCCGCGCTGGATGCGGACTTCCTGCGCGAGTCGTGGAGCCGGGCGGGGTTCGATCTCGCGACCGATGCATGGGTGGTGCTGGACGACGCCGGCGAGACCGTCGCCTACGCCGAGACGATGCTGGAGGAGCCCGGTCTCGTCGAGGCGTGGGGGGTGGTCCATCCGGCGCAACGGGGCCGCGGCATCGGGACCGCGCTGCTGGACCTCACGGAGGACCGCGCGTCCGAGCTTCTCCGAGACGCAGAGGGGGCGCGCCTCCGACACGCGGTCAACTCGGGAGACCGGGCCGCCGCGGCGATGCTGGAACGGCGCGGGTTCGGGCTCGTCCGGCACTTCTGGCACATGGAGATCGACCCCGTGGATGCCCCCGCGTCCGAGCCGGCCCCGGAGGGCGTGGCGATCACGGGAGTAGCCGGCGAGGCCGACGTCCGGGCGGTTCACGCCGTGATGGAGGAAGCCTTCGCCGAGGACTGGGACTACCGCCCACAGCAGCTCGACGAGTGGCTGGACGAGCACCGGCGCAGCCCGAGCTACGACGGCGGGCTGTGGCTCCTCGCCCGGGACGGCGGCCGCCCCGTCGGCGCGCTGACCGCCACGGCCGGACGCGATCGTGGGTGGATCACCGAGCTGGGAGTCGCCGCGGCCCATCGGGGCCGCGGGGTCGGCAGCGCGCTGCTGCGCCGTGCGTTCGCGGCTTTCGCTACGCGCGGGCTGCGGCGCGTGATCCTCAACGTCGACGCGCAGAACCCGACCGGCGCGACGGAGCTGTACGAGCGCGCCGGGATGCGCGTCGTAGGAAGGTGGGACCTCTGGGAGCGATGAGTTCCGTGACCTGGAGCGGTCCAATGCCCAGAGACCGCTACACGTAGAGAACGGGAGGATGTCATGCGATTGGTGCTCAGCGACTTCATCAGCCTCGACGGCGTCGTACAGGCGCCGGGAGGCCGTGCCGAGGACACGGACGGCGGGTTCGAGCACGGCGGATGGTCCATGCGCTACTTCGACGAGGAGTCCATGGGGGGCGTCTTCGACGAGGCGATGCACACGACGGACGCCCTGCTCTTCGGGCGCCGGACGTGGCAGGGCATGGCCGCGGCGTGGCCGGGGCGCGCGGGCGACCCCTTCGCCGACCACATGAACTCGGTCACGAAGTACGTCGCGTCGCGCACGCTGTCTCAGGAGGACCTCACGTGGGACAACTCGCACCTGCTCCCGCCGGACGACGCCCTCGGCGCGGTCGCGAAGCTCAAGACGCAGGACGGCGGCGACATCCAGGTCATGGGCAGCTCGAACTTCGCCCGTCAGCTCGTGGCGGAGGGCCTGGTGGACGAGTACCGGCTGATGATCGAGCCGGTGATCCTCGGCGGGGGCAAGCGACTCTTCCCGGACGACGGCGTGCTCAGGGGCCTCGAGCTGGTCTCGACGACCGTCAGCAAGACGGGCGTGCACATCTGCACGTACCGGGCCGAGGGCTAGGCCCCGCGCCCGCCCCCGTACCGCGCGACGTAGCGACGGGCGTCGTCGTGCAGCCACCAGTTGTTGAACATGACGTAGACGTGGTCTCGTCCCGCGTCGAGCTCGGCCCCCGCGGCCGCGTGGATGCGTTCGAGGTCCTCGTCGGTATAGCGGTACCGGTAGCGGTACGCGGGAAGGCCGTGCAGCCGGTGGTACGCGAACGCGCCCCACTGGGTCTCGTCGACGAGTGGATCGACGCAGTGGACGAGGTCGAGCTCCTCGCACAGCCCGGCGACGAGCTCGCCCGGCCATCCGCGCGGCTCCCAGACGAACGCGATCCCGGCGCGTTCGACGCGCTCGAAGAACGAGCGCAGGTTGCGGACGGAGACGACGGTCGGCCGGAAGCTCTTCGGGCACTGGAACACGACGATCGGCGCCTCCAGGGCGCGCGCCCAGTCGAGCGTCCGCTCCCACGCGGCGTTCACCTCGTAGGTGTCCTGGAAGTCCCCGTAGGCCGCGGCGGAGCCCGGGAGCTCTTCCGTCACCCGCCGGTACGTCGGGCTCTCGCACCGGTGGGTCACGAGCTGCCACGCCTTCATCGTGAACGCGAACTCATCGGGGGCCTCGCGGCGCCACTTCTGCGCGAGCGACAGCCGCGGCAGCTGGTAGAAGGTCCGCTGCACCTCGACGACGGGGAACTCGCGGTAGTAGTCCGCCTGCCGTCCGGCGAGCCCGCAGCACCCGACGAGGACGTCTCCGGAGTTCACGCCCGTAATCATGGCCCGCGGCCGGCGAGGAGGGACGATGGGAGCTAGCTCGGGGGCGCGGCTGATCTACACCGCGATCACGTCACTCGACGGCTACATCGCCGACTCGGAGGGTGACTTCGGATGGGCTGCGCCCGACGACGAGCTGCATGCGTTCGTGAACGACCTGGAGCGCCCGATCGGCACGTACCTGTACGGCCGCCGCATGTACGAGGTGATGGTCTATTGGGAGACCGCGCCGGCGGAGGCGGGGGCTCCGGAGGTCGAGCTCGACTACGCGCGCCTCTGGCGGGCCGCCGACAAGATCGTGTACTCGACGACGCTCCCCGCGCCCCGGAGCGAGAGGACGGCGATCGAGCGGTCTTTCGATCCCGAGGGCGTCCGCGCTCTCAAGGCGGCCGCCGATCGGGACCTGTCGGTGAGCGGGCCGAACCTCGCCGGGCACGCGTTCCGGGCGGGGCTCGTGGACGAGATCCGTCTCCTGGTGACGCCGGTGCTGGCCGGTGGCGGCACGGCCGCGCTACCGCCGGGTCTGCGAACGCGCTTGGAGCTGGTGGAGGAGAGACGCTTCCGCAACGGCGTTGTCTACGTCTGCTACACGTTCGGAGGGGAGCTCTAGTAGCAGACGCCGTCCTCGCACACGGCGCCGTCGCCCGCGACGACCTCCAGGGGTTGGGACGCCGCCCACGCCTGCTCGAGGGCGGCGGCGAAGGCCTCTACAGGCTGCGCGCCCGAAATCCCGTAGGTCCCGTCGATCACGAAGAACGGAACGCCGGATATCCCGAGCGAGCGGGCGACCGCCTCGTCGCCGCGGACCCTTTCGGTGTACGCCTCGCCGGCCAGGGTCTCGCGCGCCTCGTCTTCGTCGAGGCCGGCCTCCGCCGCGAGGGCAACCAGCGAGTCGACGTCGAAGATCGAACGGAGCTCGGTGAAGTGGGCCCGGTAGAGACGGTCGACCATCTCGCTCGCCCGGCCCCGATCCGCGGCGAGGCAGACGAGCCGGTGGGCGTCGACCGTGTTGCCGGCGGGGGCCGCGGCGAGGTGGTACTCGAGCCCGTCCTCGGCGGCGACGCGCTCCACGGACGCCATGAGGCGGCGCACCTGCTCCTCCGCCAGGCCCTTCTTCGCCGCGAGCTCGGCGACGACGTCCCGTGTCTCGCCGCGCGGGATCGTGGGATCGAGCTCGAACGCCCGGTGGACGACCTCGACGCGGTCGCGCTGCGGGAACGACGCGAGCGCGAGCTCGAACCTGACCTTGCCGATGTAGCACCAGGGACAGACGACGTCGGACCAGATCTCGACCTTCATGGCGGCTCCCGTTGCTAGACGACCCCTCTGTCGTAGCAACGCTGCCGTGGGCCTGTGCCTTCCGCCGCGTGTTGTAGTATACGACTATGCTGACTGTCCCCGAGGCGGCACGCAGAGTCGGGAGAGATCCCGAGACGATTCGCCGGTGGATCCGCGGGGGCCGCCTCCCCTCCCAGCGGATCGGTACGCAGCACCTCGTAGACGAGGCGGATCTGGACGCGGTCGCCACGGATGGCGACAGGGTGGCGCGACCCGCCGGCTGGGAGACCACCCGCGGAGGGCGCCCCATGCCGGACTCCGTCGCGCTCGTAAGGGAGCTTCGGGACGCGCGGTGACGCTGATCGTCGACGCGAACGTCGCCTTCGAGATCGTCTTGCTCCCAGACGGATTCGACCGCCTTCGTGACGAGGATGCAGTAGCGCCTCCGCTCCTCTGGCCCGAGGTCAGGTCCGCGCTCCACGTCGCCATGCGGCGAGGGTTGTTGGAGAGGTCAGACGCCGAGGCGGCCCTGACCGCGCTGACGTCCGGACCGTTGCGCGAGCGGCGGCATCGCCGTCTAGGCGAGACGGCCTGGAGGATCGCCGACGAGATCGGATGGTCGAAGACCTACGCCGCCGAATACCTCGCGCTCGCGTCGTTGTTGGACGCCCCCGTAGCGACGTTCGACCGGCGGGTGCTTCGGGCGGCCCAACGCCTGTCGATCCGCACGCACGAGTTCGCCTGACGTCAGCGGTAGCCGATCTCCGTCCGGCCGTCCAGCTGCTCGCGGATTATGTCTGCGTGGCCCGCGTGCCGGGCCGTCTCCTCGATCATGTGCACCACCACCCACCGCACGTTGTAGTCGCGGCTGCGCTCGGGGTTCAGGATCGGGTCGTCCAGCGACGCGGCGGCGAGGGCCGCGCGCGACAGCTCGCAGGCCGACCGGTAGAGCTCGAAGATCTCCTCGGGCGTCTCGTCGTCCTCGATGCGGAAGTCCGCCTCCGGATCCGCGTCGACGTCGAACGGGTACTCGTAGCGTTTGTTCGCCACGTTCTCGTGGAACCACCCGATCTCGACGTACGCGAGGTGCTTCACGATGCCGAGCAAGGTGGTCCCGGACGGGACGAGCGACCGCCGCAGGTCCTTCTCGGACATCCCCTCGCACAGCTCGAGCATCGTCGCCCGGTAGTGGTCGAGGAAGCCGGCGAGGACCTCTTTCTCTCCGCCGGCGATCGGTGCGCCGTACCGCTTCTCCACCGCGATCCTCCCTAGCTGCCGGGCGTCACGGAGGTTCTACACCGCGCAAAGGCCCCGGACCGAAGCCCGGGGCCCTCGGGAACGTGCGTTCAGGCGAGCGACTGCGCCACCCGCTCCAGGTAGTCGTACGACCTCTGCATGCCGGACTCCATGCCGGACTCGATGATCGCGTCGCGCACCTCTTTGCTCGGGCACTGGACGAGGACCGTCATCGCCGTCCCGCCGTCGGTCTCCTCGTAGGTGACGGTGTTCACGGTCGCGTTCGCGTCGGGGTCGGGGACGCCCTCGTACGCCTCCGTCGACACGATGCGCTCGTTCGGGACGATCTCCTTGTACTCGCCGTGGAAGGCGACCTCGAAGCCCTCGTTCGTCACCATCACGTAGCGCCACTTCCCGCCGACCCGGAGGTCGATCTCGGCCGACGTCACGGTTCCCATGTCGGCCGCCCACCATTGGCGGACGAGCTCCGGGTCCGTGCAAGCCCGGTACACCCGGTCCCGGGGGGCCGCGAACTCCCGGGTGATCAGGATCTGGTCGTCGGCCGGAAGCGTCAGCGTGGCCTTGCCGCTACTGGTTGCTGCCACCATGTCCCTCCTCCTTTTCGTTTCCGGCGGCTCGCCGAGGCGACCCGTCGTTCTCTTCCTTGGCGGCTCGCCGAGGCGACCCGTCGTTCTCTTCCTTGGCCATCTGTTCCAGCACCTCGTCCAGGCGGTCGAACCGTGCGTTCCACATCCGCTCGTAGCCCTTGACCCACTCGTGGATCGACTCGAGAGGCCTCGCCTCCAGCCGGTACATCCGCCGCCGCCCCTCTTCCCGCACCGCGACGAGCCCGACCTCGAGGAGCACCCTCAGGTGCTTCGAGACCTGGGGTTGCGCGATCCCCAGCGCCTCGACGAGCTCGTTGACCGATCGTTCGCCCCCGGCGAGGACGTCCAGGATCTGCCGCCGGCGGGGCTCCGCCACCGCGTTGAAGGCGTCGGTCGTGGTCGCTGCTCGTGCCATGGGAGCATCATATGCCGATATAGGAATATGTCAAGCCGAAACCCTGGTCGCTTGCTCCCGGAATCCGGGAGTCTCCGACCGAAGAACGGCGCCAAGCAGGACAACCTCGTGATGTGATTGCCGGATGCCAAACCGACCCGATCCCGTGCCCGCCCTGGAAGTCGACCCGAAGAGGATGCGTGCGCTCGTAGACCGCGCGGGAGACCTCCTGCAGGAGTTCCTCGAACGGCTTCCCGACCTGCCCGTCTACCGCCCCCGCACGATCGACGAGGTACGGGCGCTGAACGTGCGCGCGTTCCCCGAAGAGGGGCTCGACGACGACGAGCTCGTGTCGTACCTGCGCGACGTCGTGTTCGAGACGGCGATGTATCCCGGCCATCCCGCGTTCCTCGCGTACGTCGTCGGCGCGGGTACCGCCCACGGAGCGGTCGCGGACCTCGTGGCGGCGGCCATCAACCAGAACGTCGGCGGATGGCGCCTCGGCCCGGGCGCGACCGAGATCGAGCTGCACCTCACGACGTGGTTCGCGCGCGCGTTCGGGATGCCGGAGGGCGCCGGAGGGCTCGTGACGTCGGGAGGGTCGATGGCGAACTTCGTGGCGCTCAAGGTCGCCCGCGACCGGACGCTCGGGCTGGACGCGCGCGAGCGGGGGATCGGCGGCGCCCGCCTCACGTCCTACACGAGCGCCGAGGTGCACTTCGCGACGACGCGCGCCGCGGACATGCTGGGCCTCGGCTCCGCGTCCGTGCGCCAGATCGGGTTCGACGACCGCTACAAGGTCGACATGACGGAGCTGCGCGAGCGGATACGCCGCGACCGCGACGAGGGCTTCGAGCCGTTCGCGGTGATCGCCACGGCGGGCACGGTCGGCACCGGAGCGATCGACCCCCTCGACGAGATCGCCGACCTGTGCGAGGCCGAGGGCCTGTGGATGCACGTGGACGCCGCCTACGGGGGAGCGGCGGTGCTGAGCGACGAGCTGAGGCCGGCCTTCGCGGGGATCGAGCGCGCGCAGTCCATCGCGTTCGACCCCCACAAGTGGATGTACACGCCGCAGTCGGGCGGCGTCGTCCTCGTCCGCGACCTGCAGTGGCTGTCGGACTCGTTCGCGGCGCACGCGACGTACGTGCACGAGGACAAGGAGCTCACCGGGCGCGGGATCGACTTCGGGATGATGGGCCCCCAGCTCTCGCGCAGCTTCTGGGCGCTCAAGATCGCGGTGTCGCTGCTCGCCTACGGGACCCGGGCGTACTCCGAGCGGATCGCGCACGACGTCGCGCTCGCGCGCTACCTCGCCGAGCTGGTCGAGGAGCACGACGAGCTCGAGCTCGTGGCACCGGTCGAGCTGTCCATCTGCTGCTTCCGCTACGTGCCGCGGGACCTGCGCGGCGGCGGGCACGACGAGTACCTCGACCGGCTGAACGAGCGCCTGATGGCCGCGGTCCAGGCCGACGGGCGCGTGTACTTCTCGAACGCCGTGCTCCACGACCGCTTCGTGCTGCGGTGCTGCATCGTGAACTTCCGGACCGAGGCGGAGCACCTCGAGGCGGTCGTAGCCGTGACGACCGAGCTGGGGGCGAAGCTCGACGCGGAGATGCGGGCGGCGGGATGACGGGGGCCGGTCCCGACCGCGTGACGCTCAGCGCGTTCGCGGGTGCGGTCGCGATCGGGGGCTCGAACTTCATCGCCGTGCGGCTCAGCAACGACGAGCTCGCACCGCTGTTCGGCGCGGGGCTTCGGTTCGCGCTCGCGGCGGGGCTGCTCCTGGCCCTCATGCGCGTGCGGCGGCTGGCGGTGCCGCGGGGGCCGGAAGCCGTCGGGTCCGCGCTCTACGG
>DATADL010000050.1:0-5324 GCA_036258555.1 Actinomycetota bacterium | reverse complement strand
GTGGGAGACCGAGCTGCTCGCCGACACGGCCAACGCGGCGGCGATGTGCTCGGCCCACTACTTCGACTACCGCGACAACGTGATCGCGCAAGGCTGGTACGAGCAGGGGCTGCGGCTGCTCGACGTGAGCAAGCCGGGCGCAATCCGTCAGGTCGGGTACTTCGTGCCGCCGAGCGCGATGACGTGGGCCGCGTACTTCCCGCCGACCGACCGCGGGGGCCGCGTGCTGTACGTCCTCGACGCGACGCACGGGATCGACGTCCTCGAGTTCGACCGCCCGGAGAAGGGCCCGCTGTCCGCGTCGGGAAAGGCGTGCTCGGGGCCGCGATGCGCTAAACGGCTTGCTCCGACGGTGCGGGCGCCGATCCTTCCCGAGTGGCGGGCGGTCGCGCCGGCGACCGGAGCGCCGCTCGCGGACTTCGGCTACGCCTGCCGCATCCGTATCTGAACGCGCATAGTCCCCGCGACCACATCGACCACCGACCCCTGAGGTGACATAGCCGCCGTCAGGTTGGCTACGCGGCGCCACGCTGCGGCGACGCACCGTTTCCAACGTGCTCCTGCTGGGAATGATCACCATCCGTGAAGGCGGAGCAGCGTGTCCAGGGCCGCTACGTCCTGGTCGAGCCCCTCGGGCGCGGCGGGATGGCGGAGGTGTGGCTCGCGCGCGACGAGCGCCTCGAGCGCGACGTCGCCGTCAAGTTCATGGCGCCGAACCTGTGCGGCGACCCCGAGTTCCTCGTCCGGTTCTTCTCCGAGGCGCAGGCCGTCGCGCGGATCTCACACCCGAACGTCGTCGCGGTCCTGGACTTCGGCGACTTCGAGGACCGGCCCTACCTCGTGATGGAGTGCGTGCCGGGCGGTCCGCTGTCCGCGCTCACGGGGGAGCCGATGCTGCCGGAGCGTGCCGTCGAGATAGTGGCCGGCGCGGCCCGTGGGGCGGGGGCCGCGCACGGGGCCGGCCTCGTGCACCGCGATCTGAAGCCGGGGAACATCTTGCTGGACGAGTCGGGCGCGCCGAAGCTGGCCGATTTCGGGATCGCGTCGTCGGCTCGCTCCGAGAGGCTGACGGCCACGGGGGCCGCGATCGGGTCGCCGCACTACGTGTCGCCCGAGCAGGCCTCGGGCCGGGCCGTGACGCCGGCGTCCGACGTCTACTCGTTGGGAGCCGTCCTCTACGAGCTCCTTACCGGGGCGCCGCCGTTCGACGCGGACAACGTCACGGCGATCGCGATCGCGCACGTCGAGCAGCCGCCCGTCCCTCCGAGCGCGCGCGTCGACGCACTGCCGGAGCATCTGGACGCGATCGTGCTGTCGTGTCTCGCGAAGGATCCGGCGTCGAGGCCTCCCGACGGCGCGGCGCTGGCGGACGCGCTCGAGGGGGCCGAGCCGGCGACGTCGTGGATCCCGGCGGTGACCGACGACAACGACGACGACCCCTACGAGTACGAGGAGTCCGAGGAGCCGCGCGTGAAGAAGCGGTGGCTCGTCCCCGCGCTGGTCGCCGCGTCGCTGCTCCTCGCGCTCGCCGGAACGATCTACGTCTCCGGCCGGCCGGAGGACGTCGCCGAGGCGGGGACGGATCGCCCGCCGCGCGCCTCGGGGGCCGAGGAGACGAACCGCCCGCGCAAGCCGACGCCGTCGCCGACGGTCGAAGCGTCGAGCGCGCCGGTGGCGGTTCCGGTGACGACACCGACCCCGACCGCGACGCCGGAGCCGGAGGAAGAATCGACTCCGACCCCCGAACCGAGGGAAGAGGAGGACGACGGGCCGCTGTGGACGCCGATCCCCGACGAGGAGCCGGAGCCCACGCCGGAGCCGACCGAGGAGCCGGCGCCCTCCGAGGAGCCCACGCCGTCGGAAGAGCCCGCTCCGTCGGAGGAGCCGGGGACGTAGCTAGCCCGGGCGCCGCTCGAGCGGGACCTTGAACTGGATCGCCGACCGCGGGTACGTGACGATCGCGCGCCTTATCCGGAACCGGAGCTTCGGCCGGTCGATCGTCGCGTCGACCACCGCGGCGTTCTCCTCGCAGTAGTCGAGGAAGTCGTCGACCTTGGCGGGATCGACCGTTCCCGCCCACCCGATCCGGTAGCCGCCGAGCCACGCGTCGATCCGCTCGCGCAGACCTGCGAGGAGCCCGCCGCGGCCGACCTCCATCGCGTCCTGAGCGGTGTTGAAGGGCTGCGGGCTCCAGCCCAGGTCCGGGACCGACTCGTCCTCGACGCCTTCGGGATCGGCGGGGAGAGCCCGGCAGTCGAAGCCGTTCGCTATGAAGACCACCGGGGTCTCGGCGAGCAGCTGCTGCCGCTCGCGCAGTGCGTCGAAAGCCTCGATCTCCGTGAGGCCGCCGACGTCGAAGCCCGAGACGTTGACCCCGCGATGGACGCGGCCCGCGTGCATGCCGAGATCGACCACGACGAGGTAGCCGGCCAGGGCGAGGAGGCCGAGGAGCGCGAGGGCGAGCCGGGCCCGGAGGGACTTCATGCCCCCATGCTATGGAGGCTCGCGCCTAGAGTCGCGGCATGCCGGCCGTCGACCGGGAGTCAGATGCGTAAGAGGTGGGCGTCCCACGAATCGACGGAGGGACGGCTCCAGAGGGGGCGCGGCGCCGGCTTCCGGGATGCGCTGGACGACCGCGCGCTCTCCGTCGAGGCGGTGGTCGCGTGCGTGGTGGACGATCCCCGGCTGGACCGGCAGGTCGAGGACCGCGGGCTCTACTATGCCCGGCTCGTCGCGGAGCTCGGGATCCCGCTCGCCGCGCTCGAAGAGCACCTCTTCGACGACGCGGCGGCGTCAAGGCACCTGCTGGCGCTCGACACCCTGGAATGTCTCGCCGCCTACGGGAACGACGCCGCGCGGTCGCTCCTGCGGCGGTACCTCGACGAAGGCAGCGCGTGGGAGAGCGCGCTCCACCGGCTTGTCTCCGTCTCTCCCCCGGAAGAGCACGACGCCATCCGGCGGGCCGCGGACGGGCGCGGGAGCCCCGCGGTGCTGACGGACGACCCCGCGGTCGTCGCCGCGACCCTGTCCTCCGACGCAGGCGCGCGCTGGCACGACGACGTCGCGCGCCGGGCGCGGCTGCCGGTCGGAGAGCTTCTCGAGCAGGCGGCGCAAGATCCGTCCCGGCTCGTGCTGTACGCGCGCTACCTCCAGGAGAAGAGCGACGGGGACTCCCGCGACGCAATGATGCGCGCCGCGGCGGATGGAGAAGGAGGTGCCCGGGGCGCGGCGATGATCGCTTTGGGGGAGCTGGACGACGACAGGATCCTGGACGTTTGCGAAGACGTTCTCCGAAGTGACGACGACCGGCTGGTGCGGGCCGCGTACCGGGCCGCGACGAGCCTCCGGACGACCCGGGCCCGCGAGCGGGCAAGGGGATGGGCGAACCGCGGAGGGTGGCTCGGAGACACGGGGAAGACCCTCCTCGCGCGCACCGGCACGATCGACGACGTTCCGCTCCTCGAGCAGGCATTCGCCGCCGCCGCCCACGACGACGACGCATACCTCTTGTGCGACATCGCCGCGGCGTTCGCCCGATTGCGGGATCCGAGCAGCGTCCATCTCCTACGCGATGCGTACGAGCGCGCGGTCTACTCCTATCTCCGAACGGAATGCGCGCTCGCGCTCGAGGTCCTGGATCCCGCGTTCGGCACGACGTGGGCGTTCGAGTCGTTGTGGGATTGCGAGGCGCGCACGAGGCTCGTCGGTTGCAGGTCGCTCGACGCCTCTCGTCTGGACGAGGCCCGTCCGTGGCTTCGTTTCCTCGCCGCCGACCCGAACGAAGACGTGGAAGTCGCGGCTGCAGCAAACGCGCGCGCCGGATGACCCCTGCGTTGAGCGAGCGCCCGGGTCGGATGGGGTGAGGCTTACGAAGGCGGTGCGAAGAACTCCAGCGGCAGGTTGTCGGGGTCGCGGAACGACAGGCCCGAGCCGTACGGCGCGTCGACTATCCCGCCGTGCGAGATGCCGAGGTCGTCCAGACGGCGCTCCCACTTCTCGAGCTCGCCGCGGTCAGGCACCCCGAACGCGACGTGGTCGAGGCCCGTGCGGAACTCGCTGAACTCCGGCTGGTCGTTGTCGCGGGTATGCGTGTGGATCCCGAACAGCGCGCCCCCGTCGAGGGCCCACACCACGTGGTAGAAGCTGCCGGTGTCTTCGTCGAGAACCGGTTGCGAGTCGAAGAGCCTCGAGTACCACTCCCGCCCTCGGTCGATGTCGGTGACCGTCACGGCGACGTGACCTATGCCGGGGAACGCCATCTCGAGACCTCCCTCTCGTAAGCAAAGCAAGCGCTGTCGGGCGGCATCCTACGGGAGACAGCGCGTACGGAGGGGAGATCGTCTAAGCGTCGAGGAAGACTGCGACGCCTCCCGTGTCTACAGGAGTCGCCGACGTGGCGAACCAGCCACCGATCCCTCCCGCTCCCCCGTGCATGGTGAGCCCGAACTGAAAGTCCGCGTCACCCCCGTCACCTTCGACGAACCGCGTCCAATAGAACCCCGTCGTGGGGCAGCCCGGTACGAACGCCGCCTCGGGAGGAGGCGTGACCGGGTTGTACTCGTGGTAGACGCAGTCGCCCGCGGCCGTCCCGGCGTGACGGGCGCCCCGGACCCAGATCGCGTAAGACGTGAAGCCCGCCTGACCGCCGCCGACCTCGCTGAAATCCCCCGCCGAGTAGACGTTCTCGTCACCGGCGCTCACGACCCGGGGCGTCAACGTCTTTATCTCGCTTTCGACTTCCCCCGAGGGCCGCGTGAAGGTCCGGCCGGAGAGTCCCCGCAACCGGATCGTGACGGTGACGGGGCGTCCGTCCGCTATCACGTAGAGGTGCCACGTCCCCGACATCTTCCGGTCGATGCCGAATCCGAAGGGCTGCTCGGGCTCGCCTCGACCGGGGCACGCCGGACGCGTGCAGCGCCCGAACATCACTGACGCGAGGTCCCCGTCGCCCTGGGCGGGAGACTCCTTCAGCAGGAACCCGTAGACGCGGCCGCTCCCCTCCGCGGCCGCTTCGACGAGGGACGCGTCGACGGGTCGAGGGAAGTGGAGGGTAGTGACCGAAGTCCTCGAAGTCCGGAACACGTTCCTGCCCTCGAGGACGACTCCGGTGCTCCGCGCCACCCCGTTCGCGGCGGTGGGCAGCGTGGCGACGACGAGGGCCACGGCCAGGACTGCGGTCGCGCTGCTTCTTAGGAGGAAACACCTGAAGTAACTCACTGAAATAGACTTCTCCGAAGCCCCCGCCAACCCCTACCTGTCCGGGGCCGGAAAAGCGGCTCTCGGCCGAGACGCCCGAGGGCTTCGTCCCAGACGGACGACGGCGG
>DATADL010000049.1:0-47433 GCA_036258555.1 Actinomycetota bacterium | reverse complement strand
CCACGACCCGAAGATCCTGCTGCTCGACGAGGCGACGAGCCACCTCGACGTCGAGACCGAGCGCGTCGTGCACCGCAACCTCGAGCAGCTCGGCTGCACGCGGATCGTGATAGCGCACCGGTTGAGCACGGTCGAGAAGGCAGACCTCATCCTCGTCATGGAGGACGGGAGGTTCGTGGAGCGGGGGACGCACGACGAGCTGCTCTCGGCGCGGGGCCGGTACTGGCAGCTGGTGGCGTCGCAAGGCGAGTCGCTGGTCCCCCGCGGCGCGCGGCCGTGACCGAGCGTCCGGCGACGGGCCGCGCCCGCACGTGCATCACGGTCGCTGACTCAACGAGTCCGCGAGCCGGCGGAGCCGGGACAAAGCTGGCCTCGCAAGGGTCCTCCTATGGCGCCGCGCATGGCACGAAGGGCGGTGTAGTACGCGCCACACTCCACAGAGCGCGTCGCGCGTAGAACGGTAAATTGTGTTCATGCAGTATCTATTTGATTCCGGCGGAGAGTGGATCGCCTTTCGCGTGGGGCGATTCCTTTACGACACCGACGGAGAGTGGATCGGCTGGATACCCTGGGAAGACGACTACGTAGTCGATACCGACGGTCGTTACCTAGGGACGATCTTCCCGGGCGATCGCCTTTACAGGATCAGGGACGTTCTGGAGCGTGGGTACCCCGGCTACCCCGGCTACCCCGGCTACCAGGGTTACCCGGGATATCCCGGCTACCAGGGCGTTTCGCCCTTGCCTTCTGGTGCCGAAGACATCGACGAACTCGCTTCGTGACGTCGCCATCCAAGTTCGGTCATTACCCGGTAAGACCACGAGCCGGGGAGTGCAGCGCGTCGTTCACGATCCTGTGTAACGCCCATGACGCGGCCTCCTCGTTTCTCGACGCGTTCGAGAGTCTTCGAAAGAACCGCAACGCCAAGGGAACGCCTACCGACGAGGAACAAGACCTCCTCCGAGCCACCGTCATCTTCAGCTCCTCCGGGTTGGATGCCCTCGCTAAGCAACTCGTCAAGGATGCGCTTCCTCGCGTCATCGACAATATGGAGGGCGCGGAGAAAATGCTGAAGAGTCACGTCGAGCGAAGGCTAAGGCGGGGCGATAAAGAAGCTCACCAGCTCCTCGCGGACGTCATGGTCGATCGAGATCCTCGAGGAACGCTCGTCAGCACACTCGTTTACGACCTCACGTCCGGAAGCCTCCAGTCGTACGAGGAGCTGGTCAAGGTTGCGTCCCACTTCGACATCCCGTCGCGCGAGATCGTCGACGACGTCGACTCGTTGCGGAGTGTGTTCGCTGCTCGCAACCAGATCATCCACGAAATGGACGTGGATCTTGCGCAGGTGAACCGCAACCGGCGGCCACGCAAGAAGAAGGACATGGTTGGTGCGACCAACAGCATCTTCGCGGTTTCGCAGAAGCTCTTGAACGCGGTCGATGCGCGGATCGGCGCCTCGTCTCTGGAGCACCGGGGATGATCCCTGCCCAGGGTTCTTTCGAGGCGAAAACCGGACATACCTCGTGGCTCCGCGAGCCGCGCCGGCCCCCGCAGGACCGGCCCCCGCCGCGGCGAACCTCCCCCTAGTACCCCCCCACGACATCAGAGGTGGAGACATGAAGAAGCTCGTCGCAGCCGTCGCTACCGCCGTCCTCGTCGCCGCCCCAGTGCAGTCGGCGTTCGGCGCCAAGAAGAAGGCCGCCCACCAGCACGTCGAGGGGACGATCACCGTCCCGCAGGGCGGCAACGCCGCGGCCACCTGCGTCTACAGGACCCAGCGAGCCCTTCTCTCGGCCGGCGGCCCGAACGGCGTCGTCGGCTACACCTTCGACGTCGACCCCGGCACCGTAGGCAAGAAGTTCAAGCTCGAGGCCGGCAGCGGCGTCGGCATGGACATCTCGTTCTACGCCGATATGGGCGACGCCACCGACCCGTCGACCGCCCCCGCGAACTACCCCTACGAGACCCCGGGCCCGGGCGGCGAGGCCGGCACCGTCCCCGCGGGCTACCCCATCGCCTTCGTGTGCATGACCGAGGGCACGAACGGAAGCTTCAGCTACATGGCGGGCAAGGGCGTCAAGTAGCCAACACGGAACCGAGAGAGAGTCCCGGGCGATGCGCCCGGGGTTTTCTCGTTCTCACTCGCAGGTGTCGAGGTCCTCGCCGTTCGTGCACGAGTCGGTGTCGGGCCCCCCGCTGAGGAAGTCGGACCCCCCGCGGCCGTCCAGCGTGTCGTCGCCCCCCACGCCGTACAGAGAGTTGTCGAGGTCGTCTCCGTAGAGCTCGTCGTCGTACGCGGTCCCCACCGCGCCCTCGATGGAGGCCAGCGCGTCGTCTCCCTCCCCCCCCGATGCGGTCCCGGCGAGGAGGTCCACGAGGACCGCCGCCGGGGACTGCACGTACACGACGAAGTCGAATCCCTCGCCGCCGTCCACGGTGTCGTCCCCCCCGAGCGGGTAGAACGTGTTGCGGGTCTCGTCGCCGAGGAACGTGTCGCCGTGGCGCGAGCCCGCGACGATCTCCATGTTGATGAACGTGTCCTCGCCCTCGCCGGTCGCAGACCCCTCGGCGACGTCCACGGTCACCGGATCCCGCGAGAACTTGAACGACGGCGTGTCGGCTCCGTCGCCTCCGTCCATGAA
The DNA here is from genome assembly GCA_036258555.1 of Actinomycetota bacterium. Lineage (GTDB taxonomy): Bacteria > Actinomycetota > CADDZG01 > CADDZG01 > WHSQ01 > JALZEG01. Next base: position 44,788 of record DATADL010000049.1, on the reverse strand, counting down.
GTCGTCGCCCGGCCCCCCGTAGTGCGAGTCCGTACCGTCGCCTCCGTGGATCCGGTCGTCGCCGATCCCGGACTTCTGGATGTCCGGGCCGCCGAGGCCCTCGATGCGGTCCGGTCCACCGAGCCCCGTGATCGAGTTCTTCCCCTCGTCGCCGGTGAGCGTGTCGCCGTGGGCCGAGCCGATCAGCCGCTCGACGTCGACGAGCGCGTCGGCGCCCTCGCCGATCGCGGAACGGATCGAGAGGTTCGCGTCGACCGGCGTGTCGGAGCCCTTGTAGCTCGCGGTGTCGGCGTCACCGCCGCCGTCGAGGCGGTCGTCGCCGCGTCCGCCCTGCATCGTGTCCCTGCCGCCCTGGCCCCAGGCGTTGTCGTGACCGTTCCCGACGTTGATCTTGTCGTTGCCCTCTCCGCCGCAGACGTAGTCGTCGCCGCCGAGGGACTCGATCACGTCCGTCCCGCCGAGGCCCGAGATGACGTCGGCGAACTTCGTCCCCGAGATCCTGTCCGCCTGCGCGCTCCCGACGATCGTCGCGCGCCTGCCCCCGCACGACTCCGCGGCCAGCGCCGGGACGGACGCGCCCGCCACGAGAAGACCCGCGAGCATCGCTGCCAGCTTCCTCATGCCGCCGTTCTACCCACGGAGCGGTGCGTTCAACTCGACCAGGTTCCCGTCCGGGTCACGCAGGTGCGCGACCCGCAGGAACGCCACCTCGTAGTCTGCCGGCTCGCTCACGAGCTCTGCGCCGCGCTCGCGCACGGCCCGCGCCGCTTCGTCCACGTCGTCGACCTGGAACGTGAGCGCGACCGCGTCGCTTCGCCCCGCCGGGGCCAGCCCCGACCCGATCATCTGGTCCATCAGGTCGCGCCGGAAGACGCCGAGGATCGCGTTCCCGGCACGGAGCTCGCAGTAGACGCCGTCGCCGGCGTCGAGCGTGACCTCGAGCCCGAGCAGGTCGCGGTAGAACGCGACGAGCCTCGCGACGTCGTCCGTGAGCAACCGCACGTGCGTGAGCTTCATCGAGCCTCCGTCGTCTAGCGTCTCTGACAGGCTGGGCAGTACGTCGTCCCGCGGCCCCCGAGCACGATCTTCCGCAGCGGCGTCCCGCAGCGGGGACAGGGCGTCCCCGCCCGTCCGTACGCGATCAGGAACCCTGCGTTCCGCCCGGACTCGCCGTTGACCATCCGGTAGTCCGAGAACGTCGTGCCCTCGCGCTCGATCGCGCCGGCGAGGACCTCCCTGATCGCGCCGTGCAGGGCGCGCGCCCGGGCCGCGCCGACCGAGCGCGAGCGAGGGTTGATCCGCGCCACCCACAGGGCCTCGTCCGCGTAGATGTTGCCCACGCCCGCGACGGGCCGCTGGCTCAACAGGAACGGCTTGACCGGCGACGTCGTCCGCGCGAGGTCGGCGGCGAAACGCTCGGGGTCGAAATCGTCGGACAACGGCTCGGGGCCGAGCTTCGCGAGCGTCGGGAGCGCTCGGTAGTCGCCCGCCGGCACCACGGCCATCCGGCCGAACCGGCGCACGTCGCGGAACACGAGCGTGCGGCCGTCGTCGAGGGACACCGTCGCCCGCGCGTAGTCGTCGCGGACGTCGAACCGGAACGAGCCCGTCATCCCGAGGTGCATGACGAGCTCGAGCCCTTCGTCGAGTGGTGCGATCAGGAACTTCCCCCGCCGGCCGACTGACTCTATCGTCCGTCCCGCGAGCCGCTCGACGTCCTGGAACTCCCTCGGGATCGCGGGATGCGGGTCGATCCACACGTCCACCGCGCGGCGGCCCGACAGCTCGGGGTCCAGCTGACGGCGGACGGACTCGACCTCGGGCAGCTCCGGCACGACGCCGAGCGTAGCCCCGTAGAGTCGCGTCATGACCCAGCACTCGCTCGATCCCGAGACCCAGCCGTACGCTCCCGAGAAGCTCCCCCTCAAGGACGAGGTCGGCGCCGACGGCTTCTTCGCCGTCGACATGAGGGCCGGCCGCGTCGTGTCGGTGGAGGACTTCCCCGAGGCCCGGGCGCCGTCGTGGAAGGTCTCGGTCGACTTCGGCCCCCTCGTCGGCGTCCTCACGACGAGCGCCAAGATCAAGAACTACACGGCCGAGGAGCTGCACGGGCGCATGGTCGTCGGCGCCGTCAACCTCGGGACGCGCAGGATCGCCGGGTTCAAGAGCGAGTTCCTGATCCTCGGCGCGCTCGACCCCGACGGCACGGTCCGGCTCCTGCAGCTCGAGGACTCGGTCCGACCCGGCGCGCCGATCGCCTGACGCGGTGGAGCCCGTCTTCACCGTCGGCCACGGCACGCGCGCGACCGAAGAGCTCGCGGCCCTCCTCGCCTCCGCCGGCGTCGGCCTGCTCGTGGACGTCCGCAGGTTCCCGGGGTCGCGCCGGCATCCACACTTCGCCCGCGAGGCGCTGGCGGAGTCCCTCCCCGCGCTCGGCGTCGCCTACGAGTGGCGCGGCGAGGAGCTCGGAGGACGCCGGTCCCGCGACCGCAGCGGGTCCCGCCACCCCGCCTGGCGCAACGACGCGTTCGCCGGCTACGCCGACCACATGGACACGCCCGTCTTCCGCGCCGCGCTCGAACGCATCGAGACCGAGGCCCGCTCCGGCGTCAGGCTCGCGGTGATGTGCGCGGAGACGCTGTGGTGGCGCTGCCACCGGCGGCTGATCGCGGACGCCCTGGTGCTGCGGGGCGTCGAGGTCGTACACCTCGTCCAACCGGGGAACTCCACACCGCATCCGGTAAACGAGGCCGCTCGACTCGGCGACGACGGCTACCCGGTCTACGATGTCGGAGCCACTCCGGAGCTGCCGCTGTGAGCCGAGTCTTCTACGTCCCGCTCGCAGACGGGCTCTTCCACTCCACGCCGTGGACCACCGGGCCGTGGGGGCCGGACGCGCAGCACGCCGGTCCGCCGGCGGCGCTCCTCGCTCGTGCGATCGAGGCCCTGGCCCCGGACGGCTCGCACGTCGCTCGCGTCACGTCGGAGATCCTGCGGCCGGTCCCCATCACGGAGGTCCGGGTCGAGGCCCGGACCGTGCGCCCCGGCCGCAGGGTCGCGCTCCTGGAAGCGCGGCTGACGGCGGGAGACGAGATCGTGATGACGGCGAGCGCATGGGCGATCCGCACGGCCGAGCTCGACATCCCCCCAGACCCCGCAGCGGATACGCCCTCTCCGCCGGACGACCTCCCCGATCTCTTCGGGGGCCGGAAGGAGACCGACTACATCGCCGCGATGGAGTGGCGCTTCGTGAGCGGGTCGTTCTTCGACCCCGGCCCCGCGGTCGCGTGGTTGCGCATGAGGATGCCGCTCGTCGAAGGCGAGGAGCCGACGCCCCTGCAGCGCGTGCTGACCGCCGCGGACTCCGCGAGCGGCATCTCGGGCGCGCTGGACTTCGAGCGGTGGATGTACGTCAACCCCGACCTGACCGTCCACCTGCACCGGCCGCTAGAGGGCGAGTGGGTATGCCTCGACGCCGTCACGGTCCCGGAGCCGTCGGGCGTGGGGCTCACGTCCGCCGCCCTCCACGACGCGCGCGGGCCGGTCGGGCGCAGCGCACAGTCGCTCTTCGTCGCGCGGCGCTAGGCCTTCTCGGCCCAGGGCACGAGGATCTCGTTCGAGATCAGCTTGATCGCCGCGGCGGCGGGGATGGCCATCAAGACGCCCGGTACCCCCAGGAGACCGGCGCCGGCGAGCGCCGACACGAGCACGGCTGCGGGCGACAGGTCGACGGCCTTCGTCATCACGCGCGGCGCGACGACGTAGTTCTCGAGCTGCTGGTAGACGGCGAAGAACGCGAGCGTCGCGATCCCGGTCGGCAGCGAGTCGAAGAAGGCGACGATCACGGCTGGGACCGCGCCCAGAGTGGCGCCGACGAGCGGTATGAGGTCGGCGATCGCGACCCACAGCGCGAGAGCGACCGGGAACGGCACTCCCGCGATGGCGAGGAACGCGAACGACACGACGCCGGCCACGATCGAGATCACGACGTTGCCGGCGATGTAGCCGCCTATCTTCGTCAGGATCGGGTCCAGGATGCTCTGCACGCGCTCGCGTTTGCTCTGCGGGATCAGCCTGAGGCTTCCCTCGCGGATCCTGCTGAAGCTCAACGAGAAGTAGATCGTGAGCACGAGGACGGTGATCGTGTTGAAGATGCTCGCGAGCACGGACCCCGCGACGCCCAGCACGGTGCCGAACGAGCTTCCGATCTGTGCCGGGATGTCGCGCGTCGCGTCCTGCAGGCGCTCGGCGATGTTCTGCTCCGAGACGTACTCGCGTACTCGCTCGTTGTTCTCCGCGAGGTCCCGCACGTACTCGGGCAGGTTCGTGGCGAACTCGGTCACCTGCTCGACCAGCGGCGGCACGACGGCGGCGAAGAAGGCGGCGAGGAACCCCACGATCCCGAGGAGGATGGTGGCGACGGCCTGCCCCCTCTTCATCCCCCACCCCTGCAGGCGGCGTATGGCCGGGTCCATCCCCACCGCGAGGAACAGGGCGATGAACACGAGCATGAGCAGGCTGCGCAACAGGTACACGCAGTAGATGAGCAGCAGCGCCGACGCGACCACGAAGACGTTGCGGAACACCGCGCCCGCAGAGAGTCGCTCCGGTGCCCGCGCAGCCATGCCGGGCAGCATAGCGACCTAGGGCGAAGGGAGGTGCTTGCGAACGAGGTCGAGCAGCGCGTCCTGCTTGAAGGGCTTGATGAGGTAGTCGTGCGACCCGATGGTCTCGGCCCTCCGCAAGGTCGGTGGGCTCGAGTGGGCGGACATCATCACGACCGGGATGTCTGCGAGCTCGGGGGTCCCCTTCAGGGTCTTGAGGACCTCGAAGCCCTCGGCGTCGGGTAGCCGGATGTCCAGCAGGATCAGACCGGGTGACTCGGTTATCGCCCGCGTGACCGCTTCGGCCGCGGTCGACGCCTCGACGACTTCGTAGCCGTTGCCCTCGAGCGTCATCCGGACGAGTAGCCGCAGGTCGGGCTCGTCGTCGACGATCAGGATCTTGTCGCTCACTCGGCGCTCTTCAGCTTGACGCAGAAGCGCGCACCGCTGGGCTCGCGCGGCTCGTGCCAGATCTCGCCCCCGCACGCCTCGACGAGCATCTTGACGATCGCCAGGCCGAGGCCCGAGCCGCCGATCGTCGAAGACGTCGAGCCGCGCGAGAACGGCTGGAACAGCTCGCCGAGCAGCTCGTGCTCGACCCCGGGACCGTCGTCCGTCACCGAAAGGATCACGTCGCCGTTGCGCCGGGCGCCGCTGAGCGAGATGTTGGGCCCCCCGTAGCGGTAGGCGTTCGTCAGCAGGTTCGTCACGACCTGGTCCAGCCGGTGCTTGTCCGCCAGGGCCACGGGCGTGTCGGTCACCTCGACCTCGACGCGGCGGCCGTCGGGCGGCGGGGTGCTCGCGACGACCTCGTGCGCGAGCGCGTCGATCGGCACCGGCTCGATGTCGACCTGGACCTGCCCGGCCTGGAGCTTCGAGAGGTCGAGGAGGTTCTCGATCAGCACGGCGAGCCGGTCACCGGAGCGCGTCATCGCGTCGAACATCGTCTGCAGCTTCGCCTCGTCCAGGCGGTGGCGGGCCCGAGACAGCATCTCGACGAAGCCGAGCAGCGACGTGAGCGGCGTCCGCAGCTCGTGCGCGGCGTTCGCGATGAAGCGTTCGCGCAGAGCCTCCTGCTGGCGCTGCTGCGTCACGTCCTGCAGGGTCCCGATCATCCGCACGGCCCGTCCGTCCTCCTCCGCGATGATCCGGCCGCGCAGGTGGACGATCAGCGGCGTACCGTCGCGGCGAACCATCCGATGCTCGTAGTCCACCGGGACAAGGTTCTCGATCGCCTCCCGGGACCGCTCCGACACGAGCGCGAGGTCCTCCGGGTGGACGTGCTCGTTGTAGACGTCGCCGGTCGGAGCGAACTCGCCCGGTTCGTAGCCGAGCATCCGGTACATCTCGTCCGACCACCTGATGCGGTCGGTTGCGATCTCCCACGACCAGCTCCCGATCCGCGCGAGCTTCTGCGCTTCGAGGAGCTGGTCCGTCAGCTCGCGCTCGCGCCGGGAGTGCTCCGTCCGCGCGAGCGCGAGGTCCGCGAGGAGGGCGAGACGGCGGAGCTCGTCCATCTCCTCCTGGCCGAAGAACGGCGTGTACGGGCTGGTGACGACGACGAGCTTCCCCGAACGCATCGGAACCGTGATCGTCCCCGTCCCGTTGCCCGGTCGGTCGCCCCCGTTCGCGGGATCCGAGACGAGCTCGGCGGCCTCCGCGGGGGCGAGACCGTGCACCCCGGTAACGGCCCCTTCCCTGTCGATGACGAGCGACCCCCGCCCCGCGGCGAGCTCGGTCACCTCCGGCAGCAGGACGTCGGTTATGTCGGACGGCGACAGCGCCTCCATCAGCGCGAACTCCGCCTCCTGCAGGCGGCCGCTTCCCTGCTGGCGCCACGAGTTGCGGACGAGAGCGGGGGGCGCGAACCCGAGTAGGAAGAACGGCCCGGTCGCGAGGGCCAGCACCGACGTCGCGATCTGGACACCTCCGACCTCGTCCGACGTCGACGCGGTGCCGGCGATGACGAGCGTGATCGCAAGCCCCGCCGATCCGATGCTCATGGTCCGCATGCGGCGCCGCGCTACCGTCGGTTGACCGCGCCCCGCGCGCCAGAGGCGGAACGTGACCGCGCCGAGAAGGACGACCCACTGGGCCAGCAGCAGGTAGATGTAGGCCTGGAACGCCTCGGTCCGAGGCTCGTCGGACTCCGGGAAGTGGTCGAGCAAGAACGTCGTGACGATCGTCGCACCCGTCAACAGCGCCGCCAGCGCTTCGAGCAAGCGCCCCGGAGACTCGAACGACGCCATGAAACGGAACAGGAAGTACGGGAAGAGGGCGAGGATCGCGATGACGAGGCGCTGGACGAAGTCGATCGTCGGGCTCTCGTCGTGCTCGGGCAGGAACTGGCCCATGACGACCACCGCCGCGAGGATGGCGAACGTCGCGGCCACCCACGCCGCCGGCTTCCCCCCGCGACGGCGCCACTGGACCAGTGCGATGACCCCCAGCCCGGCGTAGAGCACGAGCTGCACGTAGCCGAGGATCTCCTGGAGCCTCTCCAAGCACGTCTCCGATCGCGGCCAAAGCCTGAGCGACAGATTCTAGGTTCGATTGCCTAGTCCCGCGAGGATTCGCACCACCCCAAAGGCTGTTTTTCGGGGCGAACCAGTCATCGTCCGGCCGCGGTTACCTTGACGCGATGCCCGACCTGCGAACGCGAGTCCTGCCGGAAGTCGCGGCCGCAGTGAAGAAGGCGCGCCAGCCCACGTGGGTCGACCCGATGCTCGCGACCCTCACGAAGGACTACTTCTCGGATCCCGCGTGGGTGTTCGAGCCGAAGCTGGACGGCATCAGGTGCATCGCCTACAAGCGGGGTGACGCGGTGAAGCTGCTGTCACGCAACCGGCTCGACCTGACGCCGACGTATTCCGCGGTCGCGGCCGCGCTCGCGTCCGAGCCCCGGGACTTCGTCGTCGACGGCGAGATCGCCGCAGTGAAGGGCGAGATCACGAGCTTCTCGCTGCTGCAACAGGTGCACCGTCAGCAGGTCCCGGTCGTGTACTTCTGCTTCGACCTCTTGCACCTCGACGGGTACGACGTAACCAACGTCCCGTTGACGGACCGCAAGGACCTGCTCGCGGGGTCGCTCGCGCTGGAGGACCCCGTCCGGTACGTGAGCCACGTCGAGGAAGACGGCCAGGCCTACTACCGCGAAGCATGCAAGCGAGGGTGGGAGGGGTTGATCGCGAAGCGCGCGGCGAGCCGCTACACGCGCGGCCGCTCGAAGGACTGGCTCAAGTTCAAGTGCTCGTTCGAGCAGGAGCTGGTGATAGGCGGGTTCACCGACCCCGAGGGCGCGCGGTCGCATTTCGGCGCCCTGCTGCTCGGCTACTACGACGGACGCGAGCTCCGCTACGCGGGCAAGGTCGGGACGGGGTTCACGCAGAAGACCCTCTCGGACCTCCACGCGAAGATGCGCCCGCTCGAACGGCCGGAGTCCCCGTTCGCGGGGAAGCCTCCGGTGCGCAAGGGCGCGCACTGGCTCGCGCCGAAGCTGGTCGCGCAGATCGGCTTCAGCGAGTGGACCGGCGACGGCAAGTTGCGCCACCCGCGTTTCCTCGGTCTGCGAACGGACAAGAAAGCCCGAGACGTCGTGCGGGAGGCCTGAGCGTTGCCCGATCCGAGCGCATGGGGGATCTCCCCCGGATACGTAGACGCGCGCGAGGAGTGGAAGGACTCGCCGCCGGACGCGGTCGCCGCGATCCTCGACGCCATGGGCGCGGACGGCGACCGGCCACCCGAGTCGCCCGTCGTCGTCACGAGCCCGGACCGTCGGGCGGACCTCGGCGACGCCGTCGAGATCCGCTTCGAGGACGGGGGCTCCGCGCCGGTCCGCGGCGCGCTCCCGGACGACACGCCGCCCGGCTACCACCGTCTCGCGGCCCCCGACGGGACCGAGCGGGACCTGATAGTCAGCCCCGGCCGGTGCTACCTTCCGGGCGACCTGCGTTCGTGGGGGTGGGCGGTCCAGCTCTACTCGGCGCGCTCGACCCGTAGCTGGGGCATCGGGGACCTCGGAGACCTCGACGAGCTCGGCCGCTGGGCGCGCGGCACCGGGGCCGACGTGTTGCTCGTGAACCCCCTGCACGCGCCGCAGCCGGGCCCCCAGCAGCCCAGCCCGTACTTCCCGTCGAGCCGGCGGTGGCGCAACCCCCTGTACGTGCGGATCGAGGACGTGCCCGGCGCGGCGGACCGCCTCGACGACGTCGCCGACCTCGCCGCGCAGGGCCGCAAGCTGAACGCCGGCGACCGCATCGACCGCGACGAGGTCTACCGGCTCAAGATGGAGGCGCTCGAGCGGCTGTGGCACGCGCGGACCGACGACGCGGAGTTCCACCGTTTCCGCGACCGGCACGGGGAGTCGCTCACCGACTTCGCGACGTACATGACCCTCGTCGAGCACCACCGCGGCGGCCCCTCGACGTGGCCGGCCAAGCACCGCGATCCCGCGCGCCCCGCGGTGAAGAGGTTCCGCGTCGACAACGAGGACCGCGTCCTGTTCCACGAGTGGGTGCAGTGGCTGCTCGAGCGACAGCTCCTGGCGGCGGCCGGCGAGGTCGGGCTCGTGCACGACCTCGCGATCGGCGTCGACCCCGAGGGGGCGGACGCGTGGCTGTGGGGTGACGTGTTCGCGAACGGCGTCACGGTCGGCGCGCCGCCGGACCTCTTCAACTCGCACGGCCAGAACTGGGGGCTCCCGCCGTTCGACCCGTGGAGGCTCCGGTCGGCGAGCTACGGCCCGTACGTCGAGACGCTGCGCACGAACCTCGTCGGAGCGGCCGGGCTGCGCGTCGACCACGTCCTGGGGCTGTTCCGTCTCTTCTGGATCCCGGACGGCGCGGCCCCCGGCGACGGGACGTACGTCCGGTACCCGTACGACGACCTGCTCGACATCCTCGCCCTCGAGAGTCATCGCGCCCGCGCGTTCGTCGTCGGCGAGGACCTCGGCACCGTCGAAGACGTCGTCCCCGAGGAGATGACGGCGCGGAGCATGCTCTCGTATCGCCTGCTGTGGTTCGACGAGCGCCCGGAGCGTTACCCGAAGCTGTCGCTGGCGGCGGTGACGAACCACGACCTGCCGACGGTCGCCGGGATGTGGACGGGGGAGGACCTGCAGGAGCAGCGCGACCTGGGACTGGACCCGAACGAGGAGGCCGAGGCAGACGTGCGCGAGCGCTTCCGCAAGGCGACGCGGCTGCGGGACGACGCGCCTCCCGCGGACGCAGTGAAGAAGGCGCACTCCCTGCTCGCCGGCGCGCCCAGCGCCGTGGTCGTCGCGACCCTGGAGGACGCGCTCGAGGTGCTGCGGCGGCCGAACCAGCCGGGGACGACCGACGAGCGCCCGAACTGGTCGATGCCGCTGCCGGTGCCGATCGACGACCTCGGGGGCCTTCCCCTGGTCAAGAGCGTCGCGCGCACGCTCTCCCGGGGGCGGCGGACCGAGTCGGCGAGCGCGGAGCTCGTCCCGACGGAGATACGGCACGACTACGCGCAGCTGTCAGAGGTCAGGCTCCACTACGCCGAGGCAGGGGCCGGAACCGGCCCGCTCGTCGTGATGCTCCACGGCTTCCCCGAGCTCTGGTCGTCGTGGCGTCACCAGATCCCGTTCCTCGCGGAGCGCGGCTTCCACGTCGTCGCCCCCGACATGCGCGGCTACAACCTGTCGGACAAGCCGCCGGGGGTGGCGGCGTATGCCGTACCCAACCTCGTGGGCGACGTGCGGGAACTGATCGAGCACTTCGGAGAGGGCCGTGCGCACGTCGTCGGGCACGACTGGGGCGGCGTGGTCGCGTGGTACTTCGCGATGACGCACCCGGTCCTGCTGGACCGGCTTGCGATCCTGAACTCGCCGCACCCGCAGCGCTACGTACGCACGATGAACCCGCGGCAGCTGCTCCGCAGCTGGTACATCGGTCTCTTCCAGCTCCCGTGGCTGCCGGAGCGCATGATCGCCCGCAACGACTTCGAGGTGCTGCGCAAGATGTTCCGCCACGACCCGTCCGACCAGAGCGTGTTCACCGACGCCGACGTCGAGCTCTACGTCGACGCCGCGAAGCGCAGCGACGACCTGCGTTACCCGATCAACTACTACCGGGCGCTGCTGCGGCCCAACCCCTTGCCGGCGCTACGGTGGCGCGTGATCGAGCGGCCCGTGCAGGTGATCTGGGGCGAGAGGGACCGCGCTCTCGAGTCGTCGCTCGCGGAGCCTGACCGGGCGTGGGTGACGGACGTGCGCGTGCACCGCCTGCCGGACGCGACGCACTGGGTCCAGCACGACGAGCCCGACACGGTGAACGACCTCCTGGGGAGGTTCCTCTCGGGCGACTCCTAGCCCGCGCTGCTACCAGGCAGGCGGGTCGCTCGCCGGGAACGACTCCTTCGACTCCTCGTCCACCTTGTCGGGGTCGTCCGCCGGTGCGTCCGCGCCCGCGGCGTCGTCGTCGGTCGGACCGCTGCCGGAACGGTCGTCGGGCGGCATCGAGCCCGGCGGGATCCGCTCCGTGGATTCGGTCGTCCCGCCCTGAGGCTCTCGGTCCTCGGTCATAGGCGTCGCTCCTCTCGCCTCGTCCGCCGTCGCGTCCCTACCCAGCCGCGCCGGCTACGACTCGCAGTTCAGGTTCGTCTCGCCGTCGCGGCAGGTGTCGTTCTCCGTGCCTCCGTCGAGGTAGTCGTTGCCGACGCCCCCGTCCAGGAAGTCGTCGCCTCCCTGGCCCTCGATCACGTCGCCGCCCAGCCCGCCGAAGAACGTGTTCGGTCCCTCGTCCCCACGCAGGAAATCGGTGGCCGCGGACCCCCTGATGCCCTCGATCGCGAGCAGGTTGTCGGAGCCGGACAGCTGCCCGGTCGCGAACCCGGCCTCGAGGTCGGCCGTCACCGGCGTCTGCACGAGCTCGTAGGTAGCGACGTCCATCCCGCTGCCGCCCTCCAGCACGTCGTCGAACGTCCCGCCGTCCAAGACGTCGTCGCCCTCACCGCCTGAGAGCTGGTCGACGCCGTCCCGTCCGACGAGCACGTTCGGCCCGGCGTCGCCGGTGAGGAAGTCCGGCTTGATCCCGCCGGAGAGGTTCTCGACCGCGGTGATGGTGTCGACCCCCATCCCGTCCGCGGTCCCCTCCTCGAGGTCGGCGAAGACCTTCTTGCGCGCGTCGACGTAGTCGAGCGTGTCGGTCCCGGCTCCGCCGTCGTACGCGTCGTCGTTGAGGCCGGCGATGAAGAGGTCGTCGCCCGCGTCGCCGAAGACGGAGTCCACCCCGCCGAAGTCGTAGATCGTGTCGTTGCCCTCGCCGCCGCGTGTCGTGTCGTCCCCGTAGTTCGCTTCGAGCACGTCGTCGCCGCCGGCACCGTCGATCGTGTCGTTGCCGCTGAGGCCGAGGATGTGGTTCACCTGCTCGTCGCCGGTGAACGCGTCGTCGAAGATCGAGCCCGACAGGTTCTCGATCCCGGTGAGCGTGTCGGCCCCCTGGCCCGTCGCCTGCGTCGTCGTCAGGTTGGCGGTGACCGCGGCGGCCGCGCTCGCGTAGTCGGCGAGGTCGATACCCGCGCCGCCTTCTATCGCGTCGTCGCCGTTGCTCCCCACGAGCACGTCGTCACCACCGGCGCCGTCGATCGTGTCGTTGCCCGACCGCCCCGTGAGGCGGTTGAGCGCGTCGTCGCCCGCGAGGATGTCGTCGTACCCGGAGCCGAGCAGGTCCTCGACCTCGGTGAAGCTGTCGGTGCCGTGGCCGGTCGCGACGCCCGTCGCTATCGAAGCCTGAACGGGTCCCGGCGCGGTCCCGAAGTCGACCGCGTCGTATCCGCGGCCCCCGACGATGACGTCGTCTCCGGCCCCGCCGTCGAGCGAGTCGCCGAAGAAGTAGCCCTGCTCCGGGTCCGAGAACTCGTGGCCGCCGACGAGGGTGTCGTTGCCGGCTCCGCCTCGCAAGGTGTCCTCACCGCCCGACCCTCGGATCTCGTTCGGTCCGGAGTCACCGATCAGCGTGTCGAGGCCGCCCGTCCCCCCGATGTCCTCGAACTCCGACAGGAAGTCGTCGCCTTCGCCGTTCGCGGTCGCGATCTCGAGGTTGACCACCACGCCGAACGATTCGGTGAACTCCACGCGGTCCTTGCCCTCACCGCCGCCGAGGACGTCGTTGCCGCTGCCGCCCGACACGACGTCGTTGCCGCCCAGCGCGCGGATCACGTCGGCCCCGCTCCTGCCGAACAGCACGTTCGCGGCCCCGTCCCCCCGGATGCGGTCGTCGTAGACGGTCCCGTAGACGATCTCGATGCCGGCGAGGCGATCGTTGCCCTCGATGCTGCGAGCGCGGCCCTCGGTCAGGTCGACGTCCGCTCCGCGCTGCTCCTCGCGGTCCGAGTACTGGAACGCGACCGAGTCCCTGCCGCCGCCCGCGTCGACGTCGTCGTTGCCGTCGCCCGGCACGAAGAAGTCGTTGTCGCCGCCGCCCCGCAGCTCGTCGGCGCCGTCCCCGCCGTACAACGAGTTCGTGCACGTGCGCTGGCGCTTCTCCTTCTCGCATGCGCCCGCTTCGAGCAGGTCGTCGCCGACGCCGCCGCTGATCGAGTCGGCGTTGCGCCCCCCGACGAGGTGGTCGGGACCGTCCGATCCCTCGAGCCGGTTGGAGCCCTTGCCCCCGGAGACGAGGTCCGCGCCCTCGTTCGCCTCGATGCTGTCGTTGCCGGCGTTGCCGTACAGGAAGTCGCTCCCCTGCCCCCCGCGGATGAAGTCCGCCGCCGTGCCGCCGGCTATGTGATCGGCGCCCTCGGCCGACTGGATGCGGTCGTTGCCCCTGTTCCCGCAGAGGAAGTCCTCCCCGGCGAGGCCCGAGATCGTGTCGTTGCCGCCCCGGCCGACGATCACGTCGGTACCCGGGGTCCCGGTGAGCGTGTCGGGCCCGTTCGTCCCAACCTGCGTCGGGCGTCTCCCGAAGCAGGACGACGGGGCGGCCGACGCGGGCTGCGGCACGACGCCGACCAACGCGAGCGCGAAGGCAAGTGAGACGGCGGCCGCGGGGAGCCGGGCGGGTCGGATCCTGGTCATGTGTCGTTCTCCTGACGTCGGGGGTTCTGGTCGTAGACGCACGAAGGGGCTGTATGGGTCCCTACCCGTGGCCGCCGCGGCGAAGGCGGCCCGCGGCCCTCCAGTGGGTCAGGTAGACGACGACCCCGCCCGCGGCGGCAACCAGAGCGGGCAGGAGGTCGAGGAGCGCCGCGTCCCGCTCCGCGTCGGACGACTCCAGCGCGGTCAGGCCGGGGGCGATCGCCCGGATCGCGGCCGGGACCACGATGGCCGCACCGACGAGCAGGATCGCCATCGCGGTGAAGGAGACGGCGTAGAGGTACGCGGTCAGCGTGCGGGCCCCTGCGGATCCCGCGAAGCCGTCCTCGTCGAGGAGTCGCCGGGTCTTGCCCTGGTGGAAGAGCAGGATCGCTCCCGCGACCACGGCGATCGCGCCCGAGTTGAGGAGGTCCCGGGTGCGCAGCTCGCCGCCCGAGTCGATCCCGAAGTCGTCCGGCCGGCCGAGGCACTCGGGCGAGAACGGGTCCACGCAAGCACCCGAGTCCGGATCGACCAGCGCCTGCGCGGCCGTCGACGCGAGGTCGACGGCCGCGAACAACAACGTGAACAGGGCGATGAACGACACGAGCGAGAGGTAGAGCACGTAGGCGCGCTCGCCGCGCGGATCGGGCTCGGACCTCCCGGACAACGCCAGGATCGCCAGGACCACGACCCCGAGGATCGCCAGCGGGGTGACCACCACGTAGACGATCTCGCCGAAGAACATCTGCCCTCCCCCCGTCGCGTTCGCCGATGCGGGGACTATACGAAGACGCCTCCTATGCTCGCCCGGATGCGGACCGGACGAGCCGACCTCCCCCTGCACACGGGCCGCGCTCCCGCCTGGCTGTTCGACCGGATGCGGTCGCTGGCGCGCGAGATCGGCCGCGCCGTCGTCGAGGAGGAGGGACCGCACGGCCTCCTTCGTCGAGCGGCCGACCCGTTCTGGTTCCAGGCCTTCGGATGCGTGCTCGGCTTCGACTGGCATTCGAGCGGCCTGACGACGACCGCGTGCGGGGCCTTGAAGGAAGGGTTGCGCCCACTGTTCGGCGAGCTCGGGATCGTCGTCGCCGGGGGCAAGGGCAAGACCTCACGACGGACGCCGTCGGAGATCGAGAGCGCCTGCGACGGCCTGGGGCTCGACGCGGCGCCGCTCGTCCGGGCGAGCCGGCTGTCGGCGAAGGTCGACTCGGCTGCCGTCCAGGACGGCTACGAGGTCTACCACCACACGTTCCTGTTCTCCTCGGACGGCGCGTGGACCGTCGTGCAGCAGGGGATGAACCAGGGCAACGGGATGGCCCGCCGCTATCACTGGCACACCGCGCCGACGTTCGTGTCCGATCCACACGCGGGAGTGGCCGGAGTGGTCGAGCGCGAGGTGACGAACCTCGTGGCGGCGTCGGGCGCGCGCAACCGGGACGTGTCGGTCGAGCTCGCTCGCGAGGAGCCGTCGAAGGTCTCGTCCGAGATCGTGCGGATGCGCTCGCTCGAGATGCCGCGCCACCACTTCGTGCGGTTCGCCGACCTGCATCCCGACAGGGTGGAGCGGGTCCTCCTGAACGCGTACGAGGCGCAGCCCGAGGACTACACGTCGCTGCTGGCCGTGCCGGGCGTGGGCGCGAAGGGGCTGCGCGCGCTGTCTCTGGTCGCGGAGGTCACCTACGGCGCGCCCGCGTCCGTGAAGGACCCGGTGTCTTTCTCGTTCGCGCACGGGGGCAAGGACGGGACGCCGTTCCCGGTCGACCGCAAGACCTACGACGCGACGATCTCGTCGCTGAAGAAAGCGGTGGACGAGGCGAGAGCCGGGCGCTCGGAGAAGAGGGACGCGCTGCGGAGGCTCGCGCGCCTGGAGCGCTGAGCCCTAGGGCTCGCCCCAGATCGCGTTGCGGATCTCGTCCATCGCCGAGACGAAGGTGTCGACCTCGGTGCGGTCCGGCAGCTCCTCTTTCCCGAGGAGGACGTCGAGGGCGAGGGCCTTCGAGTCCCTGGTCACGACGCCGTAGCCCTGGTGGAGGTAGTAGATCGGCGTGGTCGGGCGGACGGCGTAGTCCCAGGTGATCTTCTCGGGGTCGGCGGGCACCGGCGAGGCCGTCTTCTGCACCAGAGCCTCGGCCTCGAGCCGCGTCAG
Organism: Actinomycetota bacterium; assembly: GCA_036258555.1. Lineage (GTDB taxonomy): Bacteria > Actinomycetota > CADDZG01 > CADDZG01 > WHSQ01 > JALZEG01. Next base: position 28,998 of record DATADL010000049.1, on the reverse strand, counting down.
CTTGCCGTCGTCCAGCGGACCCGATGCAAGCTTCTTCTTGCCGACCGCGACGACCTGGTCCGGCCGCTGCCCCCCCGTCGTGTCGCCCAGCTCGATCCGGGCCCTCTCGATGATCGAGGAGAGGACTCCCGCGGTGGTGGGGGCCGCGCACGACGTGCCGCCGAAGTCGCGTGTCTCGACGTTCTCTTCGTCGACCACAGGCTTCACGCCCCAGGCCCCCGCGGCGCGCCACTTCGACCCGAACGACGCGACGTCGACCGGGATGGAGTGCCACCAGTGCGCCTGCCCGTTGATCGGCGACGCCGCGCCGATCGTGAGGAGCCACGACGGGCCCGACCACGGGTCGGTCATCGAGTTGTCGGAGTCCGGCGTCTTGCACTTGCACGGGTCCTCGACCGGGCCGCCTGGCGGGAACACCGTCGACGAGTTCGTGTTCGTCGCGCCGTTGCCCGCGGAGAAAACGACGGTCTGTCCGCGCTGCGTGGCGACGCGGGTCGACTCCGGATCGCCCAGCGGGAGGTTGGCGGTGTTGCCCCACGAGTTCGAGACGATGTCGATCCACGGCTGCGACGTCGCCCAGTCGAGGCTGCGCTCGCCGAGACCCTCGACCATCACGATCAATGCGTTGGGGTTAGAGCCGAAGTGCTGCCCCGCGCCGACGCTGACGACGCCGGTGCCGTGGCCCTGGTCGTCGAGGATGGCGCGCTCCTGCCACTCGCCCGAGGTGTCGCCGGCGGCGCGAGAGATGCCGCCGATGATCCGCGTGCCGGGGAACCAGTAGAGCTGGTCACGCTTGGCGGTCTTCCACATCGCGTCGTCCTTCGCGCGGGCTGCGTCGTAGCCCTTGGCGTCGGCGAGGGCGAACGAGGGTCTCAGCGCCTGCGCCTCGGCCGGGTAGCCCTCGATGTACTTCGACGGGTGATGGACGAACTCGGGGGCCCGGAAGTCCTGGTGATAGGGGTTGACGCCGCTGTCGACGAAGGCGATGACGACGAACGGCTTGCGCTCGAACGCTTTCAGCGAGCACGGCAGCTGCTTGGGCTTCGGCAGCTTCAGGCAGCTCTCGTCGATGCGGACGCGGTCGCCGTTCGACCAGTGGCCGGTGTCGTTCTCGGCGAACCACTGGTCGCGGGGAGGCGTCGGCGGCACCTGGGCGCCGGCGAAGGACGGGACGAGGGCGGCAACGAGGGCCGCGAGCAGGGCGAAGGCGAGTGATTTGCGCATGCCGAGCTATTGGCCCCACGGGGGCCAACTCCTGCGTCCCAGGTGCCATATCATATCTGGTATCAGTTGCATATCGCTTTGGATATCATCCGATATCATTTCTGATATGATGTCAGCTATGCATGGCGGAGAGCTGATCAGAGAGGCCCGGAAGCGGGCCGGGTTGACGCAGCAGGCGCTCGCGGAGCTGCTGGCAACGACCCAGCCGGCGGTCGCTCGCTGGGAGAACGGCAAGACGTCGCCGTCGTTCGAGCGCGTCGTCGAGGCGATCCGGGCGTGCGGCTTCGACCTCGGCGTAAGGATCGTCGCGTTCGACGACCAGCACGCTCTCTTGGTGCAGGACAACCTGAGGAGGACCCCTGCGGGGCGGCTCGACCGTCTCACACAGAGCCACGCGTCGCTAGCGGATCTAGTCGCGAGCGCAAAGGTTCGGGATCATGCCGTTTGAACCCAAGCGCATTCTGACGACCCTCGCCCGCCACGGGGTCGACGTGATCGTCGTCGGTGGGATCGGGGGCGTTCTGCAGGGGTCACCGCTCCTGACTGACGACGTCGACGTGGTCCCGCTGTTGAAGAGGCCGAACCTCGATGCGCTTGCAGCTGCATTGAACGAGTTGAACGCCGCACTGATGTCCGCCGAGGCGCCAGGCGGTTCGATACGCATCGACTGGAACGGCAAAGACCTCCAGCGATGGATCGTCGACTTCCGCTTCATCAACCTCGCCACAGACTACGGACAGCTCGACCTGATTCATCGCCCGGGCGGGACGGACGGTTACGCCGACCTCGCTCCAGCCGCAATCGCCGTCGAGATCGACGGTATGGAGCTAAAGGTCGCGGCCCTCGAGGACATCATCCGCTCGAAGGAAGCCGTCGGCCGCGATCGCGACCTGCAACAGGTCCCGACCTTGCGGACGCTGCTCGAGGCCACGCGGAGGCGCGGCTAGACCTTCTCCAGCTCCGGCTCCTCCGGCATCCCCTCTATCTCCAGGTGCTCGCCCTCGCCCTCGACCGAGATGCGCGGCACGATCCGGTCGAGCCACTTCGGGAACCACCAGTTCGCGTCACCCAGCAGCTCCATCGTCGCCGGCACCAGGACCATGCGCACGATCGTCGCGTCGACGAAGATGGCGGACGCGAGGCCGAGCCCGAACAGCTTGATCGCGCGCTCGTCGATCATGAACACGAACGAGAGGAAGACGACGACCATGATCGCAGCGGCGGCGGTGATCACCCGCGCCGTCGTCGCAAGGCCGTTCGCCACCGCCAGCGCGTTGTCGCGCGACACGAGGTACTCCTCGCGGATACGCGACAGCAGGAAGATCTCGTAGTCCATCGAGAGGCCGAACAGGATCGTGAACAGCATCATCGGCACCCACGCCTCGATCGGCGCGGTCGACGCGACGCCGAACACGTCCTTCAGCCATCCCCACTGGAAGATCGCCACGATCACGCCGTAGGCGGCGCCGATCGACAGGAGGTTCATGACCGCGGCCTTCAGCGGCACGAGGACGGACCGGAAGACGACCACGAGCAACAGGAACGAGAGAGCCAGGACGGTCGCGATCAGGATGGGGAGACGCTCCGCGTTCTTCTCGGAGAAGTCGATCACGCCGGCCGTCGACCCGCCGACGAAGACGTCGGTCTCGGTCCCGCCCAGCACGCTCGGGACGACCTCGTCGCGCAGGGCGTGCACGAGATGGTTCGTCTCGGGATCCTGCGGCGACGTCGTCGGGAAGACCGTCACGACGGCCGTGTCACCCTCCGGGTTCGGCACCGGCGGCGTCACCGCGGCTACTCCCTCGGTGGCGGCGACCTCCTCGGTCAAGGCCTCGAGGTCCGCCATGCCCTCCGGGCCCCCGAGGCGCGCCGCGAGGATCAGAGGGCCGTTGAACCCCGGCCCGAACCCCTCCGACAGGAGGTCGTACGCCTGACGCGAGTCCTTCGTCTCCGCGGACGTCCCCGCGTCCGCCTGTCCGAGACGGATCGACAGCAGCGGGATCGCGAGCACGACGAGGACGACGAGACCCGCGATCGCGGCCGGGATGGGGCGTCTCTGGATGACGCGGCTCCAGCGGAACCACATCGAGACGTGGTGACGGCTCTCGGTGCGATGGAGCTTCGGGATCCTCAGCTTGTCGATGTTCCGGCCGGTGAACCCGAGAACGGCCGGCAGCAGCGTCACCGACGCGACCATCGTCACGAGCACCGTCGCGGCACCGCCGATCGCGACGCCCTCGACGAACTCGAATCCCATCAGCAGGATGCCGAGCAGCGAGATCACGACGGTCGTGCCGGCGAACAGCACTGCCTTGCCGGACGTCGTGATCGCCTTGACGACCGCCTCCTCCGGCTCCACGCCGTTGTGGAGGTGCTGGCGGTAGCGCGTGACGATGAACAGCGCGTAGTCGATCCCGACGCCGATGCCGATCATCGACGCGAGCTGCGTCGTGAAGTCGGGAACGCTGAACACGTTGGCGAACAGCATGACCAGCGCGAGCCCGATCCCGATGCCGAACAGCGCCATCATGATCGGGAGGCCCATCGCGAGCACCGAGCCGAACGTCACGAGCAGGATGAGGACGGCGGCGAGGAGCCCGACCATCTCGGACCCCGCGGGCTCCTCGAACTCGTTGAAGGCGATGATCGGCCCGCCCAGCGCGATGTCGAGGCCCGGACCCTCTGCCGCGCGCGCGAGCGCCTTGAGCTCGTCGACGAGCTCGACCGGCACGTCGGTCGCGGTGATCTCGAACTGGACGTTCGCGAACGCGATCTCTCCGCCTTCCGACACGTTCTGCGCCCCGGCCTCCGAATAGGGGCTCTGGATGGCCGCGACGTCGTCGACGTCCTCGATCTCGGCCAGCAGCGACTCGATCGATCGCTGCACCTCGGGGTCGCCTACGCCTTCCTCCGCGCGGAAGACGACCTGCGCGTTGTCACCCGACTCCTGCGGGAAGCGCTCGCGCAGGAGGTCGTAGGCCTCCTGCGACTCCGTGCCGGGGAGCGAGAAGTCGGTCGCGTACTCGCCTCCCGCGGTCGACGAGAGCATGTTGAACGCGACGAGAGCTGCTACCCAGAGACCGAGCATCGGCCATCTGCGCCGGTAGCTCCAGCGCGCGAGACGTGTGAGCATCCGTGCTCCTTTCGAGGTTTCGTCCCACGCTAGCGACGGTGCGCGCCGGCCGATGCCGGTTTGCGAGAAGTTCGTAGTCCGGATTGAGGCGAATCGTCCCACGGCTACGCTGGAAGGCATGACACCGAGTGACGCGACGAGATGGCTGCGCGAGTACGCGGCCGCCTGGGAGCGAGGAGACGTCGCCCTCCACCTCTACACGCCGGACGCGACCTATCGGTCCCACCCGTTCCGCGAGCCGCACGTGGGCCACGGAGGCATCCGCGCGTACGGTGCCGGCGCCACCTCGACTCAGAGCGACGTGTCCGTCCGCGTCGGGGACGCGTTGGTCGACGGGAACGCCGTCGTCGCGGAGTGGTGGACGGTCATGGTCGACGAGGGCAGCGCTGTGACGCTGCCCGGCGTCCTGCTGCTGGAGCTCGACGGCGAGAGGTGCGTCTCGCTGCGCGAGTACTGGGCGATCGCCGACGGACGTCACGAGCCCCACGCCGAATGGGGCCGTTTCGAACGAGGTGACGAAGGACGCCGGCACGCGGAGGCGTGGGTGGAGGAGTACGGACGTGCGTGGCGCGCGGGCGACGCGGACGCAGCGGCCGCGACGTACTCCCCCGACGTGGTGTTCAGGTCCCACCCGTTCAGAGAAGCGACCCGGGGCCGCGCTGCCGTCCGCTCCTACACCGAGCGTGCGTTCGCGTCCGAGACCGACCGGACCGTCTGGCTCGGACGACCTTTTGCCGCCGGCGCGTCCGCGGCGGTCGAGTACTGGGCGACGTTCACCGAGGACGGCACGCCGAAGACGCTCGCCGGCTGTGTGCTCATGTCGTTCGACCGGAGCGGCGCGGTCAGGGCTTCGCGGGACTACTGGCACGAAGCGGACGGGACGTACTCACCTCCGGCCTTCGCGGACCGCCTCGCCACCGGTTAGCGGAGCTTCGGCCCTCCGACGACCGTCCCGAGCACGCCTTCGTTCCCCGAGTTCTGCGGCCCCTGCGTCACGCACTGGTTGACACACGCGTCGACGAGCGACGCCCACGGACGCCCGCGCCGGTCGATCACGACGTCGAGGAAGTCGTATACCGCCTTGCACCTGATGGGCCCGCACGTCCCGCGCACCATCGGATCGGACGGATCGTTCACCGACACCGACCGGAACACGGGCCCCTTGGTGAGCAGGTTCGCGGTGTACGTGATGTAGGCGTTCCAGGTCACGTCCTCGTAGCTCTTCGGATCGGGCGGGTTCAGGAAGAAGAGCTGGCTGAAGCAGTAGACGGGATCGGGCTTGCAGTCGTCGCTCTCGGGGAACGGCTTGCCGGGCGAGGTCGTGCTCCCCATGTACGTGACGGCCACCTTGCCCGTCGCGCCCAGAGCCAGGCTCGGCAGCGCCGCCTCCTTCAGTCCCGGGGGGCCGACCATGAACGGCCTGCTCCACGTCTCGCCCCCGTCGCGCGACACCGCGAGGTACGGCAGGCGGTCGCGAGCGATCCAGAAGTAGTAGACGTTGCCCTCGTCGTCCGCGGCGACGCTCGCCTCGTGCTCGTAGACGCCCGTGGGGCCGAGCGGCATGCCGTTGTCGGCGACCTGGACGCGCGTCCACGTCGCGCCCTCGTCGCGGCTGATCGCGAGCCAGGGCTGACCGCAGAGACCCTTGGGTATGTAGATGGTCCCGTCCGGTCCGCCGAAGCCGTGCCCGGTCGCGCCGTGGCAGTAGCCGTCGACGCCCAGGTCGTTCTCGGGCTGGCGGTCGGTCGTGTACGGAGGAGCGCCGGTCGGGACGAACGTCAGCCCGCCGTCCAGCGACTTCTCGCATTGCGTCGCGACGGAATAGATCGTGGCGCCCGCCTGCGTCGAGCACGCGTACACGACGTTCGGGTAGACGGTCGCGGGGCTCAGCACGGGCGGCGCGGTGAAGAGGTTCTGGTGGTCCTGCAGACCGCAGCCGCCCAGGCTCGTCGTCCACGTCTCGCCGCCGTCGTCCGAGAACGACAGCAGCGAGCACCCGAAGAAGAAGTCGAAGGTGAAGACCCGGTCGGTCGTCGTGTCGACGTACAGGAACGGATCCAGCGACTGCGGGTGGCGGTCCATCGAGCCGAGCTTCGGCGAGACGTCGCGCCAGGTGCGGCCCCCGTTCCCCGTGGCGAGGACCTGCGGACCGCCCGCGAGCGCCTGGAAGAAGATCGTGCCGTCGCGCGTGACGCCGAGCGTGGGCTCGCCCGCCCCTATGCCCGTGCGGTAGAGGCGAGGCGACCCTTTGCGGCCGGCGTCCGGCAGCTCGATCCCGCCGGCTCGATGGACGACGGCGGCCGGACCCGACTCCGCCCGGACGGGTCGCCGGTGGGCTTCGGACGTGACGCCGGGGTCGAACTTCGGCGGCGCGTGCTCCATGTCGAGGTGGAGGTGCGCGGCGTGAACGTGAGACCGGGCCGCCGGCGCCCCGGCGCCGGTCAGCGAGGCCGCGACGAGCGCCAGAGCGGCGGCGGCGGGAAAACGTCGGATCATGGCGAGCCTCCGGGGACCGATCGTCCGTTTCGTGAGGATTCGGTGCCGCCCGGCCGGGTCCTGCCCCGTCACTACACTGCAGGACATGCGCCGGCTCTCGCTCGTGGTCTTCGCAGCGGTCGTCGCGGCCCTCGTGCCGTCCCCGCCCGTGCGGGACCTCTCGCCCGCCGGCGCGCGCCGGCCGGCGATCGTCGAGGACCACATCCCGTACGGCGCGAAGCGCAAGCGCCAGATGGCGCGCTATTCCGGACGCCACTACGGGCTGCCGAGGTGGAAGCTGCGCAACCCGACCGTGATCGTGCTGCACTTCACCGCGACGAGCACGTATCCGCCGGTCCGCAACCACTTCGCGTCCAACTCCCCGGCGCGCGGCGAGACGCCCGGTGTCTGCACGCACTACGTCGTCGACAAGGACGGGACGATCTACGAGCTCGTGCCGCTCGGGATCCGGTGCCGCCACACGATCGGGCTGAACCACCGCGCCATCGGCATCGAGATGGTGCAGGAGACCGGACGCGGCTCGCACTGGGCGGACCGGCAGATCCTGAAGCGCCGCAGGCAGGTGCGCGCGGCGTTGCGGCTCGTCCGGTGGCTCCGCGAGCGCGAGGGCATCGCGCTCCGCGACGTGATCGGGCACGCTATGGCGAACGGACACCGGCAGTTCGAGGACCTCGAGGGATGGCGCAACGACCACACCGACTGGCTGTGGCGCGACGTGAAGGTCTTCCGCAAGCGCCTGCGGAGGATGTCGTGAGGCGCGCCCTCCTCGTCGCCCTGGTCGCGGCGCTGCTCGCTCCGCAGGCCCCCGTCGACGACACGGCCCCCGCAGGCCTGCGGAGGGTGCTTCTCGGCCGGTCGCACGAGGGCCGCGCGATCAAGGCGTACCGGCTCGGCGATCCCGCGAGCGAGAACGTCGTCCTCGTCGTCGGGTGCATCCACGGCAACGAGTGCGCCGGGAAGCGCGTGATCACCGCGCTGAAGAACAGACCGGCGCCCCGGGGGGTGAAGATCTGGATGATCGACGCGCTCAACCCGGACGGCGCGGCCGCCGGGACGCGCCAGAACGCCCGGGGCGTCGACCTCAACCGGAACTTCCCGCGCAAGTGGCGCCGCCAGGGGACGCGCTGGAGCACGTACTACTCGGGGCCGCGCCGCGCGTCCGAGAAGGAGACGCGCCACGCGATGCGGTTCGTCGAGGAGGTCCGCCCCGACGTGACGATCTGGTACCACCAGGCGATGGCGCTCGTGGACCGCTCCGGTGGGCGACGCGCGATCCAGCGGCGCTACTCCGCCATGGTCGGCCTGCCGCTGAAGCGCCTAGATCCGCTGCCCGGCACCGCGACGCGGTGGCAGAACCACCGCTTCGACAACTCGACCGCGTTCGTGGTCGAGCTACCGGGCGGTGAGCTGCCGTGGCGGTCGGCCCGCGCGCACGCCCGGGCGGTGGTTGCCGTAGGCAAGATGTAGCGGGCGCCGTCCCTAGAGGCGGTGGACGATCCGGCCTTCGTCCGGCACGCGGTCGCGGAAGACCTTCGGCTCGCCACGGTCGGGGCAGCGGTGGCGGATCGTCCGCGCGGACCACTCGTAGCGGTCGATGCCCCGCCGCAGCCATCGCCGCGGGAACACGACCGCGACCCGCCTCTTGGTCGGACGGTAGACCTCGGGAGCGCCGATGCTCTCGCGCGTCCGGGAGTTGAGCATGATCGCCAGCAGGCCCTTGCGATACGCGACGATCAGGTCGCGGTTCAGCCCGTGGAACCGGAAGCGGATCGCTCCACACCTCATCTCTCGCGACCTCCAACGACGGAAGGTCGTGAGCGTGTGCTTCAGGCGCTTGCCCTCACCGTGTCCGTGCGCCACCGCTCTCGCGTCGAGGAGGCCCCTCGTGTCGCCGGCGTCCTCCACCCATCTCGTTCCGGCGGAGGCCGCGGGCGCGACCAACAAGACGGCCGTCGCCACGGCGATGAACGAACGCCTGCGCCCCACCACTACACGATCCCCGGGACGGCGCACGGTGTCAACGGGAGGCCGTCAGGCCTCGTGACCCGGGTCGAAGTCCTGCGCCTTTCTGAACGGGAAGAACGACGCACCCCCGGCCCGCACGTCGACGGGCTCCAGCAGGAACGCGGTGTGGTCGCCGACCGGGCGCCGGTCCAGGACCTTGCCGACGAAACGGTCCGCGCACGCGGTCAGCAGCGGAACGCCCTGCGGGCCCGGCTCCCATTCGCAACGCTCGAACTTGTCGATCTCGTCGCCCGTCTCCTCGCCGAAGAGCCGCGCGAGGTCGTCGGCGCCCGCGGGCACGACGTGCACGGCCAGGACCTCCGCGCCTCGCGCGATGCGATAGGTGTGGTTCTTGTCGGAGACGAAGACCATGAACCTAGGCGGGTCGATGCTGCACTGCGACGCGAAGCCGACGAGGCACCCCGCCCGCTCTCCGTCGGCCGCGGCGGTCACGACGTACATCGGGTAGTCGAGGTGCCCCGCGAGCTCCTCGAAGGCGGCGTTGATCCCGCCGTCGATCAAGTCGTAAGGGTCGATCGCATTCGCAACGCGCTCAGGCCGTCAGCAAGATGCGCAGCTGAGTCGTGTCGGGCTCGTGTTCAAGTGGCGGGGGCTCGATCTGGAACGAGAGCAGGTACTCGCGAAGGGCGTCGAGCAGGAGCTCCTCCGCCTCGGCTCGGGAGGGAGCTGCTGTGACGACGCCGGGAATCTCGCGGATCGTCGCCTGGATCCAGTCCCCCTCGTCGGGCTCGAACACCGCAGTCAGAGAAAGCGTTTGCGTCATCAGCAAAGCGTAGACGGTCCAAAGGAATGAAAAGAGATCAAGAGCCGCCACGATCTCGCCGGATCGCTCCGCGCCGGCGCGCCACCAAGCGGAAACCCGCCCGGGGGTGATCCGACGGGCGTACGAGATGGGTGTCCGACGGGGCATACGTAGGGTAATTGCATAGCATCCGCCTTGTCGGTAAGCCAGAGCCCCTCACGCCTCCACGTGGAGGGCGCTCGAGATGGCAAAATGCCGCCGTATGCAGCTAGCCAAGGGCAAGCCACCGGTCGCCACCCAGCAAGAGACCGTCGCCGCGCTCTTGGGCCGGTCACAGCGGAAGGGCAACGCAGCCCCTATCCGGCGCACGTTCGTGCAGCAGGGTCCCCAACGTAAACCGGTACCCGGCCCCTTGGCGACGCTCGTCAGGAACCGTGACGAACGTGCGCTCGACCTCTACCTACTCCTTCACGCCGTCGCGAGCTCGGAGCCCTGGGACGTGACGGAATCCGCGACGCTTTGGGGCCGGGCACTCGGCCTCCACGTGCCGGGTAGCGCCGAATCGGCGGTCTCCAAGACGTGGGCGCGACTAGAGAAGCTTGATCTCGTCCGGCGCAGCCGGCGAGACCGTCGCGCTTCCGTGACGTTGCTCGACGAGGGGGGATCCGGAGCCGCATATCGTCACCCGGCCGGGCTGGAGCCGTATCTGAAGCTCCCGTACCAGTACTGGCTGTCGGAGGATCGCTGGTACAAGACTCTTCAGCTGCCGGCCAAGGCCGTCTTGTTGATCGGCCTCACTCTTCCGCGCGAGTTCATCTTGCCTACGGAGAAGGCGCCCAAGTGGTACGGCATCTCGTCCGACACCGCGGAGCGCGGGCTTCGGTCGCTGCGGGGAAACGGGCTCCTGTCAAGGCGAAAGGAATTCAAGAAAGCTCCTCTCGCCCCTCAGGGCTATACCGAGCAGCTCGTGTACTCCCTCGAACCCCCGTTCCGGGTGACCCGGAAATGATCAAGCGCCGCGACCTCGAAACCCATCTACGCGCGAACGGTTGCGAGCGCGTCAGGGAGGGCGGTCGGCATTCGGTATGGGAGAACCCCGCGAACGGTCGAAGGGCAACCGTCCCACGGCACCGGGAGATACCGCGGGGGACGACCCACAGTATCTGCACGCAACTCGAGATCCCCGACCCATAGCCGCCCGCGAAAAGGACCCGCCGCGAGGGCGGGTCCTTCGGGTCGTTCTTCTACGGCCAGTACGTGTAGGTGCACTTGCCCCCGACGTAGACGCCCGTCATGTCGCCGATCCTGCAGCGGAGCGGCTGGATTATGGGGTCGGCCGACGCCGCGGCCAGCGGCGCCCCGACGATCACGGCGGTGAAGACCGCCACCAGGACCTTGCGCATCTCGCATCCCCTTTCTCTTCCGAGGGCGCATGTGTATCAAATCGGTCAACTCGGGCGCAAAGGGCGGGTCGCCCTGAAGGAGAAGCCCCGGCCCGCGGTGAACCTTTCCGAGCATGAGAGCCACCCGCGCCTTCGTCGCGGCCGCCTCGGCCGCCCTCGTGCTCGCCGCCCCGGCCCCCGCCCACGCGGCAGTCGCCGCGGCCGTGCCCGGCAGCTTCGCCGCCGGTTTCGCCACGCCGGTCGTCGTCGCGGCGCAGGGTGAGGGGATCACGTTCGTGAACGCGGACCCCGCTCCCCACAACTTCGTCGCCGACGGCGTCTACCTGACGAAGAAGGAAGCGAAGAAGTCGCCGTGGTGCAGCGCGTTCACGGCGAAGACGTGCCCGCTGTTCTGGAGCCCGACGATCGCGGCCGGCGAGACCACCGAGGTCGAGGGCCTGGAGCGCCTCGAGGCCGGGCAGCAGTACCCGTTCTTCTGCAGCGTCCACCCCGGCATGAAGGGGACGCTGGTCGTCCGCTGATGCGCCGCAGCCCGCGCCTCCTCGCGATGGTCGCGGCAGCCACGGGGATCCTGGCGGCCACCGCCGGCGCGGCCCCGCCGCGTGGCGCGCCCGAGCCCGGCTTCGTCGTGACGCCGTTTGCCGCGACCGGGGGGACACCTACGAGCCTGGCGTTCGCGCCCTCCGACGGTGAGGCCGCTCCCCTCCTCTACGTGACGGACGGCACCGCCGGGACGGTGCTGGCCATCGACGTGAACGGGTCGGCGACCACTTTCGCCGAAGGGTTCAGGACGCCCCTCGGCGTCGTCGTGGGACCCGACGGAAGCGTCTACGTCTCCGACGTCGAGGCCGCGCGCGAGGGTCCGTTCGGCCTCCGCAGCTACGGCCGCGTGTGGCGCCTGAGGGACACCGACGGGGACGGCGCCGCCGACAAGCGCAACGTCGTGCTGAAGGACCTCCCGAACGGCCGGCACAACACGAACGGGCTCGCGTTCGGCCCCGACGGGCTGCTCTACGTCACGAACGGCAACTCGACCGACGACGGAGTCGAAGGCGGCGAGGCCGAGGTCGAGCCGTGGTCGGGATCGGTCGTGCGAGTCGACCCGCGCGCCAGGAAGGCCTCGGTCACGAAGCTCCCGCGCAGCGCGCTCGTCGCGCACGGGTGGCGCAACGTGTACGACCTCGCGTTCTCGCCCCTGGACCCGACGAAGCTGTTCGTGCCGATGAACGGCGCGGACGACGCGCGGCAGGGATCGACCGCGGAGAACCCCGTCGACCCGGACCTCGAGGACTCCGACGACCTCCTGTACCTGACGGACGTGAACGACTCGAAGGTCGACGACTTCGCGTTCCCGCAGTGCCTCTACAACCTCGCGGAGAAGGGGAACCTGAAGCCGTACGAGAACCCGAACCCCGACGTGATCGAGCGCTTCGGGCGCTGCCGCAAGCGCTCGGTCCCTCGCCCGGTCGCGTCGTTCGGCCTGCACCCCTCGGCCAACGGGCTGGCGTTCCAGACGACGCCCGCGTGGGGCGACGACTACGTGAACGACCTGTTCGTGGCGGAGTGGGGCAGCCTGTTCGGCCAGCCGTCGGGTCACAAGATCGTGCGCGTCGAGCTGGACGACTCGGGCACCAAGGTGACTGCGCTGACGGACTTCCTGGAGATGGACCTGCCGCTGGACCTGACGTTCGGCCCGGACGGGTCGATGTACGTAGCGGACTACTCGGGGACGATCTTCAGGGTCGTGAAGGCGGTCTAGGGCTCGGCCCCCGCGGGTTCAGCTGCCGCTCCCATTCGTCCACGTCCACCCACCGGCCCAGCTTGTAGCCGATCCCGTGCGCGGTGCACGACCGGCCCGTAGATCGCCAGCACGGCGGCCGCGTCCGCGGGAGCAGCGGCCCTGATCGAAAGATCCCCCATCTCCCCCGGGACCCTAGTGGTCCGACGGCGATAGCCTCACCGCGCGACCGACGGACGAGGTGACCCAGGAGGCCCCGCGATGCCCGAGACCAGCAGCTTCCCGCACGGCACGTTCAACTGGATCGAGCTGTCGACGACCGACACCGACGCGGCGAAGACCTTCTACTCCGAGCTGTTCGGATGGGAGACCGAGGACTCGCCGGTGCCGGGCGGCGTCTACACGATGTGCAAGAAGGACGGCGCGTACGTGGGCGCGATCCAGTCGCTGCAGGAGGAGATGCGCTCGCAGGGCCACCCGCCCTTCTGGATGTCGTACGTCAGCGTCGACGACGTCGACTCGGCCGCGGCCAGGGCCGAGGAGCTCGGGGGGAAGGTCGTGGCGCCGCCGTTCGACGTGATGGACGCGGGGCGGATGGCGATAGTCCAGGACCCCACGAACGCGGCGCTGGCGCTCTGGCAGGCGAAGGACCATCCGGGCGCCGGCAGGACCCAGGAGCCCGGATCGCTCTCGTGGAACGAGCTGTCGACCGGGGACACGAGCGCGGCCCGTGACTTCTACACGGGGCTGTTCGGGTGGAGCGCGGAGACGTCGGACATGGGCGGGACGGACTACACGGTCTTCTCGAAGGGTGACCGCCAGGTCGCCGGCATGATGGCGATCACGCCCGAGATGGGCCCGATGCCTCCGAGCTGGGGCATCTACGTCGAGGTCGAGGACCCGGACGAGACGGCAGCGCGCGTAAAGGACCTCGGCGGCAACGTCTTCGTCCCGCCGACGGACTTCCCCGGCGGCCGCTTCTCGCTCGTGACCGACCCCCAGGGGGCCGCGTTCGGCATCGTCAAGGCGGTACCGCCTCCCGACGCCGGCTGACCCCCCGGATCGCACCGCCTAGGGCGTCTGCTCCTTGTGGCGCGCCCTGAACGCGGCGACGTTGGTGCGCGTCGAGCACGACTGACCGCAATAGCGCCGCGACCGGTTGCGCGAGGTGTCCACGAAGACGTCCACGCAGTCGTCGGCCCGGCACACGCCGAGACGGTCCCACCCCCACCGGACGATCACGGTCGCGAGCCCCATCGCCGCCACCGCGGCGACGCGGTCGGCTAGCGGCGCGTCGTCGGCCGCGTAGTGGAGGTGCCACTTGCCGTCGTGGTCGGTCATCTGCGGAGCCGCGCCCGAACGCGCGAGGAGCGCGTTGATGCGGTCCGCGGCCTCCCGCTCCGTCGCCGCCGCGAAGATCGCCCGGAGCTCGGGGCGTAGGGCCCGCAGCGGCTCGACGTCGGCCTCGCGGACGGGGCCGTAGCCCTCCAGCCCCTGGGCGTCGAGGAGCCCGCGCACGTCGTCCGCGGAGGTCAGGTTCTCGGTCCCGGCGACCGGCTCGAACGAGTTGACGAGGTTCACGGCGACGCCCACGCCCGGGTCTGTGTAATGGTCGAAATTCATTTGACTTCTTACCTGCCCCTCGGTAGGGTGTAAGCGTCGTAGGAAGTATAGACCATTACGAAGGGAGGGCGCAATGCACCCGGACATCCTCGGGCTCGTCGCCCAAGACCACGTCCGCTGCCTGATCGACGACGCGGACGCGGCCCGCCTGGCCGCTCTGGCCCGGTCCGCCTACGGGCCGCGGCCCGGTCTCCGCCGGCGAGTGGGCCTGCGCCTGATCGCAGCCGGCGAGCGCCTGGCGCCCGAAGCCCCCGCCAACGTCGTCCGGCTGTTCCCGACGCACGGGAGGAGGATCTGATGGCGCTGTCGCTGGCGGCGGCCGTCGACGCCCGGCGGACCGCGGTGCACGCGAACCCCGGGCCGGCCGCGCTCCTCCTGGCGATGCTGATCTGGGGCGGGACGCTCGTCGTCACGAAGTCCTTGCTGAACGGCATGGGCGCGGCGACCCTGCTCTCTGTCAGGTTCCTCGTCGCGTTCCTGTGCCTCGCGCCGTTCGCGTACCGGGCGGGGTTCCGCCTGCGCGACGTCGTGCGCCGGGAGTTCGTGCTGTTCGGCCTGACCGGGATCGTGCTGCACAACGGGCTGGAGACGTGGGGCCTCAGGTACACGTCCCCGGGCAGCGCCGCCCTGATCATCGGAGGCATCCCCGCCGTGACGGTCGCGCTCTCGCGCGTCTTCCTGCGCGAGTCGCTGCCGCGACCGCGCACGGTCGGCGTGACCCTCTCGGTGCTCGGCGTCGTGCTCGTCACCGGGGCGCCCACGGAGCGGGGCGCGCTCGAGCTCCTGGGGAACCTGCTCGTGTTCGGAGGAGTCCTCGCGTGGGGCGTGTACACGATCCAGGGCAAGAAGATGTCGGTGCGCGTGCCGGCGATCGTCGGGACCGCCGCGGGGACGGGGGCCGCGCTGCTGTTCCTGATCCCGGCGGCGGTCGTCGAGAGGTGGGGCGAGGGGCTCCCCACGATGGCCGCGTCCGACGTGACCGGTCTCCTGTACCTCGGCCTGGGGGCGTCGGCGGCCGCGTACGCTCTGTGGAACTTCGCGCTCGAGCACGTCGACGCCTCGGTGGCGGCCCCCTACGTCAACCTGGTGCCGATCATCGGGCTCCTGCTGGCGGTGATGCTCGGCGAGTCGCTCGGAGCCACGGACGTCGCCGGCGGGGCGACGGTGGCCGCCGGAGTCTGGCTGAGCACGAGCCGGCGCTTCGCGCCGTCCCCAGCGACGGCGTGAGCGGCGGCCGCGTCTAGCATCCTCGGATGCAGCGGCTCGGCTTGACGATCGGCTTCGAGGGCACGGGACTCCGCGACGCCGTCGAGCTCGCGCGTCACGCCGAGGAGCTCGGCTACACCGACCTCTGGACCGCGGAGGTCGGCGGCGCGGACGCCCTCACGCCGCTCGCGGCGCTCGCGGTCACGACGAGCTCGGCGCGGCTCGGGACGGGCATCGTCCCCGTCTTCACCAGGCCCCCGGCCCTGCTCGCGATGTCCGCGGCCGCGCTCGGGGACCTCAGCGGAGGGCGCTTCGTCCTCGGGCTCGGCACGTCCTCGAACGTGATCGTCGAGAGATGGATGGGCGAGAGGTTCGCGCGACCGCTCACGCGGCTGCGTGAGTACGTCGAGGTCGTCCGCGCCTGCCTGACCGGTGACAAGGTCGAGTTCCACGGCCTCACGACGCGCGTCGACGGGTTCAGGCTCCAGCACGCGCCGGCGGACGTGCCGATCCACGTAGCCGCGCTCGGCCCGGCGGCGTGCGCGCTCGCGGGCGAGGTCGGGGACGGGATCGTGTTCTTCCTCAAGACGCCGGACGGAGTGAGGGAGGGGCTGAGCTGGGCGAACGCCCAGCGCCGCGACCGCGGCCCCCTCGACGTCGTCATACGCCTGCCGTTCCTCGTCGACCACGAGCCGGAGGTGCTGTCCGTCGCGGCCCGGCGCCTGCTGCTGTCCTACGCGCCGGTCGACGTCTACGCACGCTCCCTCGCCGCACAGGGGTTCGGGGTCGAGATCGCCGCGATCCGGGAGGCTTGGAACGCCGGCGACCGGCGCCGCGCCGTCGAGCTCGTTCCGGACCACATGATCGACGCGCTCTTCGTGACGGGCGTCGACCGGGCGGCCGCGCGCCTAGACGAGCTGCGCGCCGCCGGTGTCACGACGCCGGTGCTGCTCCCGATGTCGTTCGCCGACCCCGCCGAGAGAGCCGGCCGCGTGCGGCGCGCCGTCGAGGCCCTCGCGCCCGAGCGGGCCCGGCTCGGCGGGACTGCGGAGAGATGAACGAGGCGCTGCGGGCCGCGGCCCGGGCAGCGCGGGGCTTCCTGCCTTCCGACGAAGGGCTCGCGCTCTACGAGGCCGCGCTCGGCGCTCCGCCCGGGCCCCTGCTCGAGGTCGGCAGCTACTGCGGCAAGTCCGCGATCTACCTCGGCGCAGCCGCGCGCGAGCGCGGGACCGTCCTGTACTCGATCGACCACCACCGCGGGTCCGAGGAGCACCAGCCCGGACAGGAGTACCACGACGACTCGCTCGTCGACGAGGCCGGGCGCGTCGACACGTTCCCGGTCTTCCGCCGGACGATCGAAGACGCCGGGCTCGGCGACGTCGTGATCCCCGTCGTCGCCGCGTCGGGCGTCGTCGCGAAGGGCTGGGCGACGCCGCTGTCTCTCGTGTTCGTCGACGGCGGCCACAGCCAGGCCGCGGCCGACGCGGACCTCCACGGGTGGGGCCCCCACGTCGCGCGCGGAGGCCTGCTCGCCATACACGACGTGTTCGAGGATCCGGCCGAGGGCGGCCGCCCGCCCTACGAGATCTACCGCCGCGCGATCGACTCCGGTGCGTTCGCGGAGGTGTCGCGCACCGGATCCCTGCGCGTGCTCGAGCGCACCGGCGTCGGATGAAAGAACGCTGACGTGGGACTCGTCCCGTCGAGCGCGTCCGCCGCCAGCAACACGGCCCCCGCGCCCCACGTCGTCGTCTCGCGCGGCCACACGACGTCCTCGGGCCAGGTCGCGCCGGTCCAGTAGTCGCCCGACTCGCACCTCAGGTGCTGAACCCACTCGAACAGCGCGGCTGCTTCCGCACGTAGCCCGAGGGCCTCGAGCGCCAGCACCAGCTCGCACGTCTCTCCGGCCGTCACCCAGGGACGATCGGAGACGCAGCGCGCGCCGCGCCCGTCGACGACGAAGTCGTCCCATCTCGCCGCGATCGCCGCGCTCCCCGCGGCCCCCGCGAGGACGCCGCCGAGGACCGGGTAGTACCAGTCCATCGAGAAATGCCGCTTGTCCTGGAACGGCCCGCGCCCCGTCGCCACGGCCTCGCCGAGGGCCGACCGCGCTAGCTCCCACTCGAGCCGCTCGACTCCGAGGACCGCGGCCGCCTCGAGCGCGCACCCGAGGCTCAGGTGGATGCACGCCGAGCCCGTCAGCAGCGCGGCCGGCCACACGCGGTACGACGGGTCACGGGCCCACGAGATCGCGCCGGACGGCAGCTGCATGCGCAGGACGAACCCCATCGCGCGGTCGACGGCGGGCCAGCACTCGGCGAGGAAGTCGAGGTCGTCCGTCGCGACGTAGTGGTGCCACGCGCCGGCGGCGAGGTAGGCGCAGAAGTTGGAGTCCAGGGTGGCGTCGTCGACGAAGCCGTCGCGGTACGCAGCGGGCCCCGCGCCGTCGCGGCGCTGGCGCACGATCAACCACCGGTACGCCGCAGCCGCGGCGTCGTGCGACCCCGCGGCGTCGAGCCCCATGGCGGCCTCGACCATGTTCCAGGGGTCGAGGTGGCCGTCACGGTGCCACGGGATCGAGCCGTCCCGCAGCTGCACCCGCTCGATCGCGGCTGCGGTGGCGGACCTATCGAACACGCGCGGCCTCGGGCTTGTCGAGGTAGACGACGACGCTCTTCCCGAGGACGGGGTTCAGCGCGCGCTCTAGCAGCCGCGTCGCCGGGGGCCGGGCGGTCATGTCCCACACGAGGAACCGGTGGTACAGCTTCGGCAACAGCGCCCGGTCCCGGGTCGGCCCGACCGCGCACTTGATCCACCAGTACGGCGAGTGCAGCGCGTGCGCGTGGTGGACGCCGTCCACGCGCAGGCCGGTGTCGCGCAGACGGCGCTTGAGCTCGGGCGTCCTGTAGATGCGGACGTGGCCTCCCTCGTTCGAGTGGTACTCGCGCGACAGCGCCCAGCAGACGGCCTCGGGCCACCAGCGCGGGACCGTCACCACGGCGCGCCCGCCCGGACGCAGCACGCGCGCGATCTCGGCCATCGCGACCGAGTCGTCTGCGATGTGCTCGAGGGTCTCGGACGCGACGACGCGGTCGAAGGACCCGGCCGCGAACGGCAGTGCCCGCGCGTCGGCCCGAACCGCGACGAGCCTCGCCTCCGGCGGGGCCTGTCCTTCGACGGCCATCGCGCCGGCCATCTCGCGCACCGCGTCCAGCGCGTCGCCGTCGAGATCGGCAGCGACGACGTCGGCGCCGCGCCGGAGCGCCTCGAACGTGTGGCGCCCCATCCCGCACCCGACGTCGAGGACCCTGACCCCGGGCCCGACCGCGAACCGGTCGAAGTCGAACGTCAGCACCCCGGAAGGACCCTCAGGTACTCCGCGACGGTCGCCTCGGCCGCCGAGCGCCACGTGAACCTCTCGAGGACGCGGTCGCGGCCGGCACTTCCCATCCGGCCTCGGAGCGCCTCGTCGTCGAGCAGGCGGCCGATCGCCGCGGCGAGCGCCCCGGCGTCGCCCGGAGGGACGAGCAGCGCCGCGTCTCCGACCACCTCGGGGAGCGCCCCGCCCGTCGTCGTGACCAGCGGCACGCCGCACGACATCGCCTGCACGGCGGGGAACGAGAAACCCTCGTACAGGGACGGCACGACCGCGACCTGAGCGCGCGCGTACAGCTCGACGAGCTCGAGGTCTTCCACGGGGCCGGCTAAGTGGATCGCGTCCTCGACGCCGTAACGGCGCGCCGCCGCCTGCACTCCGGGCGACTGCGCGGCCTTCCCGGCGAGCACGAGGTCCGCGTCGCGCTCGGTGCGGACCTTCGCGAGCGCCTCGATTAGATGCACCACGCCCTTCATCGGGATGTCGGCGCTCGCCAGCGCGAGGATCCGTCCCGGCGTCTCGGCGACCTCGGGCACCGGCCTGAACAGGTCCGCGTCGACGCCGTTGTGGACGATCCCGACCCTGTGCGCGGGCACGCCGAACGCGTCGCACACGTCGCCGCGGGACGCCTCCGACACCGTGAGCAGACGCGGGAGCCGCCGCGCGACCCGTCCCTGCATCCTCGTGAAGCCGTACCAGCGCCGCAGTCGTCCGCGTTCCCGGCCCGACGCCGCGGCGGCGAGCGCGAGCTCGCGATCGATCGTGATCGGGTGGTGGACCGTGGCGACCACGGGAGTCCGCCGGTTCACGTCCAGCAGGCCGTACCCGAGGCACTGGTTGTCGTGGACGACGTCGAACCGGCCGCGCCGCGACGCCAGAGCGCGCGCCGCGCGCAGGCTGAACGTCAGGGGCTCGGGAAAAGCCCCGCAACACATCGACGCGTACTCGAGCACGTCGACGCCGCTCCTCATCTCCGAGCGCGCCGGGCGGCGGAACGGATCGTCGGGCCTGTAGAGGTCCAGGCTCGGGACCCGCTCGAGCTCGATCCCGCCGGGCAGCTCGGGGTACGGCTGCCCCGCGAACACGGTGACTCGGTGACCGAGCTCCGCGAGCGCGCGGCTCAGGTAGTAGACGTAGACGCCCTGGCCTCCTACGTGCGGATGGCCGCGGTAGGTCAGCAGGGCGACGTGAAGCGGACGTGGGGAAGTCACGAGGCGGCCAAGCTTACGCAGTCCGGCCGCGGCCCCCGCTCCGGCCCACCCCGCGGACGACCATCCGCAGCCCGACCGCGACCACGAAGATCCCGAAGGCGAGCCTCAGGTCGTCGCCGTCGATCGCCAGCGCCACCCGCGCTCCCGCGAAAGCCCCCGCGACCCCGCCCACCGCGAGCCATGCGGCCGCGGTGAAGTCGACGTAGCCGCGGCGGCGGTGCGCCACCACCCCGGCGACCGCGGTGGGAACGACCGCGAGCAAGGCCGTCCCCTCCGACGCGTGCTGGCCGTAGCCCAGCGCGAGCGTCATGAACGGGACCATCAGGGTCGCGCCGCCCACACCCAACAGAGCGGAGAACGCACCGGTCGCGACCCCGGCCAGCAGGACGACGATCGTCACCCGAGCACCATCGCGACGCCGACCGCGACGAGGAAGGCGCCGAACCCGGCCTCGAGCGACCGCTCCCCGACCGCCGCCATCGCCCGGGCTCCCAGCGGAGCTCCGGCGAGCGCGCCGGCCGCCAGGAGCGCGGCCGTCCCGTACTCGACGTCGCCGTCGCTTGCGAAGAGGAGCGCGGCGACGGCCGCGATCGGGACGATTGCCGCGAGCGAGGTCGCGTGGGCGCGGTGCTGCGTGAACGAGAGGACGCCGGCGAGCAGCGGCACCATCACCGTCCCGCCTCCGACGCCCAGGAGCCCGCTCGCGACCCCCGCGCCGAAGCCCGCGACGACGAATCCGAGCACATCCGAGCGGCCAAGCATCTTGACCGCATCTTCGCGCGCTCTCTAGCGTGGGAACCGACCCTGCAACTCCCCGCGAAAGGCGACTGCGTGGCGATCAAGCACGAGATCAAGGGGACCGTCAACCAGATGGCGGTCTGCCAGCTCGATCCCGGCCAGACGATGTACTGCGAGGCCGGCAAGTTCCTCTGGAAGACCTCGAACGTCGGCCTCGAGACGCGCTTCACGACCCCGGACCAGGAGGAGCAGAACAAGGGGAAGGGCCTCCTCGGCAAGGCGCTGTCCACTGCCGTCGAGGTCGGCAAGCGGCAGCTCGCGGGAGAGTCGCTCGCGTTCCAGTACTTCACGCCCGCCGGCGGCTCGGGGCTGATCGCGTTCGCCGGCACGCTGCCCGGGGAGATGCGCGAGATCGCGCTCGACGGCACGAAGACGTGGACCGCCGAGAAGGACGCCTTCGTGGCGGCGGAGAGCACCGTCAAGTTCGACATCCAGTTCGCGGGGTTCACCACCGGACGGCGCGGGGGTGAGGGCTTCGTCCTCGAGAAGTTCACCGGCACGGGGTCGCTGTTCATCGCGGGAGCCGGCAACTTCATCGACCTCAACCCCGCCGACTACGGCGGCAAGATCCAGGTCGACACGGGCTGCGTGGTCGCGTTCGACGACGGCATCAGCTACGGCGTGGAGCACATCGGCAAGCTCAACGCCCAGGGTGCGAAGACGGCGCTCTTCGGGGGCGAGAGCTTCTCGCTCGCGACCCTGGAAGGGAGCGGGACGGTCGTCCTGCAGTCGGTCTCGATGGTGGCGCTGGCGCGGACGCTCGTCGGGGCGGCGGGCCAGGCCTCGACCGAGGGGACGGCGGGATCGATCCGGGGCATCCTGGGCGGCGGCACCGACTAACGGACGTACGAGGACGAGGAGGTCGAACGATGGGTTTGATGGACAAGGTCAAGGCGCAGGCGCAGAACGTCGCGGCTCAGGCGAAGACGGCGGCCGGTCAGGCGCAGGACAAGATGGAGCAGATGCAGCTTCGCAAGAAGGCCGACGAGGCCGCGAAGCAGCTCGGATACCTCATCCACAAGGAGCGGACCGGCGGAGCGGCGGCGGGCCCCGACGCAGACGCGCTCGTCGCGCAGATCTCGGAGCTCGAGCGTCAGATGGCGGAAGAGGAGGGCGACGGGACGACGGCCGCCGAGGGAGGCGCGGCCGCGCCCTCGTCTTCGTCCGACGCGACGCCGGGCGATTTCAAGCTCTAGAAGGGGCACATAGGGGTCGTGCCGGACACGTCGGACATGCAGTAGGGACCGCCGGTACGACCAAATACGGATAGACCGCCGGAGCCGCCGCCGCCACCATTTGGCGATGGAGATGCGCCGGGGCCCGGCACTCCGGGCCGACCATTCGCGGCTGCTCCTGGAGCTCAGCCGCGAGATCGTCTCGACCCTGGATCTCGGGGACGTGCTGGCGCGCGCGCTCGACGCGTTCCGGCGGATCCTCCCGTTCGAGAGCGCGCTGATCCGTCTGCTCGACGGCGACTCGCTCGTGACGGCGGCGACGACGCCCGCGGGCGACGACGCCCTGGAGGTGCGCGTCCCCGCCGAGGGCGGGCTCGCGGGCGCGGTCGTCTCGTCGATCGAGCCCGTGCACATCCCCTCGGTGGGCAGGGATCACGCAACCGACCCGTCCGTGCGGGCCCTCGCGACCGACGCCCCGATCCGCTCCTACCTCGGGCTCGCGCTCGCGGACGGCCACGGGTTCCTCGGCGTGCTCGAGCTGGGGTCGACCGAGGCGCGCGCCTTCGCACCCGACCAGATCGCGTCGGGGGTCGTGCTCGCGCCCTCGCTAGCGATCGCGATCCGCAACGCCGGGGGCGCCGGCGGCACGTCGTCGCAGAACCCCGTGTTCGACCAGGACTTCATGTCGCTGGTCGCGCACGAGCTGAGGACGCCGCTTGCAGTCGTGCTCGGGTGTGCCGAGACGATGGCCGCGAAGGCCGCCGACCTGGACCCGCCGGTCGTAGAGGACCTCAGCCGCCGGGCGGTCGCCGCGGGCCATCGCCTGGAGAGGCTCATCGCCGACCTCTTCGACATGTCGCGCATCCGGAACGGGACGCTGGCGCTCGTGCCGGTTCCCACCTCGCTGCGCAGCATCGTCGCGCGAGCGATCAGCGAGGCGCCGCAGGCGCTGCGGGTCGTAGAGGACCTGCCGGAGGGGTTGCCCCTCGTGGACGTCGACCCGAACCGTCTCGTCCAGGTGCTGCGGATCCTCTTCGACAACGCGTGGAAGCACGCCGGTGAGGGCGCGGAGGTCGAGCTACGCGCGGCGCGCGCGGGGGGCGGCGTGACGGTCGAGATAGCCGACCGGGGGCCGGGCATCGGCCGCGCCGCTGGCAAGGTCTTCGACGCGTTCGTCCAGGCGGAGGACCCGGTGACGCGCCGCGTCGGCGGGCTCGGCATCGGGCTGTACCTCGCGAACGGCCTCTGCCGGCTGATGGGTGCCGGCATCGAGGTGCGCGAACGAGACGGCGGAGGGACGGTCTTCGAGATCAGCCTGCCCGTCGCGGACGAGCGACCGGAGCCCTCCGATGATCCGGAATAAACGTCCGTTACTAGTCCACCCGGCTCATTTCTTCCCAAATCCGGACATCGACCTTGCTCCGGTGGAATGGACGGACTTACCGTGACGTTCGAAGAAGTCAGCGGAGGGCTGCCGATGTCCAAGATCGAGAACCGCGCGACGAACGACCTGGACGTCCGCCGCGGGCCCGCTCCTGAGACGGTCGGCCTCGACCTTCCCCCACTCGTCCTCGGGCTCGGCGACAAGCGCGCGCTCGATCCGGACATAGCGGGAGCAAAGGCCGCAAACCTCGCGCGTGCCATGCAAGGCGGGTTCACCGTCCTCGACGGATTCGTCGTCACGGTCGAGGGCACGCGGGTCTTCTCGACCCAGAGAGCGCGCCAGGTCGGCCGCGACCTCGAGAAGCTCCTGAAGAAGCGGTGGGCCGCGCTGTCCGCGGACGGGACGCATCCGCTGGTCGTCCGCTCGTCGTCGAGCGCGGAGGACGGGCACGACTCCGCGATGGCGGGGATGTTCACGTCGGTCCTCGACGTCGCCACATGGGCGGACTTCCGCAGGGCGATGCAGACCGTTGTCGAGTCCGCCCGCATCGTCGATCTCGTCGAAGAGCGAGAGACGTTCGCGCCGATGGCGGTCCTCGTGCAGCCGCAGCTCGCCCCGGACTGGGGCGGCGTGCTCTTCGGCGTCGATCCCGTCACCGGGCGGACGGACCACCTCGTGGTCGCCGCGGTCGAAGGGCGGCCGGACTCGCTGGTCAGCGGGACCGTCGAGGGCGAGCGCTACGTGTTGACGCATTCGGGCCGCGTCGTCGACCGGTCCGGCGGCGGTCTCTCGAAGTCCGTCCTCAAGCGCCTGACGAAGCTCGCGGAGCGCGCGGCCGGCCACTTCGGCGGCCCCCAGGACGTCGAGTGGGCGCTCGTCGGCGACGACCTCGTCATGCTCCAGAGCCGCCCGGTGACCGCGGTCGCCGAGGCACAGGCTGCATCGGGTCCCGTGCTCGGCCCCGGTCCGGTCTCGGAGACGTTCCCCCGGCCCCTGACGACCCTCGAGGTCGACCTGTGGGTCGAGCCCCTGCGCGTCGCGGTCGCGGAAGTGCTGTCGCTGACGGGGGCCGCGTCCCACAAGATCCTCGCGCGGTCGCCGGTCGTGACGACGGTCGGGGGCCGCGTCGCCGCCGATCTGCGTCTGCTCGGCGCGTTCCCCGGCAAGAAGACGTTCTTCGAGACCATCGACCCGCGGCCCCCGGCGCGCCGGCTGGCCGCGGCGTGGAGGACCGGGCGGCTGCGCGCCGCTCTTCCGTCGATCGCCGCCGCGATGATCGAGAAGGTCGACGACGACCTCGCGGCCGTCCCCGAGCTCGACGCGATCGACGACGTGCAGCTCGTCGAGGTGCTGCGGCGCTGCCGTCAGGCCCTCGTGTCCCTGCACGCGCACGAGGTCATGTTCGGGCTCCTCGCCGACGAGGAGTACACGGTGACCGCGGCGTCCCTCGGGCTCAAGCACCTCGCCGCAGCGCGCACCGAGGGCTTCACCGACGAGGACGTCGTCGCGATGCGTCCCGAGGTGCTCGCGCTCGTTCCTCCGTCGATCTTCTCCGACGCCCCGCTGCCGCCTACCGACGGCCTCGCTCCGCGCGCGCAGGACGAAGGGGCTCTGCCCCAGCGCGAGGCGCTGCGGCTGCGAGCGCGCTGGGTGCAGGAGCTGTCGGCGCGCGCCGCCCGCGTCCTCGCACGGAGGCTGCACGAGAGCGGCCGCGTGGAAGACCCCCGGGCGGTGGCCGAGCTGACGTTCGACGAGCTCGAGACCGCGAGTTCTCTCGGACCGGTTCCCCCGGACGTCTCCGAGCGTCAGGGCGCCGCAGGCCCGCCGCTTCCCGCGGCCTTCCGGCTCACCGACGCCGGCGACGTCGTCGTCTACCACCCGCGCCGCAAGACGCGGGCCGCGACGGCCGGTACCGGCGCGAGCTCAGGGCGCGCCGAGGGCATCGTACACAGCGGCGAAGGGGTTCCCCAGAAGGGTCAGGTGCTCGTCGTGTCGACGCTCGACCCGGACCTCGCTACCTTGCTGCCGCGGCTCGGCGCGCTCGTGGCCGAGACCGGAAGCGTGCTGTCGCACCTCGCGATCATGGCGCGCGAGTACGGCATCCCCGCGGTGGTCGGCGTGCCCGACGCGCTGACGCGCTTCCCCGCGGGAGCCCGCGTGTCGGTAGACGGGACGACCGGTGAGGTCACGCTCGTCGAGGAGGCCGGATCGTGATCGCGAAACGGCTGGCCTACGCGGTGCTGACGGTGGTGCTGGCGGCGTCGGGGACGTACATGTTCGTCTACCTGTACAGGTGGGAGTGGAACCGGACGCTGATCGCCGGCATCTTCTTCGTCGCCGCCGAGATCGGGCTGATCGGCGCGGGGATCCTCGAGCGGCTGAAGAAGATGGAGGACCGCATGGAGAGCCGCGCCGCGGAGCCACCGGCGCTCGCGCACATCCAGGAGACCGCACCCGAGCCTAAGGCCGGCTTCAAGTGGCTGACGCGCACCGACCAGATGAGCGTCTTCGTGCCCGTGCTCATGGGGGCCGGGTTCGTCGTGTCGGGCATCGCATGGATCGTCGAGCGCCTCGCGCACGCGACCGCGCGGCCCGCGCTCGAGCACGGGCTCGCGTGGAGGCTCGCGCCGCTGTCGCTTCCCGGCGACGGATTCGTCGGCGGCGGCGTCACCGTCCTCGCGCCGCGTCCTTCGCGCACGAAGACCCGCGTCAAGCACGCGTTGATCACCATCGCGGTCGCGGCGGGGCTGTCGTTGACCGTCGACGCCCTCGGCGACCTGACGCAGAACCGCCCGGACCGCGCGCTGCCGGGGACCAGCAGCACGATGGTGGTCGAGATCCAGACGCGCACCTCCGGCGGCTCCTCGGTCGAGTCGGCGTCGCGCCTGTGGGCCGCTTGTGCCGGAACGGTTCCCGGCTACATAGAGACGCCGAAGATCGCTGCTCTCGGCAGTGGGAAAGCTCTGATCGTGACGCAGCCCGCGCTCGGCGAGCACACGCAGCGCCGGCTGTCGGGCTGTCTCAGTGACGCCACCCTGGACGAGGTCGTGGCGCGCGTGCTGAGCGTGGAGAGCTTCGGAACGGAGTAGCTCCGCGCTAGTTGATGTTCGACCAGATACGGCGTGGCGCGTCGAGGACCCGGCTGAGACCCGTCACGACCGGGTTCGGCCGGTCGGCGTCGGTCGGTGTGAGCTCGGCGACGAAGGCCAGCTGCTCGAGCGACGGCGGTCCGACCGAGAGGTTGCGTCGCAGGGCGCCCGCGGGGTCTTCCTGACCGGTCGCGACGAGGTAGGCGGCGACCATGGCGCCGGTTCGTCCGACACCGGCCATGCAGTGGACGTAGACCTTCCCGCGAGCGTGCTCGACGATCGAGAGGAAGCTCTCGACCTGCGCCTCGCTCGGGACCTGGCCGTCGCGCAGGGGGATGCTGAACCGGGTGATGCCGAGCCGGCGGAGGCTCTTCTCGTCTACGTGGATCCCCTCCTCGGCACGGAGGTCGACGACCGTGGTGACGCCGCGGGCCGCGAGGTCCTCGAGTGTCACGTCCCTGGGGTGCGAGCCGCGCCAGACCTTGTCGTCGACGACCTGGAAGTTGATCACGCCGGGAGGAGCCGCGACGTTCTGCTCGGGCGCGGTCGTCTTCGCCCAGACCATCGCGGTGAAGATCGCGAGGTTCCCGAGGGCGAGGAAGGCGACGAGGCCGAAGACGGCCGTGATCGTGATCGCACGCATGTGGGAGAAGACCTTGCTTCTCATCTTCCGTCCGGTCACGGTCTAAGTTCCTCCGATCGACTCTTCGCGGCGCTTTCGGCTCTTTGCGGCTTACCCGCCTGGGCGTCCGATTCCACCCTTTCGGCGCGTCGAAGAAGACGTCGTTCTGGGGTGGTTCCGTCTCGACCTGCGCCGGGACCGGCGGGTCGTGCGGGTCGGACTGGCGGTCCTGCTTGCTTACCTCTGGCTTCGGCCCCCTGCGGGGCTCGCTTTAGTTGTTCGCCCGGGGGCCGGGGATTCCTCCCGCGGATTCGCGGGTTGCGCGGTCGCGATGTCCCGATTGGCGGGACATGTAGGGGAAAGAGTCGGACCTAGCGGCGGCGGACGAGGACCGGGATCATCTCGCGGACGGGGTATTCGACCGATCCCGTGGTCGAGAAGTAGCCGAGGTCGTTCCAGGGTCCTCGCCCGATCCGCCAGCGGGCCGCCCAGACGACGGTGGCCGCCGGCTCGTAACGGCCCTTGGCCTCGTAGAGGTGGCCGACGTTCCCGCGGTGGCCCGGCGTCCAGGGCCGTCCGGGACGGCGGGTAGTCCTGGTCGTCCCGTCGCCGAAGTCCCACTGGTAGGCGACGGGCCTGGCCTCGGCGGTGACGGTGAGCCCCCGAACTCCGGCCGTAGCAGTGACGGGGTCGAGGTCGTTGCGGACCCAGAAGTAGGACGTGAGCCCGGTGAGGCCGACGCGCGCGGGCGCGACGCCGAGCTGGGGCCGGGCGGCGAGCGAGACGACGCGGTCGTAGGCGGCGGTGGCGAGGGCTTCGGGAGAGGGACGCGGGGGCCGGGGAGACGAAGCTGACGCAATCGGCGACCCCGCTCTCGACGAACGTATAAGCGAGGGAGACGCCGCGATCGTCGATGCGTGGGATGCAGTTGTGGGCCGAGAGAGCGATGGGCAGGGGGGCCGCCTCGGGTGAGACGCC
Organism: Actinomycetota bacterium; assembly: GCA_036258555.1. GTDB lineage: Bacteria > Actinomycetota > CADDZG01 > CADDZG01 > WHSQ01 > JALZEG01. Next base: position 775 of record DATADL010000049.1, on the reverse strand, counting down.
GTCTGGGGCGCGACTCACGACGTCCCGGCTACTGGTCCGCGATGCGGAGGAGTACCCCCGTGCAACAACTTTGACGCCAGGAACTTGACGCCGCCCGAACGTGACGATCTCCGCAGACGCGTCACGATCGTCCGCTACAACAACGGTAGGCCACATAAGTAGCAAGGCGACAAGCGCGCTGAACCTGATGATCACGTTCGCCGATCCCTCACCGGTCGAGAAGCAAGGATTTCTGCGTCGTGAATCAACCACCTATGATCCTCCTGCCGCAGCGTCCAACGAATGTGTTGAACTTCCGGTGGCGAACTAATCGAAATCTCCACGCCCCGGCCATTGAAGAAAGCGGCATCGATGACCGCCGTCTGGTCGAGGACTATTTCCGTCTCGAGGTTCGAAACGAGCATCAGGCGTCGAGTTGTAAACGAAGTTTGAGTGGTCACGCGCTTTCGAACGAGATTTGCCACCTCGCGCTCGACGCGGTCGCGGACCGGACTATCAGCCGTGTAGGTGACGGGAATCAACGATACGTCGCGTTCCTCATACGCCCTAACCTGAAGGTCGTGCAGACGCTCGAACTCGGCTATCGCTTCGGCGTCCGTCAGGCTGTAGTCTGGGCTCCTCACCGGCCCCCGGGGGGGCTCCGACGGCACCGCGTCGCGGGTCGCGAAGAATGCAGCCCCTAGCGCCGTCGCCAGCACGGCCACCAGCGCGAAGGCGCGCACGGGCGAGAGACCTCGCTCCTCAATCTCGCGGGGGCGCGGCCGCCCACTTTCTC
>DATADL010000048.1:0-6056 GCA_036258555.1 Actinomycetota bacterium | reverse complement strand
TCCTTCGTCGTGCACACGGGGGCCGAAGGGTCGAAGGTCACCTCCGAGGTAGTGGGACGGCCCGACGTCGAGGTGATCGTGTCGGCCGAGACGTGGAACGAGATCGCGGCTGGTGCGATCTCGCCGCTGGAGGCCTTCGGCCGTGGCCTGATGCGTGTGCGCGGCGACGTGAACGTGGCGTGGAAGGTAGCGCGCAAGCTGGGCGACAAAGCCGCGGGATCCTCGAGGAGGTAGGACATGCCGGAGATGGTGGGTACCGTGCAGTGCGTGCGAGTCGGCCCCGACTCCGGGTTCACGACGATCCAGGAGCAGGGGACAGGCGAGACCGAGACGTTCATCGTGTGGTGGCCGGGCGTGACCACGTCGGCGGAACCGTCGGTGAGCGAGAGGGTGATCCACACGATGTGGATCTCCTTCTTGCGTCAGGCGATGGCCGACAACCTGCTGGTCAGGGTGGGGCACCCGACCAATTCAGGCAAGGTCAACTACCTGCAGCTGGGCACGTGACCCCGCGACGCGCGGACACGAACTGGTACGTCGACAAGACGAGCGGCCGTCGCGTCACTTTCACGCCCAAGCCCGACGAGGTCATAGTCAGGTTCGACCCGGCTGAAGACCGTCCGGCCGCGCTCGTGCAAGCAGAGCCGGTAAAGGAGGTCAGCCAGGGCATCGACGCGCGCCGGGGCTTCGCGGCCGTCTACGTCCGCGAGGGACGGACGCTCGACGACCTCGAGGCCGCTACCGACATAACGAAGGCGCTACCGGTGATGGTCGACGAGGAAGGCCTGGAGCGATACTTCCTTCCCGACGAGCTCACGGTCCAGTTCCGGCGCGGCGTGGACGAGGCAACCGCGGAGCGGATCATCGCAGAGGAGGGCAGCCGGATCGTGGTCCGCCAGCGGACGCCGGGCTACTACACGGTGTCGGTGCCGGAAGGCCGAGGTCTGTTCGACGCGATCCGTTCCTTCGCCGAGCGCGACGAGGTGATGTTCGCGGAGCCGAGCGAGGCTGGGTTCAACGACGCCCTCGACCACTTCCCGGACGACGACGACTTCAACCTGCTCTGGGGGCTGCACAACACAGGCCAGACCGTCAACGGCACGAGCGGCGTCAGCGGTGTCGACATCGACGCTCCCGCGGCCTGGGACCTGACCCGCGGTGACCCGCGGGTCGTGGTCGCCGTCATCGACACGGGGGCCGACCTGGACCATCCCGACCTCGAGGACAACCTCCTGCCGCGCGGCTCCGAGGACTGGGACTTCGCCGACTCGGGCGATCCCGTCCCGGAGGACGGGGGAAGTCACGGCACGCACGTCGCCGGGACCGCGGTCGCGGTCGAGAACTCCTTCGGGGTCGTAGGCGTCGCTCCGCGGTGCCGGCTCATGCCGCTCCGGATAAACCTGCAAGCGGGAGTGAACCAGAACCGGGCGGACGCCATCAACTACGTTGCCGACCGCGCGGTCGCGGACGGCTGGTCCCGGTTCGTCGTCAACTGCAGCTGGCGCGCGAACGGAGATCACGCCGGGATCCGGACGGCGATCCAGAACGCCGTCGCGAGTAACGTCGTCGTGGTCTTCGCGGCCGGGAACGCCGACACGGATACGGACGAGACCCCGCAGTACCCGGGGGTGTATCCCGAGGTGATCTCGGTCGCGGCGATCGACCAACGAGGCGTCAGGGCCGTGTACGAGCTCGGGGCCAGCAATTACGGCAGCACCGTGGACGTCTCGGCGCCCGGGGCGGACGTCTACTCGAGCATCCCGGGGGGCGGGCATGCCTACAACGGCGGGACGTCGATGGCCTCTCCTCACGTGGCGGGCGTGGCGGCGCTCGTGTGGTCGGCGGCGCCCGGCCTGACGAACCAGCAGGTACGTGAGGTCATCGAGGCGACCTGCGACGACGTCGACGCGGACAACCCCGACTATGCCGGGCAGCTCGGCCGTGGCCGGGTGAACGCTCACGCCGCGGTCGAGCTGGCGCAGTTCATGGCCCACTTCGTCCCCGCGGCGGCCGCCCTGGCGTAGCGCCACTCCCACTTCCCACCACCCCCGGCACTCCGCCGGTCGTTGGCCCGCGCCCTGTGGAGAAGTAGGATCACAAGCCGGTAACTACGTGTGGGTAACTCGGCGAAATCCGGGCCGCCCGAACATGCGTTCGATATAACTGTCGTACCCCATCTCTAGGTTCTGCCACACGCAGAGCAGGGCCCGAGGCGGGTCCCACGGCACAAGGAGGCGCAGGTGGCAGCAATCAGGGAGTCGAGGGCCGCGGTTACCGACACGAGCCGCGACGTCAAGGGGCGCGACGCCGCGCTCGACATGGCGCTCGCCCAGATCGAGAAGCAGCACGGCAAGGGCTCGATCATGCGGCTCGGCGACGCCGGGATCGCGAGCGGGATCGAGGCCATACCGACGGGGTCGCTGGCGCTCGACCTCGCGCTCGGGATCGGCGGGCTGCCGAGAGGCCGCATCGTCGAGATCTACGGGCCCGAGGGCTCGGGCAAGACGACCGTCAGCCTGCACGTGATCGCCGAGGCGCAGAAGGCCGGCGGGCTCGTCTCGTTCATCGACGCCGAGCACGCGCTCGACCCGAGCTACGCGAAGGCGCTCGGGGTCGACATCGACAACCTGCTGTGCTCGCAGCCGGACACCGGCGAGCAGGCGCTCGAGATCGCCGACACCCTCGTCCGTTCCGGCGCGATGGACGTGATCGTCGTCGACTCGGTCGCGGCGCTCGTGCCCCGCGCGGAGATCGAGGGCGAGATGGGCGACAGCCACGTAGGGCTCCAGGCGCGGCTGATGAGCCAGGCGCTGCGCAAGCTCGCGGGAAGCGTCAACCGCTCGAAGACGATCCTGATCTTCATCAACCAGATCAGGGAGAAGATCGGCGTCATGTTCGGGTCGAACGAGACCACGCCTGGGGGCCGCGCGCTCAAGTTCTACTCGTCGGTACGCATGGACGTGCGGCGGATCGACTCACTCAAGGACGGGGCCGAGGTCGTCGGATCCCGCGTGCGCGTGAAGGTCGTCAAGAACAAGGTGAGCGCGCCGTTCAAGAAGGCCGAGTTCGACATCCAGTACGGCACGGGCATCTCGAAGGAGGGAAGCCTCCTCGACGTCGCGATCGATCACGGCATCGTGCGGAAGTCCGGGGCCTGGTTCATCTACGGCGACGACCAGCTCGGGCAGGGACGCGAGAACGCGAAGTCGTTCCTCGCGACGAATCCCGACATCGCGACCGAGATCGAGCTCAAGATCAAGGACAAGCTGGGGCTGCTGGGCTCCGACGACGACACCGACGAAGCGCTGCCTCCGCCACAGGACGCGGCGGCGGCCCGGGAGGCAGCCTCCTAGATGGTCCCGGTCCAGGGGGCGATGCCGGGCGTCGTCGCGGAGTTGCCGCGCGACGGGCGCCCGGCCGCCCTCCTGGTCGGCGCGCGCCGGGAGGCGATGGCGCGAGCGGGACGGCTGCTGGCGGCGCGGCCGCGCTCGGAGGCAGAGATCACCGACCGCCTCTCCGACGCCGGGTTCGAACCGGCCGTCGTGGCGGCGGTCGTCGACCGGTTGCGGACGCTCGGGCTGTTGGACGACTCCGAGTTCGCGCTGCAGTGGGTCCGGGAGCGCGCGGCCCGCAAGGGGCTGTCGGCGCGGGCCCTGCTCCACGAGCTCCAGGGAAAGGGCGTAGACCGGGACACGGCCCAGGCTGCGCTCGAGGGGGCCGGGCTCGACGAGGTGGCGCAGGCGACCGAGCTCGCGGCGCGCTACGTGCGCCGAGTGGCGTCGAAGCCGCTGCGCGAACAGGCGGCGCGCATCCAGCAGATGCTCGCGCGCCGCGGCTACGACCGCGAGGCCTCCGAAGCCGCGACGAGAGCCGTCCTGCCGCCGGACGGCTGGGACTAGCCGGGTCGGGAGGGCGGCCGCTGTCGGAGCGACTTCGGCCCCCGGGGCAGGTCCCGTGGCCTCTATGGGCGAACCTTCCGGGTGACGGACGACCCGAAAGCCCTGGAGGCATCCGATGCGACGGACAGTGACGATCCTGCTGGTGATGGGCCTGGTAGGTGCGGCTATGGCCGTGCCGGCCGACGCGGCGAAGAAAAAGAAGAAGAAGCCTGCGGTCCGCGTCGTCGAGGCGACGTACTCCCAGCCCGCGATCGGCATCGGCGGCGTCGCCGGCGCGTGCCCTGCGGGGGCCTGCCCGACGATCGCGACCCTCACGAACGAGACCTACGCCATGATCGTCATCGAGGACGACGTCAGCCCCAGCGGCTACGTCGCCTTCAACTACGACCCCGACGGCGACGGCATCCAGAACCCCGGTTCCGGCCCCGACGTGTGCGGGTCGACCGCCGAGCCCGTCGCGATGGAGCCCGGTACGGCCTACACGGCGTGGCCGTGGGCAGCCGGGCCCGCATGCCCCGGCTCGGCTTCGACCTCGGGCACGATCAAGCTCCTGCTGGGCAGTGACCCCGCGGCTCTCCAGGCCGCGGCGGCAGCCCTCTAAAGACGAAGGACCTGCCGACGGTGCGGGCGGTCGCCCGCACCGTTTGCGCGCCCGGGAGGTGACGGCGGGGCCGGACGGCTGCCCATCCGGGTGGAAGTACCTGGGTGGGTGACATCCCCCCGCCCCGGGCGTACCATTGGACGAGACTCACACAATTCAGACCCGACGGTACGAACGGACCCACGAAAGTTCCCAAATCTTTCATGACGACGACCGAACGAGAACCCGTATGCAGCCGGGCCGGCCGAGCGACAGCTCCGCCGGGCCGAATGCCTTCTCGTATCCACTAGCCGCCTGAGGCTTTCGTAGTTCGCTCGTGCCGGGTGCCCGCCCGGCTCTTCGCCGTGCCGGCGCCCCGTGAAGCGAAAGGAGCGAGGCATGGAGATCGGGATCGGTCTCGTCCTCGGCCTCTTGATCGGAGCGGTCGCCGGCTACGCCTACCGGCAGTCGGTGGCCCAGAAGGAAGTCACGTCGGCGGAAAGCCGCGCCCGGACCGTCCTCGCGGACGCCGAGCGGGAAGCGGAGGCCGCCAAGCGTGAAGCTCTAGTCGAGGCCAAGGATGAGATCTTCCGGATGCGCAGCGAGGCCGAACAGGACCTCAAACGCCGCAGCGTCGAGATCGACCGCAAGGAGGAGCGCCTGGCCGGGCGGGAGAGCAACCTGGACTCCCGCAGCGACTCGCTCGACCGCAAGGAGCAGGCGATCGAGGCGAAGGAGGGCGAGCTCAAGACGGCGCGGGAGGAGCTCGAGCGCCTCGCCGACCGGGCCCGGGCCGAGCTCGAGCGGGTCGCGGGCATGACGCAGGGGGACGCCAAGCAGGCCCTGATCGAGCAGATCGAGGACGAGGCCAAGCGCGAGGCGATGGTGATCGTCCGCGACGTCGAGGCCAAGGCCCGCGAGGAGGCCGACCGCCGCGCCCGCAAGATCATCGCGATATCGATGCAGAGGGTCGCCTCGGACCTCACGACCGAGTCCACCGTCACGACCGTCACCCTCCCGAACGAGGACATGAAGGGCCGCATCATCGGGCGAGAGGGCCGCAACATCCGCGCCTTCGAGGCCGCCACCGGCACGAACCTCATCATCGACGACACCCCCGAGGCCGTCGTGCTGTCGTGCTTCGACCCGATCCGGCGCGAGATGGCGAGGCTCACGCTCGAGAAGCTCATCTCGGACGGCCGTATCCAGCCCGCGCGCATCGAGGACATCCACGAGAAGTCGCGCGCCGAGGTCGAACGCGAGATCCGCGAGGGCGGCGAGTGGGCCGTGCTCGAGACCGGCATCACCGACATGCACCCCGAGCTCGTGCGCGTGGTCGGCCGGCTCAAGTTCAGGACCTCGTACGGGCAGAACGTGCTCAAGCACTCCGTCGAGGCGTCGCACATCGCCGGGATGATCGCCGCCGAGCTCGGCACGGACATCGCGCTCGCCAAGCGGTGCACCCTCCTGCACGACATCGGCAAGGCCGTGACGCACGAGGTCGAGGGAAGCCACGCCATCATCGGCGCCGAGATCGCGAAGCGGCTCAAGGAGTCCCCTGCGGTGTGCCACGCGAT
>DATADL010000047.1:0-6185 GCA_036258555.1 Actinomycetota bacterium | reverse complement strand
CCGGGCCGGAGAATCGCTGGAGCTGAGGTGACTACTTGACGCCTGCGCCGGCCGAGTACTCGAAGCTGGCCTGCTGCCCGGTCTTCATGCACACGATGACCTTCGTCGTGTTCGGCGGGACGATCCCGGCCTCGCCGTTGTTGTCGCGGGTCTCGAAGCCGAGGTTGTACGGGGCGTAGCTGGTCTCGGCGGCCTGCTCGACCGTGCCGAACCCGTCGTAGAACGTGATGTCGAGGTCGACGGCGCTGCCCGGCGTGAGGCGGAACTTCTTGTTCCACGTGCCCGGGTCGATGTCGAAGTGGAAGCCGACGACGCCGTTGACCTGCTCCTGCGACAGGACTGCGATGCGGCGGTGGACGCCCGAGTAGCAACCGTTGGGGTTGCTGGTGGCGTCCGACGGAGGCGCCTGCATCAAGATGCTGCCGGAGACGTCCTGACGGACGCCCTTCTTCTTCTTGGCGGCGACCGCGCCGCCGGACAGCGCGGTCGTGGCGACGAGGCAGACCGCTACGAGCGAGACGAGCTTCTTCATGATCAATCCCCCAGTGGCGAGGTCGGTGTTGACGGGGGGTTCTCTGCGGGGGGGCCGACTCCTGCCGGCGTGGCCGAATCGGGCGGCGCTCTGCCGCGCCCGTGACCGGGCGGGGTGGCTAGACGACCGGCTCGTCGTCCGACTCGGAGTCCGAATCGTCCAGCTCCCACTTCAGCTGGAACTCGATCTCCTCCTCGTCGGAGCCGCGCTCGTGCTCGATCGAGAACTCCGCCCTCGCCGGGACGCGGATGCGCTCGCCGGCCACCTGGATCCGGAACGGCGAGCCGCTCTCGAGCGCGTCGGCGAGCCGGCGCAGCTTCGCGACGACCTCCGGGGTCGAATAGCCCTTCTCTACGTCTCTCTCACCGCTGGCCATGAAAACGCTCCTCCGGTCGTCGGGCTGGCGCCCGGGAGTCTACGAGCCGCGCTCGCAGCGACACCCCCACGGCGTAGAGCGCCAGGCGCGCGACGCCCAGCAGCGGGACGAGCAGCCACAGGCGCGGCTCCCGCGCCGCGCCCCCGACCGCGAGCGCGCACCCGGCGACGACGCTGACGGCGACGGCCGCGACGGTCAGGGACTCCGGCGCGACGTCACGGTCCGCGAGCGCGGCGGACGCCCGTTCGAGCAGCACCCGCATCCGCGACATCAGAGCTCCCAACCCTCCAGGTAGAGGGTCGCGCCCAGCACGAACAACCCGTAGAGCAACGCCGCCGCCGCTGCGACGACGAAGACGACCACGCCGGCGACTGCCAGCCCGTGACGGATGCGCCGCTTCTCCATCGCCTCCCCTTCCGTTTCCTCGGATCAACGACGCGTCCATCGTCGGAGAGGCGCGGGGCGCGGGGAAGACGAGGAACTACCCGTTCACCTTGCGCCGACTACTCAAATCGGCCCTGGGTAGTTCCACGCGGCCGCTACTCGGGGGCCTGGTCGAGCCCGCGCTGGAGCGCGTAGCGCATCAGCTCGTAGCGCTTGCGGAGCTGGAGCTTCGTCAGGATGTTCTGCACGTGGTTCTGCACGGTCTTCGTCGAGATGAAGAGCTTCTCGCCGATCTCCCTGTAGGTGTAGCCCTTCGCGACGTACTTCAGCACCTCGTTCTCCCGCGCGGTCAGCTCGGGCTCGCCCACGTCCTTCTTCGCGATGCGCCGGAACTCGTCGAGCACGAGGCCGGCGAGCGAGGGCGTGAACACGGGCTCGCCGTCGCGTACCCGCACCACGGCGTCCACGAGCTCGTCCGAGGTCGCGCTCTTCAGAAGGTATCCCGCTGCGCCCGCCTTGACGGCCTCGAGCACGTCCTTCTCCTCGGCCGACGCGGACAGCACGAGCACCTTCACGTGCGGCGACTCCTCGACGATGCGCCGGGTCGCCTCGACACCCGACACGTGCGGCAGCTGGAGGTCCATCAACACGACCTCCGGCATGGCGTCACGCGCGAGCGCGATCGCCTCGCGGCCGTCCGACGCCTCACCGACGACCGTATGGCCCGCGCCGTCGAGGTCCGCGAGCACGCCGTCGCGCCACACCGGGTGGTCGTCGACTATCAGCACCTTCACCGGTTCGCTCATCGTTCCCCCCTCAACGGGACCGCCAGCTCGATCTCGGTCCCCTTGCCGGCCGCGCTCGTCACGTGCAGTGAGCCGCCCAGGTCCTCGACGCGCCCCTTCACGCTCTTTAGGAGGCCGGCCTTCCCGTCCGCGCGCAGCGCCGCCTCGTCGTAGACGAAACCTACGCCGTCGTCGCGGACGGATACGAGCAGACGGCCGTCGTCCTCCTCCGCGAACACCGTCGCCTTCGACGCCCGGGAGTGCTCGACCACGTTGACGAGGGCCTGGCGAACGGCCGCCACGACCTGCTCGGCCACGCGGCGCTCGACCCAGAGCGGACCGACGCTGCTGACGGACACCGGCACGCCCTCGATCGTGCGCGCGAGCGCCTCGAGGTCCGCCCGCACCGACGTCGTCCCCTCGGGCACGCGCTCCGGATCGCGCAGGATCAGGCCGCGCAGCTCGACCTCCTGCTGCTGCGCGAGCTCCGCCAGGCGGGCGACCTCGGACGGAGCGACGTCGCCCCGGGCGGCGAGCTCGCGCCCTTTCTTGTGGATCAACGCGAGCACCTGCAGGACGGAGTCGTGGATCTCGCGGGCGAGCGACTCCCGCTCCGAGAGCCGGGCCGCGCGCTCGCGCTCTCTGACGAGCTCGTCCGTCGCGCGCTGCAGGGCTTCGCCCGAGCGCACGAGCAGCGTCGACACGAACCCCACTGCGCCGCCGGCGACGAGGTAGTTGATGATCCCGCTCACGAGGTCGCGCACCTCGCGCGCCGGGAGGTCCGGCAGGGGGACGCCGTTGAGCGGCCGCGTCGCCGCGAGCACGGCTCCGAGCGCGGCCCCCGCCGCGAGACCGCCCCGGGGGCCGCGGCGCACGCCCCACGACAGCGCCGCGGTCAGCGGGTAGCCGGTTGCGAAGAACGGCTGGTCGACGATGTCGCCCTCGAACACGACGAGCGCCGACGCGGCGATCAGCCACGCGCACACGGCGAGGTCGGCCCACAGCGTGAGCTGATCCCACCTCCGGGACGACACGGTCATCCACGCCGTCCAGGCTCCCGCGATCCCGATGGAGACCCACGCCACGCCGGGCCGCCGGAAGTCGGCGGGATTGGCGAACGCGACGAACGACATCCACGCCAGCCAGACCCAGCGGAACACGAGCACGCCGCGGACGAGCGTCCGGCGGGAGCGCTCGGGTGCGGAGGTCTCCGGCTGCGCCTGGCTCGTCATGCGCGTCAGGGTGACACAGCGCGCGGGGGCCGGCCAAGGCTCCGCGACCAGGTGTGCCGGACGTACCCAGGCGGATTTGGGTACTCGCGCCGGCGGTTTGGGTCTATCTCCCTCTACTCCGTCCGGCCCCCGCTGACGACGATGGAAGAGACGATCCCCGACCGAAAGGACGCGACATGAAGGCCGCGACGCTCCAGGACCTCGCAGAGGCGACGCCGTCGACGAGGGACCGGTACGTCGACTTCCTCCGCGCGCTAAGCATCGCGGTAGTCGTGTTCGGACACTGGCTGGTCGCCATCGTCTACCTCGACGGGTGGCGGCTGGAGGGCGCCAGCGCGCTGGACGAGGTGCCGGCCGCGCGGCTCCTGACGTGGGTGCTCCAGGTCATGCCGCTGTTCTTCTTCGTCGGGGGGTTCTCGAACCTCACGTCGTGGAGGGCGACCAAGCGGCGCGGCGGCGACTACTGCGCGTTCGTGACCGGACGCGTGGAACGGCTGATGCGGCCGTGTGCGGTGTTCATCGGGTTGTGGCTCGTCGCGGCGATCGGGTTGACCGCCGCCGCACCGCGGCTCGCGGAGCGGCTCGAGCCCGCTCTGGCGATCGTCGCCAAGCCGCTGTGGTTCGTCGCCGTGTACCTGATCGTGATCGCGGTCGCGCCCGCGATGCTGAGGCTGCACGAACGCTTTGGGCTGCGCGTCCCGGTCGCCCTCGCCGCCGCGGCCGCGCTCGTCGACGTCGTGAGGCTTGCGTACGGCGTCCCGCTCGTCGGATACCTGAACTTCGCATTCGTCTGGCTGTTCGCGCACCAGATCGGCTTCTTCTACGCGGACGGGTCGCTGACGAGGCGGACGCGCGCCCAGCTCGGCGCGATCGCCGCCGGCTCCCTGCTCGCCCTCGTCGCGCTGACGCAGGCGGGCCCGTACTCGACGAGCATGGTCGGCGTCGCCGACGGTCGCGTCTCGAACAACGACCCTCCGAGCATCTGCATCGTGGCGCACAGCCTGTGGCTGATCGCGGCGGCGATGCTCGCTCGGCGGCCGGTCACCCGCTGGCTTCAGGGCGCGCGCCCGTGGAAGGCCGTGGTCGCGGCGAACGCGACGATCATGACGACGTTCCTGTGGCACCTGACGGCGCTGCTCGCCGGCGTCCTGCTCCTCTACCCGCTCGGGTTCCCTCAGCCGGCCGGCGGGTCGGCCGAGTGGTGGATCCTGCGCCCGGTCTGGCTCGCGCTGCTCGTCGTCCTCCTCGTCCCCTTCGTCGTCGTCTTCGGCCGCTTCGAGCGTCCGCGGGGCGCCGCACGCGCTCCGGCACGGAGGGGGTCGTCGTTCCGTGCCGCCGCGGGGGTCGGTGCGATGACCGGAGGGATCGCGGGTCTCGCCACCGCGGGATTCGCGGACGTCCTCGCCGTCGGCGGAGCGGTGACGAACGGGGCGTTCGTGGGGGCCGGAGTGCTCCTGCTGGGCCGCGGCCGCAAGAGCTAGCCGAGCGCGATCTGGTCGAATCGTCGTCGTGAAGCAGCGACACGTCGACTCGTTCGCGCCCGAGATGGCCGCCGTCGTCGCGGGCGTCCACCCTCTCCTGAAAGAGGCTGGCTTCCGAAAGAGCCGGCACCTGTTCAACCGGGACGCCGCGGAGCCCGGCTTGGTCCACCTGCTCGAGTTCCAGATGGGGCAGGTCTGGGGAGCGCACGGTCGCTTCGCGATCAACTACGGCTTCGACGCTGCCGAGGTGCGGGCGCTGCGGGGGTGGCCCGACCGCCGCTTCGTGAAGGCGTACGAAGGAGCGGGATGGACGCGGGTGGCCGGGGGCTCGGGGGAGAGGTGGTTCGATCTCATGCGGCCGGCGGACGAGCTCGTCGAGCAGGTGACGGAGTCGTTGCGGGACGAGGTCTTCCCGCTGCTCGACGGGCTGCAGACGCGACGGCACGCGACGGCGCCCCGTGTCGTGTCGAAGCTCCGCGTCCCGCCGGCTGCAGTCGCGGTGATGCTCCATCATCTCGGCGACGTCGACGAGGCTCGCAGGGTCTTCGTCGAGGGTCATTCGGGGGCGACGGGCGATCCGGAGCGTGCCGCGACGGTACGAGAGCACGCGAGGAAGATCTTCGGGGCGGACCTGCCGGACCTAGGACCCTGAGGAGCGCCGCGTGCGGGTGGGGCCCACCTGCGAGAATGGAACCGTGCGCCCGTAGCTCAGCCGGACAGAGCGTCGGACTTCTAATCCGAGGGTCGGGGGTTCGAATCCCTCCGGGCGCGCCGTTAAAGCCGCAGGTCAGAGGCAGATTCCGCCCTGTTCTATCCGATTCGCGAAGCGCTCGTACCACCGTTGCCGTGTTGACCGACAAAAGGGATCGCTCCACGGCACTCGGATCGCTGGCACCTGCAGACCGTCGCGAGGATCATCGAGCGGTCTGACAGGTTCGCGGCGAGTTCATAAAGACGCACGGGCCCCGCAGAGGGGCCTTGAGGACTCCCTCCTTGAGAGCGGCGTGAGCTACTGCGGGCGGCGTCGCTTCGGCGAGACGTCACGGTCGCAGACCTCTCCATTCGCGAGGGTCTGCTTCCGTATTACGGCCCTGAACGTGCCCTTCCGCTTCCCGATCCTCGCCTCGTAACGCGCCGCGTCATCGGTCCTGACGGTCGCGATCGTCCGGAACCGGCCGGCTGTCTTGCGCCGGATCCTCACCAGCACATCCTCGCGGCAAGCCGCGACCGGGTCGTCCATCTCGATCGTTCCGCGAGCTCGCCGTCCGTCGAGCGACAGCGTCACGTCGCGCTCGTGCGTCCGGTTCTTCGGGGGAGGGGACGGAGACGGAGACGGAGACGGAGACGGAGACGGAGACGGAGACGGAGACGCAGAGGGGGACGCTGACGGGGATG
>DATADL010000046.1:0-9120 GCA_036258555.1 Actinomycetota bacterium | reverse complement strand
GCCCGAAGACGCGTCCCCTCTCCGAGGAGTCGCCGCCCGCATCGCCGAGAACATGGAGCAGTCGCTCGGCATCCCGACCGCGACCTCGGTGCGGACGATCCCGGCGAAGCTGCTCGAGGAGAACCGCCGGATAGTCAACCGCTACCTCGCCGGCAAGCGCGGCGGGAAGGTCTCTTTCACGCATCTCATCGGCTACGCGATCCTGCGCGCGCTCGAGGCGCGGCCCGCCATGAAGGCGAGCTACGCCGAGGTCGACGGGAAGCCGCATGTCGTGCAGCACAAGCACGTCAACTTCGGGCTCGCCGTCGACGTCGAGCGCAAGGACGGTGGGCGGATCCTCTACGTCCCGAACATCAAGGACGCCGACGACCTCGACTTCGCCGGGTTCTGGAGCGCGTACGAGCAGGTGATCCGCAAGGTGCGCGCTAACGAGCTCGCGCCGGAGGACTTCGCCGGCACGACCGTGACTCTCACGAACCCCGGCACGGTCGGGACTCGGCTGTCCGTGCCTCGCCTCATGCCGCAGCAGGGATTGATCGTCGGCACGGGCGCGATCGGCTACCCCATCGAGTACGAGGCCGCGGACCCGCGCTCTCTCGCGCGCATCGGCGTCAGCAAGGTCATCACGGTGACGTCGACCTACGACCACCGCGTCATCCAGGGGGCCGAGTCCGGGCAGTTCCTCGCGGTGATCCACGAGCTGCTGCTCGGCGGCGACCGTTTCTACGACGAGATCTTCGCCTCGCTCAAGATCCCCTACAAGCCGGTGCGGTGGAGCCGCGACCGCGCGCCGGAAGGAAGCGCCGAGCTCGAGAAGCAGTCGAAGGTCATCCAGCTGATCAACATGTACCGCGTACGCGGCCACCTCCTCGCGGAGCTGAACCCCATCGGCTGGGAGGTCCTCGCCCACCCGGAGCTCGACCTCAGCTACTACGGGCTCACGGTGTGGGACCTCGACCGCTGGTTCCTCAGCGACGGGCTTCCCGGCGGCGAGCGCCAGCCGCTGCGGGGGATCATCGACCGGCTGCGGGACGCGTACTGCCGGACGACCGGCATCGAGTACATGCACATCTCCGAGCCGGACCAGAAGCGCTGGATCCAGGAGCGCGTCGAGGCCGAGGTCGACCACGAGCTCCCCGTCGAGGAGAAGAAGCACATCCTCGAACGGCTCAACGCGGCAGAGGCCTTCGAGAGGTTCCTGCACTCGAAGTACACGGGTCAGAAGCGGTTCTCGCTCGAGGGGGCCGAGAGCCTCATCCCGATGCTCGACACGCTGCTCGAGCGCGCCTGCGCCGGTGGCGCCGTCGAGGTCGTGATGGGGATGTCGCACCGCGGCCGTCTGAACGTCCTGGCGAACATCGTCGGCAAGTCCTTGAACGAGATCTTCAACGAGTTCGAGGGCAACATCCCGCCCGAGACCGTCCAGGGCTCCGGTGACGTCAAGTACCACCTGGGCATGACCGGGCGCTACACGACGCGCGCCGGCGAGAGCATCGGCGTCGTCCTCGCGTCCAACCCCTCGCACCTGGAAGCCGTCGACCCCGTCGTGGAGGGCATGGCGCGGGCGAAGCAGGACATGATCGGCGACGGGGCGCACGAACGGGTGCTGCCCGTGCTCCTCCACGGCGACGCCGCGTTCGCGGGGCAGGGCGTGGTCGCCGAGACGCTCAACCTCTCGGGTCTTCCCGGATACCGGACGGGCGGGACCGTCCACGTCGTCGTCAACAACAACATCGGCTTCACGACCGCGCCCGCCGCGGGACGCACGAGCACGTACGCGACGGACATAGCGAAGATGGTCCAGGCGCCGATCGTCCACGTGAACGGCGACGACCCCGAGGCGTGCGTACGCGCGGTCCATCTCGCGCTCGACTTCCGCAACCGTTTCCAGAAAGACGTCGTGATCGACCTCGTCTGCTACCGCCGCTACGGCCACAACGAGGCGGACGAGCCGGCGTTCACCCAGCCGCTCATGTACTCGAAGATCGAGGAGCGGCGCTCTGTCCGCAAGCTGTACACGGAGGTGCTGCTGAACCGCGGCGAGCTGAGCGTCGAGGAGGCCGAGGAGTCGCTCGAGAGCTTCCGGCGGCGCATGCAGACCTCGCTCAAGGAAGTTAAGGAGAGCAAACCGCCGAAGCCGGTGCGGGCGGTGCCGCCGAAGCCGGCCGGGGTGCTCCCCGCCGTGGAGACGAAGGTGGACCGGGCGCGACTGGAGAGGGTGCACCGTGTGCTGACCTCGTTCCCACAGGGCTTCGAGCCACACCCCAAGCTCAAGAAGATGATCGAGAAGCGGGCGTCGATGCTCGACGACGACGCGATCGACTGGGCGTCCGGTGAAGCCCTCGCGTTCGGGTCGCTGCTGCTCGAGGGGATGGACGTACGAGTCGCCGGCCAGGACACGCGACGCGGCACGTTCAGCCAGCGCCACGCCGTCCTAGTCGACTACCGGACCGGCGAGGAGTACACGCCTCTCAACGACCTCGGCGACACCGGGGCGCGCCTGCGCATCTACGACAGCCTCCTGAGCGAGTACGCCGCGATGGGTTTCGAGTACGGGTATTCGGTTGCGAACGGCGACGCGCTCGTGTGCTGGGAGGCGCAGTTCGGCGACTTCGTGAACGGCGCGCAGATCGTCATCGACCAGTTCCTCGTGGCGGGCGAGGACAAGTGGGGACAGGAGTCGGGGCTCGTGCTGCTGCTGCCGCACGGCTTCGAGGGCCAGGGCCCCGAGCACTCGAGCGCGCGGCTGGAGCGCTTCCTGACCCTGAGCGCCGAGGACAACATCCAGGTCGTCCAGCCGACCACGGCGGCGCAGTACTTCCACGTCCTGCGGCGTCAGATGAAGAGGTCGGTGCGCAAACCCCTGGTCGTGATGACGCCGAAGTCGCTGCTACGGCATCCGTCGGCGCGCTCGGCGACGCGCGACCTCACCGACGGCGGCTTCCGGGAGGCCCTCGACGACCCCTTCGTCACCGACCGCTCGGAGGTCCGGCGCGTGCTGCTGTGCACCGGCAAGATCGCCTACCCGCTGATGGAGAAGCGGTCCGCGGACTCGGCCCCCGCCGCGGTCGTGCGGGTCGAGCAGCTCTACCCGTTCCCCCACGAGCAGCTCGAGTCGATCTTCACGAGCTATCCGAACCTCGAGGAGATCCGCTGGGTCCAGGAGGAGCCCGAGAACATGGGGGCGTGGGCTTTCGTCGACGCGCGCCTGTGGGGCAGGGTCAAGAGCCGGTGGGAGCTCGGCCACGCGGCGCGCTTCGAGAGCGGGAGCCCCGCGAGCGGGTCCGCGCTCGTGCACGACCAGGAGCATCGCGAGCTCCTGGAGAGGGCGTTCGAGGGCCTCGAGCAGCCCGGGGGCGAGTCGAAGCCGGGCGACGCGCCTCCTCCGCCGCCGACCGACTGACCGGCCCTCCGGAGAACGCCTCCCGCGTCACCCTTCGCGGGAGTCGCCGCCGTCGGGGTCGAGCAGGCCGCTCGCCAGCGCCGCGTTGATCTCGAACGACGCCGGGACGGGGCCGCCCGAGAGCAGCCCCGCCTCGTCGAGCTCTTTCAGCAGGCGCCGGTTCCGACGGTTCTGCGCCTCTGCCAGGCGACGGTCCTCCGCGGGATCGCCCGTCGTCGCCACGGCGGTCTCGAGCACGTCCAAATCCTCGACCGTCCCGTCTGCACGGATCCGCGCGTGGAGGTCGCCCCAGATGCGGTGGAACGAGTAGAACTCCAGGAACCGGCCTCGGTCGTCTTCGCCGACGACGTAGCGGACGAGGCCCGAGCCGCCGCGCTGGCGGACGTACCCGCTACGGAGGGGGCCGTGTGATTCCTCGATCTCGAGGTCCCATCCGGGGTGCATCTCCACGAGCTTCCTGACGAGGGCGTCGTGTGAGGGATCCACCGCCAGGCCTCCTGTCCGCCGTTGCTCGCGTCTCGGAGTCGAACGATACTGATCGTCGTGGCCGCGGCGGAAGACGGAGGACCGATCGTCGTCAGACAGCACACCCGGACGGTGGACTTCGTGTGGGGGTTCCTCGTCGTCGTGTTCGGCGTTGCGCTCTTCCGCGGCTCGGGTGCGGAGACCGACGCCGGGCGGCTCGTCGGCATCGTCGTGTTCGGCGGCCTGATAGCGGTCTCGGTGGCCGCGTGGGTGTGGTTCCGGAGACGTCCCTCCATCCTGACGATCTCACACGACGCGATCTCGTTCTCGCACAGGAGCGGGAGCGAAGGCGTCGTCCTGCGGCGGACGGGAGACCTCTACGTCGCGACCCCGCTGGGGCCGGGAGGGGAGCACAGGCAGCGGTATCTCAAGGTCGAGGGATCGGACGCGGCGATCCCTCTGCTGGTGTTCGACTGGAAGACCGTTCAAGGAGCGTGCCTCGAGAAGGGGTGGCGGTTCGCGGCCAGGCCCTAGGAACGCGCCTCAGGCCCTCCGGGACAGCAAACCCTTCGACCGCGCTGCATCGATCGTCTGCATCAGCGTCTCGGTCACGTCGAAGACCGGCACCCAGCCCAGCTCCTTGCGTGCCTTCGCCGTGTCCATGAGCACCGGCACCCTCAACGCGGTCACCCAGCTCGCCTTCGCCGGCATCAGCGGCAGCTTGGACACGATCGTGGCCGCGGTCTCCACCGCCAGGTCGGGGATCGGGACCGCGTACCAGCCCAGCGCGTGCGCGAGGTCCGTCAGCGTCATCTCGCCGTCCGCTGCGAGGTTGTAGGTCCCGGCGGGCCCCTCGCCGAGCACTCCGGCGACGAGCGCGGACGCGACGTCGTCCTCGTGCACGAGCTGGAACGGCAGGCCCGGGTCGGGGATCACGGGACGCAGCATCGGGAGCGCGCCACCGAGGCGCCGAAGCGGCCCCGGCACCTTGTCCGCCGCGCCGATCAGCGGGATCTGCTCGATCAGGTCCGTCGAGTCCGGGCCCGCGACTATGCACGGCCGGAACACGTACACGGCCGTGTCCGCGTAGCGGCCGAGGTTCGCCAGTATCTCCTCGAGCTGCGCCTTCTGTCGCGAGTAGTAGTGGTTGTCGCTCCCGCGTGCGTGGACGCTCTCGGTCAGCCATTCGGGGTTGTCCTTGTGGAACCCGTAGGCCGCGACGGACGACGTGTAGACGAGCCGCTTCACGCCGGCGGCGAACGCGGACTCGAACACGTTGCGCGAGCCCTTCAAGTTGATCTCTTCGGTCTCCTCGTGCGACCCCATGATCAGGAACGCGAGGTGGACGACGACGTCGGCGTCGGCGACCAGCTCGTCGACCGACGCCCGGTTCAGCACGTCGCCGCGGCGGTACTCGAGCTTGCGCAGGCCCATCCGCTGCGGGTCGAACGGGCGCCGCGCCATCCCGAGCACTCGGTCGACCTCGGGCGTCCGGTCGAGGAGCCGCACGAACGAGCGCCCGATGCTGCCCGTGGGTCCGGTAACCGCAACGGTGAGGCCGCGCGAGGAGCCGTCGGTGGAGGTCACGCACCTAGTATTCCCCGCGTGGAACCGACCTCGGAGCGACCCTGATGCCCGAAGCGCTGCGATGGGCCGGGTGCGTCGTCGGGATCGCGATAGTGCTCGGGACCTGGATAGGGATGCTCGACACGCTCGTGGTCCCGCGCGGGCTCTCGTCGCGGATCGCGGCGATGGTCGGGCGCTTCGTGCGGAAGCTCTTCCTGCTGGTCGCGAACCGCTTCGACGAGTACGACACGAAGGACAACATCCTGGTCCTGCAGGGCCCCATCACGCTGCTGATGCTGCTCGTGTCGTGGATCGGCGCGTTCCTGCTCGGGTATGCGCTGATCCTCTATCCGGTCGAGGACGTGTCGTTCGTAACTGCGCTCGAGGAGACGGGCTCGGCGTTCTTCACGCTGGGGTTCGCGGGACCGAGGGAGACGGCGGCGAGCGCGATCCACGTGCTCGCCGCGTTCACGGGGCTGATCGTCATCGCGCTTCAGATCGCGTACCTCCCGACCCTGTACGCGTCGTTCAACCGGCGCGAGACGCTCGTCACGATGCTCCAGAGCCGCGCCGGATCACCGGCGTGGGGGCCGGAGATCCTGCGGCGCCACCAGACCGTCAACATCGTCGACAACCTGCCCCAGCTCTACGCGGAGTGGGAGCAATGGGCCGCGGACGTCGCCGAGAGCCACACGAACTATCCGGTCCTCGTCGTGTTCCGGTCCCCGCATCCGCTGCGGTCGTGGATCGTCGGCCTCCTCGCGGTGATCGACTCGGCCGCGCTCTACGCCGCGCTGTGCCCGTCGCGCGTTCCGTCGGAGGCCAGGCTGTGCATCCGCATGGGGTTCAACTGCCTGAGGGACATCGCTGCGGCCATCCAGATCCCGTTCGACCCCGACCCTCTGCCGACCGATCCCGTCGAGCTGACCTTCGAGGAGTTCAAGAGCGCGGTGCACCAGCTCGAGGGGGTCGGGTTCCCGATGGAGCGGACGGCGGAGGAGGCCTGGCCGCACTTCCGCGGCTGGCGAGTGAACTACGAGTCCGTCGCGTACGCGGTCGCCGACTTCACGGTGGCGCCGCCCGGACCCTGGTCCGGCCCCCGCGAGCACCTTCCGGGGATGGCGATCATCCCGCAGCGGCCCGCGAACCGGCAGCCCGAGGACACACGCGAGCACGAACGCCCGCGGGGGCAGGGGGCGGGCTGGTGACGATCGACCGGGAGGCCGCTCTCGAGCGCGCGCTGGCCGAGGGCGACGAGTGGCAGTCGTGGCGCGCGCTGAGGCTGTCGGGCGAGGCCCCGCGAGAGATGCCGGCGATCCCGTACCAGGACCCCGAGGGCGGCTTCGTCGGGCCGGGCGGGCGGCCTTCCTCGGGCGCCACCGGCGAGGGTCTGTGCCACCTCGCGCTCCTGGGCCTCGGCGACTCCGGTGCGGTCGCGGTCGCCGCCGACTGGCTCGAGGACGCGCGCACGCCGGCGCTCGCATGGCTCGACCCACCCGACGAGGTGCCCGGTGAGCTCGACACACCCGCGGCGTCGCGTGTGTGGGCGACGGCGAGCGCGACCTGCGGGCTGCTCGCGGTGGGCCGCGATCCCGGGCATCGCGCGCTGGGCCTGCTGCGCGGTGAGGCGGACCCGGCCGGGCGCTTCACGGGAGGCGGCTACCCGACGTTCGCCGCCGCCGGTGCGTTCTGGCTCGCCGAGGGGCCGAAGACCGAGATGGCGGAGTGGGGGCTGAAGTGGGCACGCGAGGCCGACGAGGAGTGGTGGGGGCCGTGGGAGCGGGCGACGGCGCTCACCTTCTGGACGGCTGCGGGCATCCCGGTCGAGAACGCTACCGTCGAGGAGTTCGTCGACGAGCTGGTCGACGCGGCCCCCGCGCAGGGCTGGGGAGACGACCTCGGCCTCACGCTGCGAACCCTCGAGCTCCTGGCGGCGCTCGGAGCATGACGGCGCGGCTGTCCATCCCGCTGAAGGGTCCGCGCGGCGAGCCGGTGGACCTCGCGCGCACTCTCGCGTCGCACGGCGTCGCGTCGCTTCCCCCGATGCTGCTCGAAGAGAAGTCCCGGTCGTTCGAGGTCACCGTGCGCGTGCCGACCGGCCGGCCGCGGACCGTGCACGTCGGGCCCGGCCCGCGCAGGACCGTCACGGTCGAGATCGCCGGACGGCCTCCGTCGGCCGCGAACGCGGAGTCGATCGCGGCCCAGGTGCGGCGCATCCTCGGTCTCGACCAGGACCTCGCGCCGTTCTACGAAGCCGTCCGCGACGACCCCGACCTGGCGTGGGCGGCCGCCGGCGCCGGACGCATGATCCGGACCCCGACGGTCTTCGAGGAGGTCGTAAAGACGATCTGCACGACGAACTGCGCGTGGTCGGCGACCGTGCGGATGACGACCGCGCTCGTGGAGCACCTCGGCGAGGCGGCCGCGGGGACGCCGCGCGATGGCTGGCGCGGACGCGCGTTCCCGACCCCCGAAGCCATGGCGGCCGCAGGCGAGGACTTCTATCGCGACGTCGTGCGCGCCGGCTACCGCGGGAGGTACCTGATCTCGTTGTCGGAGATGGTCGCGACGGGGGCGCTAGACCTCGAGGCGCTCGTCGCATCATCGCCCGAGGAGCTCCCCGATCACGAGCTGGCGAAGCGCCTCCAGGCTCTTCCCGGCATCGGTCCCTACGCCGCCGCGCACGTCATGATGCTCGCGGGTCGGCACTCGCTGCTGGTCCTCGACTCGTGGACCCGGCCCACCTATGCCCGCCTCACCGGTAAGAAGAAGGTCTCGGACGCCGCGATCGAGCGTCGTTTCCGCCGCTACGGGCGCTACCGCGGGCTCGCGTTCTGGCTCTTCCTCACCAGGGAATGGGTGGACGACGAGGGGGCCGGGTAGAGAGAGGCAAACACCAACACGATCCCAAGGAGGCGATCCACATGCCAGGCCCCTCGGCGAGCGCGGGCATCTTGTCGGAGGAGAACAGGGAGAAGCGCCGGGAGCTCATCGGGCTCCTCGAGCGCGCGTACTGGATGGAGATCGAGACCGTGATGAGCTACCTCGCGAACTCGATCAACCCCGACGGCGTGCGTGCGCAGGAGATCATCGAGAGCCTCAAGGCCGACGTCCAGGAGGAGCTCGGCCACGCGCAGCAGTTCGGCGAGCGCATCAAGGAGCTCTACGGCGTCGTGCCGGGCTCGATGGAGTTCTCCCCGGAGCAGAAGTACCTGCAGCCGCCGGAGAACCAGACCGACATCGTCCACATCATCCGCGGCGTGATCGAGGCCGAGACGGGCGCGATCGAGCACTACAACAGGATCATCGCCTTCTGTGACGGCATCGACTACGTCACGCAGGACATGGTGATCGCGATCCTGCGCGACGAGGAGGGCCACCGGCGGCTGTTCGAGGGCTTCCTGCGCGAGTTCGAATCGGAGGGCCTCGCCTAGCCGCGCCGGTAGCTCTTCGTCAGCACCTTCCACTGCCGCTTCTCCTCGGCCGCCGCGCGGCGGTCCTGCTTGAGGCGGAGGTGGTGCAGCTCGCGCTGCAGCTTGCGGTAGCTCCCCAGGCGCTCGGCCGGCAGCCGTCCGGCTTCGAGCGCGGCGATCACCGCGCAGCCCGGCTCGTGCTCGTGGGTGCAGTCGGTGAACCGGCATCCCTCGGCCAGCTCGGCGACGTCCGCGAACGTCTGGTCGACCCCG
>DATADL010000045.1:0-14375 GCA_036258555.1 Actinomycetota bacterium | reverse complement strand
CCTTCACGTTCTCCTTGACGAACTTCGACGCCGACGCCTTCACCGTCGCACGGTGCGGGTCGAACAGCGGCGCCCAGTCGTTCTCGCCGGTGGTTACGAGGTCGCTGATGATCATCCCGGCGAGCGTCCCGTTCGTCATGCCCCACTTGCGGAACGCGGTAGCGGTGTAGACGCGCCGCGAGAGAGGGGTGAGGCGCCCGATGTAGGGGAGGGTGTCGACCGAGGTCCCGTCCTGCGTCGACCAGCGGTAGCGCACCTCGGTCATCCCGAGCTTGTCGCGCGACCACGCCTCGAGCGTCGCGTACCTCTCCTCGGTGTCGTAGTGCTGGCCGACGTTGTGGCCGCTGCCCCCGGCCAGCACGAGGGTGTCGTCGCCGTCGCGGACCGTGCGCACCGACCACGACGGCTCCGTGCTCAGGTACATCCCGGACGGGACGTTCTCGGGCGGCACCGGGCCGACGAGCGCGTACGACCTCGCCGGATGCACGCGCGGGAACATCATCGAGCGGTCGAGGAACGTGTAGTGCGTCGCGACGACGACGTGGTCGGCGCGCACCGTCCCTCCCGTGGTCTCGACGACGCACGGGTCGCCCTCGTCGACGCCGGTGGCGCGTGTGTCGTCGAAGAAGAGGCAGCCCCCGCGCTCGAGCTCCTCCACGAGGCGCAGTAGGTATCTCCGCGGGTGGAACTGCGCCTGACCGTCGAGCCGCACGGCCGCCGCGACCTCGAACGGAAGAGACGTCTCGTGGACGACCTCGACGGGCAGCCCCGCACGCGACGCGGCCTCCGCCTCCTGCTCGATCTTGGAGACGTCCGAGGGGTCCTCGCAGTACGTGTAGTTGGACCGGGTCTCGAAGTCGCAGTCGATGTCGTGCTCGCGCACGAGCGCCGCGACCTGCGCGAGGGCCGCCTCGTTCGCGGCTGCGTAGACGGCGGCGGCCTCGGCTCCGTGCTGGCTCTCGAGCTGCGAGTAGACCGTCCCCTGGAGCGAGGTCACCTTCGCGGTGGTGTAGCCGGTCACGCCCCTGGCGATCCCGCCCATCTCGAGCACCGCGACCTTCATCCCGGCCCGCTGCAGGAGGAGGGCGGTGGTCAGGCCCGTGATCCCGGCCCCTATGACGCAGCACTCGACGCGGAGGTCCGCCGTGAGGGGGCCGAACTCCGGGTCGGGGGTCGACTCGACCCAGAAGGAACGATTGTGGCCGGCCACGGCTTCTCCCCTCGACTTGACGGACCCGGCGAGGATACGGAGTCTTCGGACGTAGCCATTCCCCGGCACCGGAGGTGACCTGTGCGCACTGACCTGCGACTGGCGATCGCGAACCGGCCCGGCACGCTCGCGAGGGCGTGCGACGTCCTGGCGGAGGCGGGTGTCCACGTCGAAGGCGTCTCCGGCGACCTCCGGCCCGGCGAGAAGTGGGGCTACGTCCACGTCCTCGTCGACGACTCGGCCAAGGCGCACGCGGCCCTCGACAAGGCAGGCATCGAGGTGATCGGGGAGCACCGGGTCGAGCTGGTCGAGATCCCTCCCGGCGACGTGAACCTGGGCGAGATCGTCACGAGCTACACCGGGCCCGAGCGCAACATGGAGGTCTTCTACCCGACGCTCGACGGCCGCCTGGCGATCGGGACCGAGGACATGAGGGCCGACCGCCCCGGCGTGAGGATGGGCGACGCCCGCTATTGACCCCTTCTGGCCGTTACCGCGGCGGATGACTTACGTGCGGAAGGGGCAGGAACTTCGATAGCCGACCACCGAGCGGGCAGGTGAGGTTGATGAGGCCGGAAGCGAAGCACCGTCTCTTCGTGCGGATCGCTCTGAGCGCGGCACTCGTCGCGGGCACGTTCGTCGCGGGGAGCTCCGCGGCCCTCGCCGACTGCGGGGAGACCGTCTACGTCGACGCGTACGACGTCGAGCTCGAGCCGCGGCGCAAGACGTACCGTATCGGCGACACGGCGGTGTTCGACGGAGCCGTGACGCGGACCGATACGGGGATGCCGGTCTCCGAGGCGAGCTTCTTCGTCTACATCCCGCCGACGCGCAAGGGGTTCGTCGTCGGATGGTCGAAGACGGACGGGGACGGTGAGGCGGTCCTGAAGATGAAGCTGAGGAAGGGCGACGTCGAGACCGGACCTGCCACCGTCGTGGGCCGCGCCCAGCAGGAGCGCGCCGACGCGACGTGCGCGCAGGTCGTCGAGTACGGCGAGATCGAGCTCCAGCCCGCGTTCAGGATCAAGAAGTAGCGCCGGCGTCTAGCGGATGATCGCGAGAGTCGCGCCGGTCTCGACCGACTGACCCGGCTCGACCCTCAGCTCCTCGACCTTCCCCGCGTGCGGGGCGAGTATCGAGTTCTCCATCTTCATGGCTTCGAGGACGCATACGGCCTGCCCGGCCTCGACCTCGTCGCCGGCGGCGACGAGCACCTTCACGATCGTGCCCTGCATGGGCGCGGCCAGGGCCTCGCTGCCGCCGCCGCCGACCGAGCCCGCGCTCTCCGGGGGCCGCGGCTTCTCCGGCAGCGCGTCGCCGAGCACCTCGCGCAGGCGTACGTCGAACCGCTTGCCGTCGACCTCGACGCCGAAGCTGCGGACCGCCACCCTCGCGCCGGGCGCGGCCTTGGCGGCGGCTTCGTCGACGAGGACCGACAGGTCGGTCTCTTTCTCGACTGTGCCCGTGTGGTAGTCGCCTGCGACGAAGCGCGGGTCGGCGAGCATGAGCCGGTGGAACGGGATCGTCGTCCTGATCCCTTCGACGACGTACTCGTCGAGCGCACGGAGCATCCGGCGGCGCGCCTCGTCGCGCGTCGCCCCGCTCGTGATCAGCTTGGCGATCAGCGGGTCGTAGGTCTGCGGGATCGTGTAGTCGGCCTCGGCCCCCGAGTCCACGCGCACGCCAGGTCCGTGCGGCTCGCGGTACGCGCCGATGTGGCCGGGGGCCGGGAGGAAACCCTTCGCGGGGTTCTCCGCGTTGATGCGGCACTCGATGGCCGCGCCCTTCAGCTCGACGTCGTCCTGCGAGAACTCCAAGGACTCGCCGGACGCGATCAAGAGCTGGGCCTTGACGAGGTCGACACCCGTGACGAGCTCGGTCACGGGGTGCTCGACCTGGAGGCGCGTGTTCATCTCGAGGAAGTAGAAGGTCTTGCCGTCGGCGTCGAGCAGCATCTCGATCGTCCCGGCGTTGCGGTAGCCGACCTGCTTGCTCACGCGCGCCGCCGCCTCCATCATCGCCTCGCGGACCGACTGCTCGAGCGCCGGTGAAGGCGACTCCTCGACGAGCTTCTGATGGCGTCTCTGCAACGAGCAGTCGCGCTCGGGGAACGAGATGATCGCGCCCGAGGCGTCGCCGAGGACCTGGATCTCGATGTGACGAGGGCGCTCGAGGTAGCGCTCCAGGTACACGTCGTCCGAGGAGAAGTACGCCTGGGCCTCGCGAGCGGCCCCCGCCAGGGCGTCGTCGATCGCGTCCTCCGACGTCACGACGCGGAAGCCCTTGCCCCCGCCTCCCGCCGAGGCCTTGATCGCGATGGGAAGGCCGTTCTGCGCGACGAAGGCCCGGACCTCGTCCGCGCTCGTGACGGGCTCCTTCGTCCCCGGGACGGTCGGGACGCCGGCGTCCGCCGCCGCCCTGCGGGCCGCTGTCTTGTCGCCCATCGCGTCGATGACGTCGCCGGCGGGACCGACCCACGTCAGGCCTGCCTCGGTCACCGCGCGGGCGAAGTCGCCGTTCTCGGCGAGGAACCCGTAGCCCGGATGGACCGCGTCGGCCCCGGAGCGGCGCGCCGCGTCGAGGATCGCCGGGATCTTCAGGTACGACTCCGACGCCGGGCCGGGCCCGACGTTGTAGGCCTCGTCCGCCAGGCGCGTGTGCACGGCGTCGACGTCGAGGTCGGAGTACACGGCGACCGACGCGACGTCCAGGTCGCGGCAGGCGCGGATCAGCCGGACCGCGATCTCGCCGCGGTTGGCGACGAGCAGCTTCTTGATCATCGCTCCGTATCCTAAGTGCGTGCCCGCCGACGACCTCAGCCCCGACGCGCTCCGAGAAGCGCTGCGGGGATCGTTCGGCCGCGAGCTGCAGGTCCACGACGCGATCGGCTCCACGAACGACGCCACGCTCGAGTGGGCGGCCGACGGCGCCCCCGAAGGCGCCGTCGTGACCGCCGACCAGCAGACCCAGGGTCGCGGGCGGTGGAACCGGTCGTGGTCGTCGCCCCCGGGGCGTTCGATATCGCTGTCGCTGGTGTTGCGTCCCGGGTCGAGGGAGCAGGCCGGTCTGGTCACGACGCTGGTCGGGGTCGCGGCGGCCGACGCGATCGAGGCCGCGGCCGGGATCCGCTGCGGGATCAAGTGGCCGAACGACGTCGTCGCGCCGGGCGGGAAGGTCGCAGGGATCCTCGTCGAGTCGCGCTCGTCCGGAGCCGAGATGGGGTTCCTCGTCGCGGGCATCGGCGTGAACGTGTCGTGGAGCCCCGAGGAGATGCCGCCGGAGATCCGCGCGGGCGCGTCGAGCCTCGTCGCCGAGGGGGCCGGCCCGCTGCCGCGCTACGCGGTGATCGCCGAGCTGCTGGACGCGATCGAGCGATGGTACGGCCGCGCCGGGACGGCCTCCGGTCGCGCCGAGGTCGTGGAGGCGGCGACGGTACGGTCGACGATCCTCGGGCGTGCAGTCCTGTTGCGGGGGCCGGACGGGACGCTGACCGAGGCGCGCGCGGTCGCGCTGGCGGAGGACGGGGCGCTCGAGGTCGAGGTCGACGGGGCGCGGCGCTCGGTGACCGCGGGCGAGGTCGAGCGGATCAGGACCGAAGACTGAAGCGCCCGACCAGGGAAGAGCTGGCGGCTGCCGCCGGTGTCGAGATCGCGGACGTGATCGCGCCGGGGCTCGACGTGTTGTTCTGCGGGATCAACCCGGGCCTCTACTCCGGCGCGACGGGCAACCACTTCGCGCGACCCGGCAACCGCTTCTGGCCGGCGCTGCACCTCTCCGGGTTCACGCCGCGGCAGCTCCACCCGTCCGAGAAGGACGAGCTGCTGGCGCTCGGACTCGGGATAACGAACGTGGTCGCGCGGACGACGGCGAGGGCCGACGAGCTGACGGTCGAGGAGGTCGTCGCCGGGGGCCGGAGGCTGCGTCGCAAGGTGAAACGGTACGGGCCGCGCTACCTGGCGGTGCTGGGCCTGGGGGCGTACCGGGTGGCGTTCGAGGTCAAGGACGCGACGGTAGGCCCGCAGCCGGAGACGATAGGGGAGACGAAGGTGTGGCTACTGCCGAACCCGAGCGGCCTGAACGCGCACTACCAGCTACCGGCGCTGGCCGAGGAGTTCGCGAAGCTGCGAAGAGCCGCCCGACCCGACGGTGACCGTTAGGGCGATCGGCTGGGCCCCTCACCATCAGAAGGTCATACGCAACCACTGCGCTGATAGCCGCCTAGTGGCGCAGGGCTGCCGTGATTGCCCACGCTTACGCGGTCAGCTCCTTTCGTGCCGATGCCTCCACAGGTCCCCCCGACCTTCATGAACTCCACTCAACTGGGAAGCCCGTCGGACATAGCGTGGATACAGACCGTCGGACGACCATGTCGGACTTCGAGCCTCACTGCAATAGCTCTTCGTTGCGTTGTTGATATCGCACCCGTTCGCGCTCGACATAGCGTTGCCAGAGTTCATCAAGCGTGAACTCGAGGTCATCAGGTGACGGCGGGATGAACTTGACCAGCCCTCGTATTTCCTCCGGAAAGCCGAAGTCGTCGTAGAGTAATGCGATCACGTCGTGTGGATCGTCAACCTTAGACTGGTGACGCAAAAGCCAGTCCAGGATGAGATACAGCCACACGCGCTGCCGCTCCTCAAAGGGCTCGTCCGAAACCTGAAGCTTCGCAGCAAGGCCGGCGACCAGATCCGTGTCTTGCGGGAGCAAGAGCGCGAGCTGCTCTTCGGCATCAGCAAGGGGAATTCCAACCTTCAATTTTGCAAGCGCGATCTCGACAGCGTCCGCAGCGCGCAGCCATCCTTTGTCGAAGCCCAACCCAATCTCCGGGCCCGTGAGCAACACACGATCGAGGATGAACTTCGCAGGCAGCTGAAAGCGAACTAGATCATTCATGGGGTGGTCGGGATTCCATTGATAGAGCCGCCTTTGACAAAAAGCTGGTGCGTCAGGTTCCCACGGTGGTCGACTATCCATTCGAATCTACCCGCGACACCGCTGATCTCCCCGGGCATCTGGATCAAAGTCGCTTCGAGCCCATCCCGTCCCCTTATCCGGAAGACGTGCCCCCTCTCGGCTATGTCATCTACGACCAAAGACGCCGCTCGGTGGTACGGGTCGTTCTTGAGAGCCGATCCCACAGGCTGCGCATTTCGAACCAATCCAGCAGCTACATCTGGGCTCATGGCTGCGGTCGTCGCGGAAGTCCTGCCCCCACGTCGAAAGACCCTGCCGAAGATGCCTGCAACCTTCTTGCCCAGAGTGGCGAGGCCACGGCCTGCTCCGACGACAATCCTAGGTATTCTGAAATGTGGCAGCGGTATGAAGTTCACCGCGACGCCGACCACATCCTGGGCCCCTTCTGAGATCGCGTCTCCTTCGACGAACTTGGTTCCCGTCAGCGCGTAGTACCTCTCGTTGAGGTATTGGAGACTGAAGCCGATGTGCTCGAAGCATTGGCTGAAGAGCTCTCTCGTCTCGGCTCCCCCTGCCGCCGGACCGTCGTAGCACTGCGGTGCCAGCTGCTTAGTGAAACCCTGGCTATCGCGGACGACCTCGTTCCATACGCGAGGGTTCCTTAGTTCAGGCGCAGCGGGGCCCGCGCGTGCGATCCGGTGTCGGAACCGTCTGTCAGGGGGCGGTGCCCGTCGACCTCCACGAAGCTCACGGGGTTGCCCGCCGCCAAGGCGTAGCGGTTCCCCGTCAGCGGGTCCATCGACAGGCCCAGGTTCGACAGCGCACCCCCGTACACGTCCGGCTGCAGGAACCGAGCCGTGTCCGGCGCGAAGCGCCGCGCCCCCATGTCGATCGTCCCCGAGTCCGTATCGGTGCGCTTGCCCGTGTAGCGGTAGGAGTTGAGGTGCAGCAGTGGGTCGGTCTCAGCTGATGCCAGCCGCGGTCGGCTTGCACGTGGCGTGGTGCAGCCCGCTCAGTTCTAGCGTCCTCGTCCATCCAGAAATGTCGCGTAGAGGGTCTTAAACGGCGAGTTCCAATGCGGCAGGGATGCCTCGATCTCATCGACCGAGGCGTGGGTGAAGGTAGCTGGCACGTCGCCGATGCCGGGAACATGACCCATGAAGAACTCCGCCCTGGCGCCGCTGACGTTCAGCTCGGCACCCGGGACGAACAACAACCTGAGGTTGAAGACGTCGGTTGGTCGAGGCTCCGACGCGATTACGTTCCAGGCCCGGTGTTTCGCCAGTTCGGGATCGAGAGTCTCGTCGGCAAACGCCTCCTTCTCGTGTTCGTGAAGCCGTTGCTCCCACGCCAGTCTCTCAACTTCGCGCACGATGACCACACCCGTGTTGGCGAGTCGGAGTTGAATCGCTTGGCGCAAGTCGAACAAGAGACCCGTGGTTGAGGTGACCGGGTCGTAGCGGAGATCGATCAGTTGAGACTCCATTAACGCGTCGTCTTCCGTCAACGGATCCATCTCCGGTTTCTCGGCCAACGATCGACGTTCCGACAACAAGAAGAGATCCTCGATCTTCAAGAATCTGTCGATCGTGCTCATAGCGACGAGAACGGCCAATGCCAGAGAGGATCGCCGCGGGACAGAGTCTGCCCCGTGAACGGGTTGATCGTCTGGCCGAGCCTATTCGAGTACGACACGTAACCGGTGGGATACGGGTACTTGCCACCCAGGACAGGATCCATGATACGGACGCTACTCGCGCTGTCATCCAGCCCGAGTCCACCTCGTCCTCCGGAATATTGGAAACCGCGGCCACTTTCGACCCGGAAAGGTCCTCGCGCTCCTTTCGGGACGATTACAAGGTCGCCACTGGGGTGAGCGACGAAGCTCGGGGTACGCGAGGCGTCGTCTGCCAGGCTAGCTGCGCCCCCTCTGGCAGTAGAGGTCGAGCGCCCTCCCCGAAACGCCCACGCTACTGCGTCGTCGAGGTGGCGGACGTGGCGGAGGTGGCGGATCTCGTCGAACGGTACGAGCATCAAGAGCCCCTCCGTCACGATCGTTTGTTCGAGCTCGGTAGGAGGCTTCCAATCGGCGTGATAGCCCTCGCCGGTCATCTCCCAGAACGCGTGGTTGAGGGCAGCCGCGCCGAGGATCTGCTCGAAGCACTGGTGGGCGAGGGTTCTCGCCCTGGCGATCGTGCCCGGGAAGTTGTAGCACTGCGGCTGTAGTTTTCCGCCCGCGCCGTGGGACTCGGCCTTGTCGATCAGGCCTTGCCATCCCCCGCCGTCCACCTCGGAGGGGACCGAGCCCGCGTCGGGAAGCTGTGGATCGCCCGATTCGGGTCCGGGGGGGATTCTTCGGCCCCCGCCGGGGCCGATGTCGTTGAGCCGATGCCCGTCGGCCTCCACAAAGCTCACGGGGTTGCCCGCCGCCAGGGCGTAGCGGTTGCCCGTCAGCGGGTCCATCGACAGGCCCAGGTTCGCCAGAGCTCCGCCGTAGACGTCAGGTTGCAGGAACCTCGCGACGTCGGGAGAGAAGCGCCTGGCTCCCATGTCGATCGTCCCCGAGCCCGTGTCGGTGCGTTTGCCCGTGTAGCGGTAGGAGTTGAGGTGCAGAAGTGGGTCGGTGTCGCCGGAGGAGAGGTGCGGGTCTGCTCCGCCGTAGGCGTCGTAGCCGTAGGTCGCCTCGACCGTTCCCGCCTGGTCGAGGAGGGCCGACACCGACCCGTGCACGTCGTAGGCGTACGTGAACGTGCCGGCCTTTCCGACTCCCGGCGACCCGGTGATGGCCGGGGCGTTCGTCAGAGACACCCGCAGGCCGTTGGCGTCGTAGCTGTACGACTTCGTGACGTCCCGCGCGGTCGCCGTCGAAGTGGTGGGGTCGTCGTGGACCTCGGTCGCCACTCGGTCGGTCAGCCCTACGTACGTGAAGGAGATGTTCCGCTTGAAGCCGGGGTGGATCTCCCTTTCCTTCTCGACGCGGTCGAGGACGTCGTACGTGTAGTGCGCCTCGTCGTCTACGGCGCCGTCGCCGCCCAACGACCTGAAGGTCTCGAGCCGGTCGAAGGCGTCGTACGAGTAATCGGTCATGAGGTCGGCCGTGCCCGAGGGACACGCGCTACCCGAATATGCGTTCTTGACGACGCAGTCGAGGTTGCCGCGGGAGTCGTAGATGTACCGCACGACGGCGCCGTTCACCGTCAGCGTGTTCAGCCTGGTGCCGAGATACGTGAACGTGCGCTCCTGACCGTCCGACGACGTCTCCCTCTCGACGTTGCCTGCAGGGTCGAGGACCCAGTCCTTCCACCGGACGTTCTGGTTCGGAGAGACCCCAGCCGTCCTGGTTTGCTTCGTTAGTCGGTCGCGTGCGTCATAGACGTACGAGAGGAGGCACTCCGTCGAGGCGCAGGGATGTCCGGTTTTCGACAGCGTGAACTGGTCGCTGGTTCGATGCCCGTTCATGTATAGGGACTTGCCGTCGATCCACGCGAAATAGCCGACGTTGTGCGATTCGATCGTCGTCCCACTCGGGCTCGACGGGCGCGGGTCGCCGTTCTTCGTCAAGAGCTGCGTGAGGTCGCCGTTCTTGGCGTACGTCCACTTGGTCCCCTGCTTGACGGTCCAGTTCGGTTGGTCGGGGGAAAGCGTGCACGACGAGCTCGCTCGCTTGATGATCCGGAATTCCTGCCATCCGGTCTTGAGGTACTCGTTCTCGGTCCACTGGTCGTCCGTGCAGTCCTGCTGCTTGCCCCAGTCACGGTGCGCGGACAGCCAGTCGACGTCGTTGTAGCTGAACGTGTGTCGCCGCCCGCGGATCACGCCGTCGGCCCCCTTGGCCCCGTCGTCGACGCGCTGCGACACGTTGCCGTTGAGGTCGTAGTCGTAGGTGGTGAAGGTCCAATTCGCGTCGTCGTCCGGGCGCGTTTCTTCTTGGTGGCGGACCTCGGCCGCCTCGTCGAACGCGTTGTAGGCCACTCTGATATCGAGGTTGTCGCGCTGGTCGTTCTTGCCCGCCCCGTCGACGATCTTGGTCACGTTGCCGTTCTCGTCGTACTGGTAGGTGACGGACTGACCCTTTCGGTCGACGTGCGCCTTCAGGGAGCCGTCGGGGTGGTAATCCCACCTCTCTTGCACGGCGCCGCTCAGCTGTCTGGTGCTCTGCCACCCTTCGGGCGTGTAGCCGAAGGTGGTCAGTGGGTTGGCTCCGTCGTTCGTCGTGTGGACCCACCCGTTCCTGAAGTAGCCGACGTCCGTCGTGAGGAGGTCCGGAACGACCCAGGACCCGTCCGGAGGTGGCGCGATGGCAACCGGCACGGACGTCTTCACGAGGTTCCCGTCGTCGTCGTACTTGTGGTGTACGTAGTGACGCGACTCGGTGCCGCGCCGGGGGAGCATCACTGCCGTGACCCGGTTCGCCTTGTCGTGGACGTACTCGGTCACGTAGTCGGAGAAGTTGGTCTTGCTCGTCCCGGTGTCGGGGGACGCGTCCCACGCCTTGGGGCTGACGAGCTTCTTGAGGTTGCCGACGGCGTCGTAGACGTAGCGGGTGACGATCTGCCGGGTCCCGTCGAAGGGCTGCCTCGTGGTCTCGAGGAGGTTCCTCTTGTCGTACTCGAAGATCGTGTCGTCCGATAGCTCGTTGCGGACCTGCGTTACGTTGTCGTTCGCGTCGTACCAGAACGTTCGAGTTCTCCCACCCGGGCGGGTGATCGTCTTCAGCCGGTGGGCATCGTCGTACCCGTACGTCGTCGTGAAGGGGATCGCCGTGCCACATGTGACCGACGCTAGGTCGGCTCGCGGGTCGGTGACCGACACGAGGTCGCCTGCGGTGTTGTAGCAGTAGTGGGTTCTGCGCGTTCGCACTTTGTTCCCTGCCGAGTCGACCTCGTGGGTGCTCTCGGTCACGGTCCGGTCGAGCGCGTCGTAGCCGAAGAGCGATGCGAAGTCGTCGGCCACCGGGGTCGCTACTCCCCGAGGGCTCGTTACGGACGTCACGCGACCCGCGTCGTCATAGGCGATTCTCGTCAGGTCGTCGACAGGGTACGTGGGGACGGTCTTCGGACCGTCTACGAGCGTCGTTCGGTCCATCGGGTCGTAGGTCGATCTCGTCTTCGACCCAGAAGCACCGGCCAGTGTTCCGGGGACGCCATCCGCCGCCAGCAAGACCGTTACGACGTTGTCGTTCGCATCGAGCTCGACGCCGCTCCAGATGACCTCGCCCGACGACTTCGGCTCGCTCTGCCGCCCGAGACGGTGGAAGCTGTCGTAGTCGAAGTAGAAGGTGTTGTAGATGTTCTCGGAGCTCGCCGAGTGGAGCGGTGTCTGGAGCCAGCGCAGCAGCCCGTCGGCGTCGTAGGAGAACTCCGTTGCCTCGTTCTCGGCGTTGCGGATCTCTTGTGGGAACCCGTTGGAGTCGTACCTTGTGAAAGTGGTGGGGTTCCCGTTTGCGTCGGTGACCTTCGCGAGGTTGCCCGTGGCGGGATCGTAGTCGTAGAGGGTGTCGAATCCCGCCTCGTCCTCGGAAATCTTGAGGTTGCCCTTCGTGTCGTAAGTGAACGAGGAGAAGTTCCCCCGCGGATCCGTGATCTTCTTGAGCTGGCTCAGATGCCCGATCGTCCGCCCCGCCTTCCAGTAGGCAGCCGCATCGCGCGTGTCTGGGCCGCCGCCTTCCGCGGACACGGCGAGGTTCTCGTACTCAAGGAGCGTGGAGTGGCCCAGCTGGTTGCGTACCTCGGTGACGTAGCCGTTAGCGTTGTACTTGAACTGCGTGAACTTGGACGTCGGCTCCGTCACCGTCTCCACGTGCCGGTCTGCGGTCCAACCGATCGTCGTCGTCTCGTTCTTGGGATTGAGGATCGACGTGACCTTGCCCTCGGTGTCGAAGGTGTAGGTCGTCGCCCGGGACAGTGGCGCCGTGACGGTGGTCTTCCGCGCAACCGTGTCGTACTGGATCGTCGAGGTGTCGCCGTCGCGGTCCTTCACAGACGTCAACTTCCACCTGGCCGTGCCGGCACCGCTGCCCAGGTACGAGAACGTCGTCTCGTGACCTCGAGGGTCGCGGACGCTGTAGAGCCTCGTCGACTGGTTTGCCGTCCTCGGATCGGGATTGGCACGCGCCGCTGCGTCCGCGATAGCAGGCCCGGCGCCCGACGAGGTCGTGTACGTGAACACGAAGGTGCGGTCTGCGAGGAACGTACCGTCGGCGTTCGTCCCGCCCTTCTGCGTAAGGCGCAGGAGGTTCCCGTCTTCGTAATAGTCGAAGGTCAGCGTGCTCCCGCTGTGATCGGAGATGCTTTGGACGTTCCCGCGGATTTGCGGTTTCTTCGCCTCGTCCTTGCTGTAGTAGTCGACCGTGAACCGGCGGTTGGGCGCGCCGTCCACTCCGGTGGGATCCGTGATCGTGACGATGCGTTTGGACGGCCCCCCCGGATCCTCGCCGGGAGGCACGGACTCGAGCCCGAAGACCAGCCTGTTTCCGTTCGCATCCTCGACCGAGGTGGGATACCCGTCGGCGTCGTAGAAGAACGTGACGCGGTCCGGGCGCGTGAGCGCCCACTTCTTGTTGGGATTCGTGGTCGAGTACGTCCGCAGGAAGAGGTGCACACCCGCCGGCTCTTCCCAGTAAATCGTGCCGTCGGCTGCCTGCTTCCCGGTGAACTCGTGCGTCGTGCCGTCCCCGTCGATCACTCGGATGTAGCGCCTGGTGTTCCCGGCGATCTCGTCTGCCTTGTTCGGGTGGACGTCCAACGGATTCCCGAAGCGCGTCAGACCGGAGATCGACAGCGAGAAGTTGTTCCCGGCCGGCGAGTCGGACTTGTCCTCGAGTGAGTTGTACGTCAGGTCTACGATCGTCGACAGGCCCCGGCCCGGGGAGGAGAAGGGCGTCCAACGCACGAGCGAGTTCCCCGACGCGACGTTTACGAGATGAGCCATGCCGGCGCCTAGCTCCCGGCCCTCGTAGTGGAAGAAGCGCTCGAGGCCCAGCTGGTCTGTCAACTTCAGCCGGTGGACGGTCACCGACGCGTCCGCCGGCGCGTTCCCTCTGTCGGCGAAGTACGCACCCGAAGGGATGTCGAAGAGGTCGAGTCGCAGCGTGTATTGCCCTCGATCGACGCCGTTTGGGAGCGTCGGAGGCGAGATCGCGAGGCGCACTTGCTTCGACGCGCCGGGCGCGACGTTCGCTCCGAGCGACACGTTCGGCCCGGTTGCCGCGAGCGTTCCGTCAGCCGCATACCAGCGGTAACGAGCTACCACGTCACTGGCCAGCCACGTGACCGTGCTCGTGTTCGTAGCCGTTAGGTCGACACCGTGCGTCTGCTGAGGACACAGCTGGGTGCCCCCGGTGCCGCAGTTCGACGGTGGGCTAGGGTCGAACGCGATCGCCTGCGGCAGCGCTGTGGTCGAGAAGCCGGCCTTGAATTTCGTCGCGGGGGCGTTTGCGACCGTCACGGTGACGGGTGGTGACTCCGTCCGCTGTCCGTGAGCGTCTAGGGCGACGGCCGTCAGGTGGTGGGTTCCGTTGTAGGCCGGGAGCGCCGGATCGAGCGTGTTCCATGTCGCGCTGTAGCTCGTGCCCGTGGCCGTAAGGTCCTCGCCGAAGCGGTAGCCGTCGAAGTAGAACTCGACCTTGGCGACGCCGGTGTCGTCGGTGGCGCTCGCGGAGACCGCTACGGATCCGCTGACTGTGCTGCCTCCTAGGGGCGCGGTCATCTGCGCGTTCGGCGGGGAAGAGTTCGCCACGTCTACCGCGACGGTCGCAGACGTCGTGACGTTGCCGACGTCGTCAAACGCCTTCGCAGTGAGGTTGTGGGTTCCGTTGGCCACCGCCGTCGAGCTCCAGGTGAAGTCGTACGGAGCGGCGGTGTCGGTCGCGACGGGGCTACCGTCGACCAGGAGCTCGACCTTCGTGACCTTACGGTCGTCCGTGGCTGTGACCTTGACCGGCGTCGACCCCCTTACGCGCTCGCCGGCTCCTGGAGCCGCTATGGCCACGGACGGGCCCTGGGAGTGACTACCGTCGCGGTAGAGGATCTCCAGACGCGGATTGAGATGCTCCCCGTGATAGTTCTCGAACGAGTCGTACGTGATCCGGGCATCGCCCGCGAGCGGTTCGGTCTCGGCCTTGAGCAACATCCCGAAGTTGGGCACCTCTCGGTTCACCCATCGCCGGACGAGCGCGGTCGTGTCCCATTGGTCCCACTTCGGCGTGGTGGATCCGTCGGTGACGATCGACGCCTCGACCGCGGGGTCGAAC
>DATADL010000044.1:0-38741 GCA_036258555.1 Actinomycetota bacterium | reverse complement strand
GGACTCGCAGACAGAGCTCCGTCGTCGCCGCCTACCTACACGGCAGCCGGACGTTCGGTCACCATCGAGTCCCTGCGTCTCTCGTTCGAGTTGCCGGCTTCGTTCGAAGTGGTCGAGAACGAAGAGCTGGTGTTCCTGGCGAGAAGCTTCGAATCCCGCGGCGTCCTGTCGATCCAACGGGACACCGCGGATGTCGTAAGGCACGAACCCGAGGGCGAGGAATCGGTCGCTCCGGCCGACATCGAGGGCGTCGACGCGGTCGTCGTCACCGATGCGGTGCTGGCCGGCCTTCCGGCCGGCGTGGCGGCCCGCGAGTTGCTGGTCGCCAACAGGGAGCGTTCGTTCACCGTCATCCTCTCGGCGGCGGAGCCAGCGCTCCCTCGCTTGTGGGACGACTTCATCTCGTCCGTCAGGATCGCGCCAGGCTGAAGGGGAGACCTCGAGGGTGGCGAGACCGCATTCAGTCGCGCATGGCGCGACGCATTGCGGTCTCGTCTCGGTACAGAGCCGGTGAGCGGAATCGACCCTGACCTATTCATTACGAGGTTTCTCCGCCGGAACGGTGTGCTACCAGTCCGTCCAGGTGGGTCCCCAGGTAACGAAAGGACCTTAATGAACGGGTGAACGGGAGGGAGACGGTGACGGGAAACAATGCTTGCTGGGCCGTACGCCATCGGCGCGAAAGGCTCCGCTGGTCAGAGCGGAGGCAACCAGGTGAACAGACTGTGTTCGTAGGAGGCCTTGGTCAACCGATATGCCCGCTCTCCCCCGACCCGGGCAAAGTAGGCCGCGCTGCCCGGCTCGTTGGCTAGGGAGGCGGAATACGCGAGGTACGTGCCGCTGGGTGACCACGTCACCTCGTCCAGGTACTCGGCTCCTTTAGGGAGAGGTATGTCCAGAAGCGTGTCCGCAGCTAGATCGTAGACCCGCAATCTGGCCGCCTTATCGGACCAGGCCGCGAAGGCGATCTTGGTCCCGTCGGGTGAGAAGACGACGTCCTCGATATAGAAGGCGCCTCGGTGGATGCGCATCTGTCTCGAGCCATTGGGGCGCATGAGGTAGAGGACGTAGGAGACTTCGTCTTCGGCTCGACCGGACGGCCTGCAGTGCCCATAGGCGATCCACCTGTCGTCCGGCGACACCCCAAGCGAAGTCACACACCCACGCTTCAGCCATCTCTTGTTCCGGCCCTGACCATTCATCCGCACGATGCCATCGCCACCGTAGGCCGCGCTCTTGTCGTAGACGATGTCATGCCCGACGAAGGAAGCATCGCCCACCCACGTATCCCAATCGTGATCAGTCAGCGCCGTCAGCCCGCTTCCATCGGGGCGGATCTTGTAGAGATCGCCGATGCTGTCCGTTGCGGTCGCGGCCAGGATCCATCTCCCGTCAGAAGACCAGTCGTTCGGTTGAGGGCAGAAACGTCTCGAGCCCGCGAGACGCGTGGTCTCGCCCGTTCGCAGACCAAAGGTGTATAGGCCGCACGCCTTCCTGATCCGAATTTGTCGACGCGTTTTCCCGTACCCCGCGGCCTGCTCCCCGTCCGGCGACCACACGGGGAAGAGCTCACGCAGATCGTTGTGCGTCACCCGCTGGGGCATGTGGTCGGTCGCCGACAGCGTAAAGACCTCGGCCTGAACCGGTATCGAACCCACCTCGGGCTCCGCACAACTGTAGTAGGAAACGTCAGCACCCGGGCAGGTCGCGTACACGAGGAGACCCTCTGGTGGCGCAAACGTCCTATGGAAGGTGAAATGAACCGTGACCTGGAGCTCGCCCAGCCAATTGCAGGCGACCATGTCGACCGGTTGATGCGGCTCGAGGTGAACCACTAGTCCTTCCTCGGCAAGAGCTTCCTCGAGCACTTGAGATCCCTCCGAGGCGCCTAGTGACTCCCCCGTCTCCGTCAACACGTACAGGTCCCAATCCCCCTGAAAATCGTCCATTTCAACGTCCAGGACACCTCTTGAGGGCGCGAGGAAGCGGTGGCTGACCTTGTGGACTCCTTCGACACCGCGGAGACAGCTCTCCTTTCGCGGGCTCGGGACCCCCGGTTGCATCACCGGAAGGGGTGCGGCGCGCGCGATGAAAGAGTCTGCCTCGGGCTGACCGCCTGCCGCCCACGCGATCTGCCCCTGGTTCTGCGACGGGTTGGCGTCCTCGGACGAGGGGGCCGCGTACGCGGGTGTGACGGCCACGAGCGCCATCCCGCCTGCGATGAACCTCAGGAACCTACCGAGCCTGTGCGCTCTCACCGATGTCGCCTCCGCCGGGCGAGCCGCGTAGTGAGATCACGATAAGAAGGGCGAGCGAAGCCGTCTGCTCAGTTCTGAGCATTCGGCGCTGGAAGTCTCAGGCCGCCTCGCGCCGCGGACCGACTTTCCCTTCACTCACATGTCCGTCCCATCGCCGCCGTCCAGCGAGTCGTCACGTCGCCGCCGTCCACGCCTAGGCAAAACGAGGCGCAAGTTGTCCGCACGTGTCTAGGCGACAAGTGGAAAACCGTTGCAGGAAAAGCTCGATCTGCGTAGAGCCGGGGAGGGGAATCGAACCCCTGACCTATTCATTACGAGTGAATCGCTCTGCCGACTGAGCTACCCCGGCTAGGGAAACGGCATCCTACCTGCACGTTCGTCTCTCCGGCGCCCGGCCACATACGAGCGCACAGGCATCCAAGTCGCTCGCAGATGCTCTCGCGCTCGCGCAGTGCCCGCATCGACGGGTGGGCTTGTCTGGCCGGGAGGCCCAAGGAGGTGTTTACATTGGCGCGAACGCCGGAAGTGCTCGTCGTCTCGTTGACTCGGAGGGGGTCTCGTGCCCGGGCTGTGGAGCCTCGAGATGGGACGGGGATCGTGTCCCCCCGGCTGAGCCCCGTCGCGCCAATCGTCCTCGTCTCGTGCCTTTCGGCCGCGCCGGCGTGCGTCGACGGCCCGCCCGGCGCGACGGGACGCAGCACGCCGGTTGCGACCACGCGTGCGTCGTCCCCGCCTTCTGTCGAGGATGCGGGCACCGTCCATCTGACAACCGTTCGCGTTTCTTCCCGCGCGGATCTCGTGGCGGAGGTAAACGCCCTGGGCTTCGACGAGGTCATGGTCCTGCAGATGGGACGCCCGGTCCGGATGGAGCACTACACGACGGACCACCTTCACGTGAGATCCATCTACAAGACGAAGTCGGGCGAGGTCAGGCTCTTCCAGTCGAACGACCAGGGGATCACTTCGGGCCTCCCGGTGATGATCAGGGGCTACCACGCCGTCAGGAACGGCGACGGCGCGTCGTGGGTCGAGCGCGACTACATACTCGACCTCAACCCCCTCGACCGTCGTTACGTGCGCGCGCTCCGATGGGTGGGACGGTCCTGACGAGCGGAGGTCTCGACGCGTCTGGGGGTGGGACCGTCCTCAGGCGGCGGGGGCGGGCACGACCGGCGCTGCGACGGGCGCCCCGTCGTCCATGAGCGTCTCCAGGGCGGCGGCGGGGACCGGGCGCGAGAACAGGTAGCCCTGCGCCAGCGGGCAGCCGAGCGTCTTCAGCACCTCGGCCTGCACGTCCTCCTCGACCCCCTCCGCCACGATCTTCAGGTTCAGCGACTGACCGAGCCGCAGCACCGCGCGCGCGAGGGCCGAGTCCTCGGCCCCCAGCGCGATCGAGTCGATGAACGCCTTGTCGATCTTCAGTACGTCGATCGCGAAGTGCTTGAGGTAGCTGAGCGACGAGTAGCCCGTGCCGAAGTCGTCTATCGCGAGCTGGACCCCGAGCTGCTTCAGCTCCTCGAGACGCTCTACGACCTTCTCGACGTCCTCGACCAGCGCGCTCTCGGTGATCTCGAGCACGAGGCGCCCCGGCGCGAGCCCGGTGGCGCCCAGGGCCTCCTTCAGCTCCTCGACGAAACCCGAATGACGGAACCGCAGCGGTGAGACGTTGACCGACACCGACGGAGGCGACTCCCCGCCCCACGACGCGGCCGTCCGGCACGCCTCCATGAGCACCCACCGGCCGATCGGGACGATGAGCCCGCTCTCTTCGGCGAACGGGATGAAGTCCAGCGGTGCGACGAGGCCCCTCTCCGGGTGACGCCACCGCACGAGGGCCTCTACCGACGAGACCGTTCCGTCGTCGAGACGGACGATGGGCTGGTAGTGCAGCTCGAGCTCGCCGTTGTCGACCGCCTGCTGCAGGTCCGCCTTGAGCTTCAGCCGCTCGCTCGCGGCCAGGCGCATGCCGACCTCGAAGAGCTGGAAGCCGCCCTTCCCGCTGCGCTTCGCCTCGTACATCGCGATGTCCGCGTCGCGCAGGAGGTCGTCCGGCGAGCGTCCGTCGCCCGGGACGCTGAACGCGATGCCGGTGCTCGCGTGCACCGAGAGCTCGGCTCCGTCGACGACGAACGGCGTCTGGAACAGTCCCGCGATCCGATCCGCGACGAAGACGGCGCCCTCGACGCCGTCGAGGTCCTCGAGCAGGATCGCGAGCTCGTCTCCGCCGAGGCGCGCGACGGTGTCGCCGGGGCGGATGGCCTCGTCGATCCTGCGCGCGACGTCGACGAGCAGCTCGTCGCCGGCGCGGTGGCCGAGGCTGTCGTTCACGGTCTTGAAGTCGTCCAGGTCCAGGAACAAGACCGCGAGCGAGTTGCCGGCGCGCCGCTGGCGCGAGAGCGCGTGACCGACGCGGTCGACGAAGAGGTCGCGGTTCGCGAGCCCCGTAAGCGAGTCGTGGAACGCCTGATGCTGGATCTTGTCCTCCAGCGACCTCCGGTCGGTGACGTCCTGGACCGTCCCGGCGACGCGCACGACGCGGCCGGCGCCGTCCGGCTCTACGGTTCCGAGCGCGTCGATCAGCCGGACGGTCCCGTCCGGACGGACGACCCGCGCCTCGTAGGCGAAGTCATGGCTCCCGGCGACGGCGTCCGCGACGATCCGCCGGACCCGGTCCCGATCGCCCTCGTGCACGAGCTCGAGGAACGCCTGCAGCGTGACGCGGCCCCCGCGCGTCAAGCCGAAGATGCGATAGAGCTCGTCCGACCACCACACCTCGTCGTCGGAGACGTCCCACTCCCAGCTACCCACGTGCGCGAGCGCCTGCGCGGCAGCCAGGTCCCGGTTCGCGTCCTCGAGCTGCCGGCGCGCCCGGCGCTCTCCGGCCATCGCGACCTCGTTGAGCTTCCACGCCGTGAGCCCTGCAGCGCTCGCGCCTGCGATGAACAATCCGTGGATCAGCGCCCACCGCCAGGGATCGGCGATGGCCTCCACGTGGTTGTAGACGGCCGAGCTGTCGAGGACGCCGATCGTGCCGTGGTGCAGGACGACGAACCCGATGGCGAGCAAGAAGGGCGCCCACGACTGGTACAGGGTGACGACCGCGACCATCACGAAGAAGTGGAAGTGCATCTCGATGAGACCGTCGGAGAAGTGCACGAGGATCGCCGACGAGACGACGAGGCCCATCGTCGCCGCGGCCTCGCGCGCCTCGGGCTGAAGCCTCTTCGTCGACGCGATCGCGGCGAAGGCCGCGACCACGGCGGCCTCGAGCGCGGAGTGGCCGATCCCGTGACGGGTGGCGGCGCCGACGACCGCGAGCGCGCCGACGTGGAGCCACAGGACGATCAGGATCGCCCGGTGCCTCGACGCCCACGCTTCGGCGGACAGCGTCCGGCCCTGCGGGAGCCAGCCCCGCAGACCCCTGGCAGCCCTGCCGACGATCTCTTTCACGCGCGCTCCAGTCTCGGCCCCCTCAGGTATCTACGGCGCGGAGCCTGGGTCGCTTTAGTACGTAACGGACGAAGCGGGCGGATCAGCCCACGGCGAGCGGGGGCGGCGCCAGGCGAGCGAGCTCGACCAGCGTCGACTCCAGCGCCAGCAGCGCGTTCGCGTTGAAGGCGAAGGTCCCCCCGACCTCGGCGCACCGGGCGGCGGCGGCGACCAGGGCCGCGTCCGGGATCGGCGAGCTCGCCCATCCCGCGAGGTCGCCGGGGGCAGCGGCCTCCTGGCGGGCGGCGAGCACGTCCCGGTAGAACGCGCCCAGCGACCCGAGCGCCTCCAGGAGCACCTCTTCCTCGACGCGGCGGAGCTCGCGACGGTGCCTCTTCGCGAGCGCGTTGCGGGCCGCCGACGTGCCGCGGCCTTCGCCCATCGCCTCCGCGAGCGCGGCGACCTCCTGCTTCTGCTCCTTCTCCCGCGCCTTGGCGGCGGCCCGCGCCTCGGCCACGACCTCCGCGGCCGCGTCCAGCGCGTCGAGCGGCGAGGTCAAGCGGCCGGGGAGCGTCCGCCACGCCTCGCCGCGCGCCCGCGCGCCCTCGTCGAACGCGAGCGCCCGCGCCCGCCCGACGTCTCCCTCGGCCGCCAGGGCGGCGCGCCTCGCCTCGGCGGGATCGGCGCCCTCGCCCACCAGCAGGTCGGCGACGCGCGCCACCGGCACCGGGTCGAGCCGCACGATGCGGCAGCGCGACGCGATCGTCTCGAGGACCTCCTCCTCGTGGTCGGACACGAGGACGAACACGGTGTCGGGCTGCGGCTCTTCGAGCGTCTTCAGCAGTGCGTTCTGCGCGGCGTCGTTCATCCTGTCCGCGTCCTCGATCACGAAGACCTTGTACGCGGCCTCGAACGGGGAGCGCGCCGCCTCGGGGATGACCGCCTCCCGCACGACGTCGACCGGGATGATCACGCCCTCGGGCTCGACGTGGTGGACGTCCGGGTGACGGTCCCGCAGCGCGCGGGTGCATCCGGAGCACTCCCCGCACGCGACCTCCGGGCCCCGCTCGCAAACGAGCGACGCCGCGAGCGCGAACGCGACCCCGCGCTTTCCAGACCCGCGGGGGCCCGTGAGGAGCCACGCGTGTGCGATCTGTCCCGCGGCGACCTGGGCCGCGAGGCGTTCCGCCGCCGCGATCCCGCGCACGCCCGCCCACGCGCTCACCGCTGCGGGAACCCCCCCTCGCGCAGGAACCCGGCAAGCCGCGCCTCGTCCTCGCCGGACGTCCGGGCCTCGAACGCGTCGACCACGTCCTGGTGCACCTCGGACTGCGGGCGGTTCGCGTCGAGCACGACGAAGCGATCGGGATAGCGCTGCGCGAGCTCGAGGTACGCCGCACCCACCTTGTCGTGGAACGCCGAGTCCTCGAGCTCGATCCGGTCGGGGTTGCCGTCGATGCGCCGCAACCCGAGGCGCGAGTCCATGCTGAGGAAGAAGACGACGTCGGGCATGAGATCGTCGGTCGCCCACCTGCTGATCCGGTACACCTCCTCGAGACCGAGATCGCGCGCGACGCCCTGGTACGCGAGCGAAGAGTCGATGAAGCGGTCGGACACGACGATCTTGCCCGCCTCGAGCGCAGGCCGGATGACCTCCGCCACATGCTGGGCCCGGTCGGCCGCGTACAGCAACGCCTCGGTGCGCGCGTCCATCGCGTCGCACGCCGGGTCGAGGAGCACCTCGCGGATGTGGCGCCCGATCTCGGTCCCGCCGGGCTCCCGCGTCGTCACCACGTCCGCCCCGCGCGCCTCGAGCCACCGGACGAGCGCGGCCATCTGCGTGCTCTTGCCCGATCCGTCGCCGCCCTCGAACACGACGAAGTAGCCGCGCTCGCCCGCGCGGCCGGCCGGAGCTGCCTCGATCGGCGCCCCCGGCTCCTCGCGTGCCCGGATGGCGCGCATGGAGACGATGCCTCCGATCACCGCGACGCCGCCGGCGAGCCACAGCGTCACGCGGCTCCCGGGCATGTCGAGCGTCCCCAAAGGCGACGTCAGGCGGTAGTGACCGAGGAGCCCTGCGATGAAGGGGAACAGCCCGAGCCCGACGAGCGTGCCCATGCGGATCACGGTGTACGCCGCGCTGAACGTCCTCCCGCGCAGCTCGTCGGCGGTCGTCTCGTGCATCAGGGAGTACCCGGTGGAATAGGCCGCGCCGCCGAAGAACCCGAGGGCGCTCGCGAGCGGGATCGCCGAGTTCAGGCTCCCGACGCTGGCTAGGCCGATCAACCCGACGCCGACCAGCAGCAGCGACGAGGAGAACAAGACGTCCTTCTGGATCCGGCGCGCGATCAGTCCGACCGCGAGCAGGCCGATGATCATGCCGGTCGCGAGGAACCCGACGAGGAACGCGAACCCGCGGTCGCCGCCGCCGAGGACGTCGTCCACGAAGGCGACGCCGAGCGAGAACACGGCACCCGCGGCGGTGAACGTGAAGGCGATCCCGAGCAGCCACGGCCGGACCTGCTTGTGCTCGAACACGAACGTGAGCCCCTCCACGAGGTCGCGCTTCACCTGGCCGAGGTCGAGGCGCTCTATCCGTGTGCGCGACGAGGGGATGCTGAGGCTCCAGATCATGATCGCGGAGAACAGGAACGACAGGGAGTCGACTCCCAGCGC
Organism: Actinomycetota bacterium; assembly: GCA_036258555.1. Taxonomy (GTDB): domain Bacteria; phylum Actinomycetota; class CADDZG01; order CADDZG01; family WHSQ01; genus JALZEG01. The sequence goes on along the minus strand of DATADL010000044.1, from coordinate 30,378 downwards.
GAGGGCCTCCGGTCGGGTCGCCAGCCCCTCGAGGAACGTGACGTGCTCGCCGAGGAACGACCCCAGCGTGGCCATGAACGCGAACACGACCGACCCGAGGGGGAACGGCGCGTAGATCGCGATAAGAGACAGCGAGTTCGCGTGCGTCAGCTCCTGCGGCTTCACGAAGTGCGGCAGCGACGCGTCCTTCGCCGGCCCCCACACGAGCGTGAGCGACTCGAGGACGGCGGAGGCGAGCAGGAGGTAGAGGAGGTTCTCGACGAACGGGAGCGAGAAGATGATCCCGGCCCGCGCCAGGTCCGCGATCACCATCGTCTTCTTGCGGTCGAAGCGGTCGGCGAACACGCCGGCGAGCGGTCCGACGAAGAACCCCGGAAGCACGCGTGCCGTCATGACGGCGCCCACGCCGATCGAGCCGCCGATGTCGCTCGCCAGCACGACGAGGGCGACGACGCCGATCCAGTCCCCGAGGCTCGACACGAACTGCGCGAGGAAGAAGCGGAAGAAGTTGCCGTTCCTCAGGAGCGAGAGGTAGGAGACCCCTTCGTCGGCGGGCTCTGCGGCGTGCAGGTCAGCCTCGGGTTGGTGGATCGTCGGCCTCCTCAGCTCCGCGCCCGGTCGTGGTCAAGGTGAGTCTAGGGCCGCGCCCGGCCCCCCCGGCGTAGCCGGGGCCGGAGAGAGGTTCGAGCTAGGGCTGTCAAGGCTGATGCCGGACAGCGAGCGAGGCAAACGCGCGCGGGAGAGGTCAGGGTTCAGCGCATCGGCGTCGCATGGCGCTGCTTGCGGACCGTCGAATCGGAGCTTCCCTGGACGGAGACCTCGTTCCCTTCCAAGGTGACGTGGAGCTCCACCGGGGTGACGCCGGCGGCATCCACGCTCCACAGCTTCGCGTCGAGGCGCGCGCCGTCGAGACTCGCCTTGCCTCGGTACAGGGGCTCTCCCGTGAGCCGGGTCACGAACAAGTCGACGTTCGCATCCGCCGGATCGGTCAGGACGAGCATCGCCGGCGCGGCGCGTCCGTGCTCCTCGTAGAAAGTCTCGACGACACCGAGCATCCCCTTCCGCTCGCGCAGCCTCCCGAGGTCGGACGCGACCTCGCGGTCCAGCGCGACGTAGAGGGTCCTCGGTCCGCACTCGATCACGTGGACCTGCTCGGCCGCGCTCGCTATCCCGACGGGCTCCGTCTCGAGCGCGTCGAGGGCCAGCGAGACCTCGCGGCCCTCGGGACGCCGGCTCGCGACCCCGGCGTCGGCCTGCTCGACGCGAAGAACGGCATCCGCGGGAGGGAACCTCAGGTCGGGCTCGGGGAGCCCGGTCCGATGCGCGATCAATGCCGCGGCGAACGCGATGCGGTCGCGCGCCCACCCTTCCTTCACGCGCTCCGCCTTCTCGGACAGGCGCCGAACGTCTTCCTCGGCCCCCACGAAGCCGAGCGCCAGGGCGACGTCGGCGACGACACGGCTCTCGGCCTCGCCCTCGAGCGCCGCTCGGAGCCTGTCGCGCGCACCCGGCGTGCGGAGGCGACGGAGTCCGATCGCGGCCGCGACACGTGCCGTCGCGTCGTCGGCCGATCCGACGACGTCACCGAGGAGGTCCTCCCGCTCCGACACGGGCACGTCGAGATCGGGGAGGAGAGCAACCGCGGCCGGGAGGGGGAACGCCTTGCTGCGCCCGGCGAGGACGGCCCTCACCACGTCGGGATTGCGCCTCTGCGGGTCGTCGATCGTCGCAACCATCGAGCATCCTCCTCAGCAGGGGGACTTGCTGAAGCAGTGGTCCCGCATGTTCGACGCCTCACCGGCATTGATGCCGGCCCCATTCGGGATCGTGGGGTTCATCAGGGCCGTGCCGTCGTTCCGATGTGAGAGCCCGAGGTAATGGGCGGCCTCGTGGGCGAGCGCGAAGTCGGACAGGCCGCCCCCGGCGTTCATCTCCACGACGCTTCCGTCCATGCCCTTTGCGTTCTTGTCGCACGGACCGTCCACGCGCGACAACCCCGCCGTCCCCCCCATGTACGCGCGCACGAAGAAGATGTCCATCGCGTCGTTCGGAACGGTCCACTCGTCGGTGAGGGCCTCCGCCTCACCATCGTTGTCGATCACGTCCCGCCCGTTCGCCTCGGCCGTGCTTATGACGAAGTGCTGAATCCGCCCCACGCCGAGGCCGGCAGGCGCGAACGTGTTCCGCGTGAACTGGACGGCTTGATCGATCTCGCGTTCGTCCGCGTTGGTGAACTGATCCGAGCCGACGCGGATGACGTTCATGTGCACGTGCCGCCCCTGCAACCTCTGGACCTGCGGCAGGACGGAGATCGTGACCGCAGAGGTCGAGTAGCCGAAGAAGTCGTGCCTGATCGAGAGGGGCCTGTTGCCGACCCCGACGCACGAAGCCATTCCGAGAAGTGAGATCATGCTCCCCATCCTCCTCCGCGGTCGCTATCGCTCTTCGGGAGTCACTGCCGTCACTGCAAGGCCATCAGAACCGGGACGAGGCCACGCCCGGAGTCGAGCGGGGCGAGGGCCTTGCCCACGACCGCTCCGAGTGCCCGCCTCATCTCTGTGACGCGCATCACGTGGCCTTCGAGGGCCGAGGTCGTGAGGAGGTCGCCCACGCGGATGGGGGCCGCGTCGGCGTCCGCCTTGCAGAAGACCTTCCCTGCCAGCGTGATCGCCCGGCGGGATCCGCCCGTCTCGCCGGCGTCGAGGACGATGCCGGGCTTGTAGCTGCCGGCTCCTGCGACGACGCCTGCTACGCGCGTGTCGTAAGCCGCCGAGCTCGCACGCACTGCGCCATCCCCCGCGAGCACGACGACGGTCCCCGGTTCCGGGTCGCCCTCGACGTCGAAGGTCTCCGCGCAGTCCGCACCCATCAGCTGCAGGTCGCCACCCGTCGTGACGCGGATCTTGTCCACCCCCGACCACAGCCGCGCGACCCCGCCCTCCGAGTACCAGACCCAACGCTCGCCGGGGTTGTTCGTGAACGCCGCGGTCCCGCGGTTGCCGAAGGAGAACCCGGCCCAGGGTCCTCCGCTGTGGACCTCGTGGCCGTGGACGTGGAGCGGTCGCTGCGGGTCCAGCGTCCCGATCCCGACGCTGCCGTTCGCCGTCACGGCGAGCTTGTCACCCCCGGACCACAGACGCGCCTTGTTGGCCGCCGAGTACCAGACCCAACGCTCGCCGGCGTTGTTCGTGAACGACGCGGTCTCGCGGTTGCCGAAGGAGAAGCCGGCTATGGGTCCTCCGCTGTGGACTTCGTTCCCGTGGACGTGGAGGGGTCGCTGCGGCGTGATGGTCCCGATCCCGACGTTCCCGTTCGACTGGACCGTCACCCTCGCCTGGTTGTTCGTCCTGATCGTCAGGCCCTGGTTGTCCGTGGTCCCCAGGAAGTTCGAAGCAGGATTCGTACCGGCGTTGCCCGTGGTCAACCACGTCATCTACCCCACCCCCCGAGTAGCGTGCGCTTGGCTGGATCGACCGAACCGAAAACGGTGAGCGCGGGCCGCACGATCATGGCCCGGCGCCTTCGAGGAGCCTCTCCTCCGGCGGGGTGGCGGCGTGCCCGGGGACGGGCTCCGCGAGCAACTCCTCGAGGACCTGGATCGCCCCGGAGATCCGGAGCAGTGTCTCGCGTAGATCGCGTTCCCTGTGTTCCGCCTCGTTGAGCTCGACCTGCCCGACGGAAAGCTCCGTCCTCAACTCGTGCAACCGGCGCCGAGCATGAGCGCGGGTCAGGTCTCCGAGGGAATCGGAACCCGCCGTGCCGTCGCTGCCGTCGTGCCCGTCGCCCGCACCGTGCACCGTTCAACCCCACGCTCAACCCGTCCGTCTCGGACCACATTATGGACGGCTTGCCCGTCAGTCAACACCTCGTCTGGGAGGACGTGGACCGGTCTACGAAGCGGCCTCTTCCTTCTTCCGCGGCTTCTTCTTGATGTACTTGCACTCCGGGTAGTTCGAGCACCCGGTGAACGGTCCGAAACGGCCGCGCTTCTCGACGAGTCCCGACCCGCAGTTCGGGCACGTCTCGCCGGTCTCCTTCGGCGGCTCCTTCTTTATGAACTTGCACTCGGGGTAGTTCGAGCACCCTACGAACGGGCCGAACCTCCCCGACTTCGCCACGAGCTCGGACCCGCAGTTCGGGCACTTCTCGCCCGTCCCCTCGGGCTCCGGCAACGGGTCGCCGTTGGCGTCGAGCTGCTGCGACCACTTGCACTCCGGCCAGCCGGAGCACGACAGGAACCACAGGCCGTGCTTGCCGAACTTCTTGACGACCGGACGCCCGCAGTTCGGGCACGTCTGGTCGGTCGGGCGTTCGGGCCGCGACATCTTGTCGCTCTGCTCGGCGACGTGTGCGGTGAACGACTCGAAGAACTCCCGCACGAGCGGGTCCATCTCGCGCGACCCGACCGCGACCTCGTCGAGATCCTCTTCCATGCGGGCGGTGAACTCGACGTCGACGACCTCGGGGAAGTGGGCCTCGAGCAGCTCGATGACGACCTCGCCGCGCGGCGTCGGGAAGAGCCGCCGCGACTCCGTCCGGACGTACTCGCGGTCGACGAGCAGCCGCACGGTCGGCGCGTAGGTCGACGGCCGGCCGATGCCGACTTCCTCCATGCGCCGCACGAGCGTGGCCTCGGTGAAACGCGGCGGCGGTTGCGTGAAGTGTTGCGCCGCGTCGAGCGCGCGCAGGTCGAGGACCTGGCCCTCCTCGAGATCCGGCAGCAGGCCCTCGGCCTCCTCCGGCTCGTCGTCGCGGCTGTCGAGGTAGACGCTCATGTACCCCTTGAACTTCAGGATCTGGCCGGTCGCGCGGAACGTCGTGCCGTTGCTCTCGACGTCGACGGACGTCGCGTCGTAGACCGCCTCGGCCATCTGAGAAGCCATCGTGCGCTGCCAGACGATCTCGTAGAGCCTCAGCTCGTCCGCGTCGATCGCCCCTGCGAGGTCCGAAGGCGCCAGCTCCGCGGACGCAGGCCGGATCGCCTCGTGCGCTTCCTGGGCCCCCTTCGACTTCGCGGTGAACTTGCGGACCTCGTGGAACTCCTTGCCGAACTGGGCCTCGACGACGCGGCCGATCTCACCGAGCGCGTCGTTGCTCAGGTTCGTCGAGTCGGTTCGCATGTACGTGATGTGGCCGGCCTCGTAGAGGCTCTGCGCAAGCTTCATCGTCTTCCACGTCGGGAAGCCGAGCTTGCTCGACGCCGCCTGCTGGAGCGTCGACGTCTTGAATGGGGCCGGGGGCTTGCGCCGGCGTTCGGTCTTGCGGATCGCCGTCACGGTCCACGGGCCCGGCTCGACACGGTCCTTCAACGTGGTGGCGGCGGCCTCGTCGCCGAGCGAGAACCTCTCCTTCTCGCCGACCGGGTACAGAGCGATCAATTCGTCGCCGTCGTTCGTCGCGAGCTTCGCCGTCAGGTCCCAGTACTCGACCGGCCTGAACGCCCTTATCTCGCGCTCGCGCTCGACGACGAGGAACAGCGCCGCGCTCTGCACGCGCCCCGCGGACAGGTTCGGGCCGACGTTGCGCCACAGCAACGGCGAGAGCTTGTAGCCGACGATCCGGTCGACCGCCCGCCGGGCCTGCTGTGCGTCCACGAGGGCCATGTCGATCGAGCGGGGGTGTGCGAAGGCGTCGGTGACCGCCTTCTTCGTTATCTCGTTGAACGTCACCCGGCGGGTGCTCTCCGGCTTCAGCTTCGCGAGCTCGGCCACGTGCCACGCGATCGCCTCGCCCTCGCGGTCGGGGTCGGGCGCCAGCCAGACGGTCTCGGCCTCCTTGGCGGCCTTCCGGATCGCGGTCATCGCCTTCTTCGCGGACGCCCGGGAGATCGGCTCGTAGGCGATCTTGACGCCGCCGTTGACCTCGATCCCGAAGTCGGACTTGGGCAGGTCGCGGACGTGGCCCATCGAGGCAAGCACCTTGTAGTCCTTGCCCATGTACTTCTCGATCGTCTTCGCCTTCGCAGGCGACTCGACTATCACGAGGTTCTTGGCCACGTAGCTCCTTGGTCTGCTTCGGGCGGAGTCCCGCCGCGGGCGAACCCCTCGGGGATCGGGTCCGGGGGCCGCTTATCCCACTGCCGGGGAGTCGTTGTCAACCAACGCCCACCCCCGCGAAGACCTTCCCTGGGCGCCTGACCAGGGCTTTTGCCCCGCGAAAATCCGACTACCATCGGCGCCCGTGGACGCCATCCTGGAACCCGTCATCCGCTTCATGGAGGACTTCGTCACGGACTACGGGTACCTGGCGATCTTCCTGCTGATGACGGCCGAGTCGGCGCTGATCCCGTTCCCGAGCGAGGTCACGATGCTCGTGGGGGGCTGGTACTCCGCCGACGGGACCCTGTCCTTCTTCTGGGTCGTGACGGCCGGCGTCGTCGGGAACCTCGTCGGGTCCTGGCTGGCTTACGGGCTGGGGCGGAAGACCGGGCGCACGCTGCTCGACCGCTACGGGAAGTACGTGCTGATCCGGAGCCACGACGTCGACAAGGCGGAGATCTGGTGGGCGAAGCACGGCGACGCCGCGACGTTCTTCTCGCGGCTCCTGCCGGTCATCCGGACGTTCATCTCGCTACCCGCCGGGATCGCGAAGATGCCGTTCGGCAAGTTCACGGTCTACACGTTCCTGGGGGTCGTGCCCTGGACCGCGGGCCTGACGTGGCTGGGCGTGGTCGTCGAGGACAACTGGGAGAAGGTGCTGCACTACTTCGACCTGCCGACGCTTGCGATCGGGACCGCCGTCGTGGCGGGGGCCGGGATCTGGTACCTGAGGAGGCGCAAGGCGAGAGCCGCCGCGGGGGCCGCCGGGCCAATGCCAAACACGTCAGACGTGTCAGTCATGTCAGATAAGACTCGAGACGATTAGACCGAATCCTCTCAGGCGATGTTTCTCACGTGGCGCGCGCATAGCAAGCCTCATGTGAGAAGGTTCGCCTTCAGTGCACCGTTCAGGCCTTTCCGCGGTACATGTCTAGAGGCATGACTCGTAATGTCGGACGAAAAGCAGGAAGAGCAGGACTTTCAGCGGCACTTGATTGCCATCGGCAAAGTTGCCTCCAACTTTGCGTTGCTTGAGGTGATGACTAGCCACCTATGCCGAGCATTTCTTGGTACGAACGCGGCGGCGACCGAAGTCATATCGAGGAACGTGACGTATGGCCGCCTGCTCGATGTAATCGGCGGCCTCGCAATACTTCGGTTACCAGAGGGCGAGGCACGAAAAGAGCTATTTCGTGTACTACAACTCGCACAAAACGCGGCGACAGCCCGGAACAACATTCTTCACTCTCCTTACGCAGCACCCGACGAAGGAGCTCCCGGTGGCGACGTTCTGAAGCGCGTACACAGGCGAGCTACCCGGACGAAAGGATTGCTTCCGTCAGAAACGAACGAAGGAACGGCCGAAATTGAGCAAACCGTGCCCCAGATTCATCAGGTAGTCGCCGAGATTCAGAGTCTCGCTGATGTCCTCGACGAGGCGGCGCCTGACGTTGCAGCGAGATTGCGGGAGATGCCGACGCTGGGTTAATTCGTCTCCATGCTCGGAGTGGCTTAGCTAGGGCGTCAGGCCGATCTCGGGCGCCACCTCTTGCAGGCCCCCTATCGAGATCGAGATGAACTCGTCCATCGGGATCCCGATCTTCTCCTCGACCCCCCAGATCTTGTCGCGCTCCACGCCGGGCGCGAACGACTTCTCCTTCAGCTTCTTCTTCACCGACGAGACCTTCATCCCCCGGGCCTTCTCCGGGCGCACGAGCGCGCACGCGACGAGCAGGCCGGCCACCCCGTCGGCGTGGACGATCGCCTTCGACATCGCGTCGGTCTGATGAGAGTCGTACTTGTGTCCGAGGATCGCGTTCAGGATCTGCTCGTCGTCGAAACCCTCGGCCCGCAGCCACTCGATCGTCAGCTGCGTGTGGCGCTCGAAGTCGCCGTGGGTCTCGTCCATGTCGAGGTCGTGGAAGAGCCCGGCCAGCCCCCAGCGATGCGGGTCCTCGTCGAAGTGCCGCGCTAGCGCGCGCATGACCCCTTCGACCGAGACCAGGTGGCGGAACGTGACCTCCGTATGCACGTACTTGCGGACGAGCGCGACCGCCGCGTCGCGCTCCATCACGACTCGCCGATGAGCGCGCGCTTGAGGTCGGCCTCGGCGGCGGGCGACGACAGGGCCAGGACCTCGTCACCGACCTGCAGCGGCGTCTCCGGTTGTGGGGTGATGACGTGTCGTTCACGAACGATCGCGACGAGCGCGCAGTCCGGCGGCATCTTCAGGTCGGCGACGGTCTTGCCGACCGCGGGCGTGGCCGGAGCAAGCGTGACCTCCAGCAGCGAGACCTTCCCCTGCTCGAGGTTCAGCAGCCGGACGAGGTCGCCGACCGAGACCGCCTCCTCGACGAGGGACGCGAGCAGGTGCGGCGTGCTCACCGCCACGTCGACGCCCCACGACTCCGTGAACAGCCATTCGTTGTCGGGGTGGTTCACGCGGGCGACGACGCGCGGCACCGCGAACTCCTGCTTGGCGAGGAGAGAGATCACGAGGTTGTCCTCGTCGTCGCCGGTGGCGGCCACGACTACCTCGCACGACGACAGCACGGCCGCGTCGAGCGTGTGGAGCTCGCACGCGTCGCCGTTCACCCAGCTGACGTCGAGGTCCTGTTTCAGGACGTCGACGACCGCCTGGTTCTGCTCGATCATCACGATGTCGTGGCCCTTGCGCCTGAGGTCGCTCGCGACGTAGCTGCCGACGTTCCCGGCCCCCGCGATCGCGATCCGGATCGTCCTGTTGCCGTTCACTCCGGCCGCCCGACGGTCTTGATGTCGTCGCCGAGCTCGCTCGCCTCGGGCCGGACCACCGAGATGTGCAGGATGTCCCCGTCCTGGATCGTCAGGTCCTTGTCCGGGACCCGCGGGACCCCGAAGCGGCTGACGGCCACGACCCGGCGGCGTCCGGGGACGTCGACCGCGAGCGCCTTCTGCCCGACGACCTCCGGAGGGGCCGGGAGAGCGGTGACGACTACCTCGCCGTTGTCGATCGTGTACTCGACCGACACCTCTTCCGGGAGCATCGAGCGCAAGATCTGGTCGGTCGTCCAGCGCACGGTCGCGACGGTCTGGATGCCGAGGCGCTGGTAGATCTGCGCGCGGCGCGGGTCGTAGATGCGCGCGACGACCTGCGGGACGCGGTAGTGCTCCTTCGCGACGCGGGCCGAGAGGATGTTCGAGTTGTCGCCGTTCGTCACCGACGCGAACGCTGCAGCGTCCTTTATCCCCGCGTCCTCGAGGACCTCGCGGTCGAACGCGAAGCCGACGATCTTGCGACCGGCGAAGCCTGCCTTGAGCCGTTCGAACGCTTTGGCGTTCTTGTCGATCACGGCGACGGAGTGACCGAGCCGCTCGAGGTTCGACGCGCACTCCGACCCCACGCGGCCACAGCCGGCGATGATCACGTGCACCTCGGTCGCGGGCTCCTTTTCGTCCGGAGGAAACCGGGCGCCGCAGCGGCGCCCCGGCGGGCGTTACTGGCATACTTGCGCTCCGTGGCTTTCTTCAAGAACGCCGTCGAGCGACTCGCCCGGCCGCCCGACGAGATCAGGGCCGAGAACCTCCGCCACTGGGCCGCGACGGTCGTCGGGGCGACACCGATCGCCGCGCTCGAACCGCGTCGCCGCTGTCGCGCCGCCGGGGTCATCCAGAACATCCGCATCGACCCGCGCCCGGGAAGCGGATCGATCGAGGCGACGATCATCGACGGATCGGGACAGATGGTCGCGCGCTGGCTGGGACGGCACACGATCTCGGGCATCCGGCTCGGGATGGGGCTGATCATCGAGGGCATCCCGGGCGAGCAGACGGGGGGCGAGCTCATGGTGCTCAACCCCGAGTACGAGCTCGTCCCCGGTCCGGAGCACGGTTGAGCAACCTTCCCGCGGCACTGAAGCGTGTGCTCCTCGGACGGCCGATGTCGTCCGGGGAGCTCGAACACACTCTCCTGCCGAAGGTCATCGCCCTGCCGGTCTTCTCGTCGGACCCCCTGTCGTCCAACGCGTACGCGACTCAGGAGGCGCTGATCGTCCTCGCGACGGCGGGAGCGGCGGGCATGAGCCTGATCTTCCCGATCTCGGTCGCGGTCGCGACGCTGCTGGCGATCGTCGTCATCAGCTATCGCCAGACGGTCAAGGCCTACCCGACCGGCGGGGGCGCCTACCGGGTCTCGCACGAGAACCTCGGCAAGTACCCCGGCCTCCTCGCCGGGTCGGCCCTCCTCATCGACTACAACATGACGGTCTCCGTCTCGATCGCCGCCGGCGTCGAGGCCATCACGTCGGTCTCCGAGACGCTGGCCCAGTACCGGGTCCCGATGGCGATCGGGTTCGTCTTGTTCGTCACCGTGATCAACCTCCGCGGGGTGAGGGAGTCCGGGACGCTCTTCGCGATCCCCACGTACGGCTTCGTGGCGTCGATCCTGCTGATGGTGGGCACGGGCATCGTCCAGTGCCTCGGGGGGTGCGAGCAGGCAGCGAGCGCGAGCCGCATGGACGACCTGCACGTCACGAGCTCGTTGACGTTCCTGCTCGTCCTCAAGGCGTTCGCAGCGGGGACCACCGCGCTGACGGGCGTCGAAGCGATCGCGGACGGGGTCCCCGCGTTCCGTTATCCGCAGTCCAAGAACGCAGCGACCACGTTGGGGATCATGGCCGCGCTCTCGATCACGATGTTCCTGGGCATCTCGTGGCTCACGGACCACCTGAACGTCGTCTACACGCACGAGCCCGGAGGACACCAACCGTCGGTCCTCTCCCAGGTCGCCGAGACGGTCTTCCACGGTGGGCCGCTCTTCTATCTCGTGCAGGCCACGTCTGCCGCGATCCTCATCCTCGCTGCCAACACCGCGTATCAGGACTTCCCGCGCCTGGCGTCGATCCTCGCGGCCGATCGCTACCTGCCGCGCCAGTTCATGAACCGGGGGGACCGTCTCGTCTTCTCGAACGGCGTGATCATCCTCGCGGTCGTCTCGAGCACGCTCATCTACGTCTTCCAGGGAAACCTGACCCGCTTGATCCAGCTCTACCTGGTCGGGGTCTTCATCTCGTTCACGCTCTCGCAGACGGGCATGGTCGTGCGCGGACGGAGGCTCAAGGAGCCCGGGTGGCAGCGGCGAGCTGCGCTCAGCGCGTTCGGGGCATGTGTTACCGGCGTCGTCCTCGTGGTCATCGCGTCGACGAAGTTCGCCGGCGGTGCGTGGATCGTCCTCATCGCGATCCCGGTCCTGATGTTCACGATGCGGTCGGTGAACAAGCACTACGTCTCGGTGGAGGCCGAGCTCGCGCACCCGTCCCGGCGACCGGCCGACCGTCGCCCGGCCGATCAGCACATGATCGTCTACGTCACGACGATGGACGCCGCCGTCGAGCGCGCTCTCGGATACGCGCGCGCGATGAGGGCCGCGCACATCTCCGCGGTGACGTTCGACAGCTCCCACATCCGGCTGTGGAAACGGCTCGCTCCGGACGTCCCGATCGAGGTCGTGCCGCAGGGGACGAGGCGGACGAAGGCCATGCGCGCGTTCCTGACGCGCAAGCGGGCCGAGCTGCAGCTCGACCACGACGCCTTCCTGACGCTGGTGATACCGGAGGTCCTCGAGAGCACGAGCCTGTTCGAGATCTTCCGGCGGCCGGCGCTGCACCGTCTCAAGGGGGCGTTGCTGACGGAGCCGGGAGTGCAGGTGCTCGACGTGCCGGTCGTCCGCAAAGACATCGACCCGCACCTCGACCAGAGCCACGAGCCGGGACGCAACTACACGATCGTCCTGGTCTCGGGCGTGCACAACGCGACGCTGCAGGCGTTCGAGTACGCCGAGACGCTGCAGTCGATCGACGTCCGCGCGGTGTCGTTCGGTCTGGACGAGCAGCAGACCGACCGGCTCGTGGAGCAATGGGCCTCGATCGGGATCCCCCACCCGCTAGAGATCGAGGCGTCGCCGTTCCGCGACATCGGGACTTCGCTCGTGCACTACCTGCGGCAGTTCAGGGCGGACGGCCTCGAGCGGACGGTGACGGTGGTGCTGCCGGAGTTCGTCGTCAAGAAGACGCGGCACCAGATCCTGCACAACCAGACGGCGCTGATAGTGAAGCGGCGGCTGCTGTTCGAGCGCGGCACGGTGGTGGTGAGCGTGCCGTACCACCTAGAGCGCTAGACGAAAGAGGGGCCCCCACAGGGGGGCCCCTCTTTCACTCCGCGCACCGCCCGTTACGGAAACGCCGCTCCGGGCGCGCAAAGCGCGTGCTCGGCTAGTGCTTCGCCGCCGAGTCGGCCGGGCCCACCGAGACCGTGCCCGGCCCCCCGGCCGCGGCCAGCGGCGCGATGTCTTCGTCCATCGCCACACCCTTGCGCTTGCTGAACGCAACCGCGCCGATCAGCACGACCAGGGCGAGGCCCGCGATGGTGAACCGCGCGCCGTCGTTGTCCTGCAGGTTGATCACGGCCGGCAGGATCAGCAGCGAGATCAGGTTCATCACCTTGATCAGCGGGTTGAGCGCGGGGCCGGCGGTGTCCTTGAACGGGTCGCCGACGGTGTCGCCGATGACCGCGGCCTTGTGGGCCTCGGAACCCTTGCCGCCCTCGTGCCCGTCCTCGATGTGCTTCTTCGCGTTGTCCCACGCACCACCGGCGTTCGACAGGAACACGGCCATGAGCTGGCCGGTCAGGATGACCGCGGCGAGGAACGCGCCGAGCGCGAAGTAGTTCACGCCGAAGCCGATGATCACCGGCGACAGCACGGCGAGGAGCGCCGGCGTCGCGAGCTCACGCAGCGACGCGGCCGTGCAGATGTCGATGACCGGGCCGTAGTCCGGACGCTCGGTCCCCTGCATGATCCCGGGCTTGTCCCGGAACTGCCTGCGGACCTCCTGCACGACGACCGCGGCCGAACGGCCGACGGCACGGATCGCCAGCGCCGAGAAGAGGAACGCGATCGAGCCTCCGATGAGGAGACCGATGAACGTCTTCGGGTCGGCGACGTTGATCTGCGTCAGCGGGTGCGAGAAGAGCTCGGAGCCCTCGAGGCCGAGGTCGAGCTCGGAGGCGATCGTCTCGATGTACGACGCGAACAGAGCGACGGCCGCGATGACGGCGGAGCCGATCGCGAACCCCTTCGTGACCGCCTTGGTCGTGTTGCCCACGGCGTCGAGGCTGACCATGATCCGCTCCGGCTCGCCCTCGAACTCGCCCGACATCTCGGCGATGCCCGCGGCGTTGTCGGACACGGGGCCGAACGTGTCCTCGGACACGACGACGCCCGTCGTGGCGAGCATGCCCATTCCCGTCAGTGCGACGAGGTAGAGCGAGAACTGGATGTTGCCGCCGCCGAGCGCGATGCCGACGCCGAGCGCGGCCGCGATGGCGATCACCGAGTAGACCGACGACTCGAGGCCGGACGAGAAGCCCGACAGGATCGTCGTCGCGGGGCCCGTGCGGGCCGCGACCGCGATCTCCTGCACCGGTGACGTCTCGGTCGACGTGAAGTACTCGGTGAGCCGGCTCACGATCTGTGCGAGCACGAGGCCGATGACGACGGCCCAGAAGACGTCGAGGTTGTCGACGTAGAGCCAGGCGACGAGGAACGTCCCGATCACGGTCAGCAGACCCGCCGTGGCGAACCCGCGGTTGATCGGAGCCATCGCGCTCTTGTCCTTGTCGGTCGCGCGCACCATGTAGACGCCGACGATCGACGCGATGACGCCGATGGCGCGGGCGATCACCGGGAAGATCAGGCCGAGGGCCGGGTTCAGGCCGATCGAGTCGAACGCCGGGACGCCGAGGATGATCGCGGCGACGAGCGTGACCTCGTAGCTCTCGAAGAGGTCGGCCGCCATCCCGGCGCAGTCACCGACGTTGTCGCCGACGTTGTCGGCGATCGTCGCCGGGTTGCGCGGGTCGTCCTCGGGGATGCCCGCCTCGACCTTGCCCACGAGGTCGGCGCCGACGTCGGCGGCCTTCGTGAAGATCCCTCCGCCGACTCGCAGGAAGAGCGCGAGCAGCGATCCGCCGAACCCGAAGCCGACGAGGATCGCCGACGACGTGTTCTGGAAGATCAGGATGATGATCGTCGCGCCGAGCAGACCGAGGCCGACGGTGAACATCCCCGCCACGCCTCCGGTCCGGAACGCGACCTTCAGCGCCGCGGGCAGCGAGCCCGACCGCGCCGCGGCGGCAGTCCGCACGTTCCCGCGCACCGCGAGGCCCATGCCGATGAAGCCGGTCAGGCCCGACATCAGACAGCCGGCGATGAACGCGAGCGTCCGGAAGATCCCGGACTCCGCGAAGCTCAACGCGGTGTCACCGTCCGGCTTCAGCACCTCGGTCGAGGTGAGGAACACGATCACGACCAGCGGCACCAGGATCACGGCGATCGTCTTGAACTGACGCCGGAGGTACGCCATCGCGCCCTCCTGGATCGCGGCGGCGATCTCCTGCATCTTCGGCGTTCCCTGGTCGGACGCGAGCACGCCGCGCATCAGCGAGAACCCGACGCCGATCGCGATGATCGCGGTCAGCGCCGAGAGGATCAGCCACATCATCTCGGTGCCGCCGAGCTCGAACTCCTGGTACCCCCCTTCCGCAGCCAGCAGGAGCGGACTCATACGCTGTTCTCCTTTCTTCGAACGACCGATCGGCTCTGCGATCGGCCGGGACCGGGTGTGTTCTTCCTCTCTTCCTTGCGGACGTAGATCTGGCCGGCGACGCGCTCGGAGACCGTGCGGTCCTGACCGCCGACGCGCAGCACGATCGGCCCGCCGAAGGGGTGCTTCTCGCGCACGGTGACCTCGACGCCCGGACGGAGGCCCAGGGTCTCGAGGAACGTCACGACCTCGGGATCGGTCGAGCCCGGGACGGCGACGACCGCGACGTCGCCCGCCTCCAGGGCGTACAGCGGCGGCATGTCGGGGATGTCCGTGACGTCGGGAGCGGGGATCGGGAACCCGTGGGGGCAGGTGGCCGGACGGTCGAGCGCGACGAAGAGCCGGTCCTCGACCTCCTGCGGCAGCTCGTGCTCGAAGTCGCCGGCGAGCCGGTCGGCCTCGTTCCACGCGTACCCGAGCATGTCCGAGAGGAATCGCTCGACGATCCGGTGGCGCCTGATCGACGCCACTGCGGCGCGCCGGCCGGTGGCCGTGAGCTCGACGCCCTTGTAAGGCTTGTGGTCGAGGAGATCGCGCTCGGCGAGACGCTTCACCGCAGCGGTCGCGGTGCCGGGCGACACGCCGAGCGCTTCCGCGAGCGCGCCGGTGTGCGCGTCCGCGCCGCCCCTGGTGAGGCGGTAGATCGCCTTGAGCGTCTCGCGATCGGACTTCGACAAGGTCTCGTCTATCGGTCTTCTCCCTCGATGCGAAGCGCGCCACGCCCGCCGGAGGGGCGTTGTGGGTCCCGCTAACCCGAATTTTTGCCCGGAGGAACCTAGCTTTTGGGCCCTCAAAATGTCAAACGGCCCACCCGGTGCGTTAGAAAGCCGGGATGCTCGCAGCGGCGCGGCTCGTCCTGGTCTCGCGCCCGCGGCTGTGGCTGGCGGCGGGGGCGTGCGCCCTGCTCGCGGCGGTCCCGGTCGCCGTCGCCGTGACGGCAGGCGCCGCCGGCGGCGTCGCCTTCCTACTAACCGGGGACCCGCAGCTGGCGCTCGGCATCTGGGGCTCGACGCCGGGGATGTCGCCGGGCTTGCTCGTAGCCGCCGCGGCCGCGGCCGTCGCCGGGTTCCTCGTCTGGGTCCGGCTGTACACGATCGCAATCGCTTTGTCGCGCCCGGAGCAGCCCATGAGCTGGGGTGAGGCCCGGGCCGCGACGCGGCGCACGTGGCTCACGGTCCTGCTGATGCACCTCCAGGCGTTCGTCGTCCTCGTGGTCGTCGCCGCCGCTGTCGGGGTCGCGCTCGCCTCGTCGGGCCCCGCCGCGTTCGGGACGCTGATCCTCGTGGCCGCCCTCGCGTACGGGGTCTTCCGCACGGTCTTCCGGATAGTGCTGAGCATCGGCCACCGCGCCGTGGTGTTCGACGGCCTCTCGTCCCTGCCGGCGTGGCGCAGCGCGGCCCGCTTCGTCCGCGCCAGGCGCCACGATGTCGCGGTCACGTGGGTCGGGTTGATCGCCATCGGCGTGTCGTTGTGGATCGGCGGCCGGTTGATCACGCCGGTGTT
This sequence comes from Actinomycetota bacterium, assembly GCA_036258555.1. Classification (GTDB taxonomy): domain Bacteria; phylum Actinomycetota; class CADDZG01; order CADDZG01; family WHSQ01; genus JALZEG01. The sequence continues at coordinate 14,198 of DATADL010000044.1, read as the reverse complement.
GCAGGAGACCGCGTTCGACTACCCCGCGACGAGCGGCTACGAGGTCGCGCGCCAGGCCGTCCAGGTCCTCGTCGCGCTTCCGATCGAGACGGCGCTGCTCGCGCTCGGCATCGCGGCGTGGTCGGCGCTGTACGACGGGGCGACGGCGCCCGAGCGTCCGCGCGACCGCGCCGCGGGGGGCCGGACCGAGCCCGAGCCGTGGGTGCGCAAGGCGCTGGCGGCGGCCCTGGTCCTCGCGGTGGTCGGGAACGGGGCGCCCACGCTGATAGCCGACGCGCACGACCGCGCGCTGGAGGCGGACGCGGCCGCCGTCGCGCGCGAGGACTTCAAGCCGGAGGAGGTCGTGGACACCACGCCGCACGACCTCCCGATCGGACACACCGTCGGGACGACCTACGCGGTCGACGCCGAGCTCGAGGACGACGAGCTGTCGTGGACGACGACCATCGACTACTTCAACGCGACGGGTGAACGCCTCCGCGACCTCGGCATCAACGTCTACCCCGCCGCCTACGCACGGCCGCTCCGCGAGCTGCCGTTCGCTCGGGACCTGATCGCGTCGGACTACAACGGGGAGTTCCAGGCCCTCGCGCGCCCGGGGGACGTGACGCGCTTCGACGTGACGGTGGGAGGAGAGGCCGTCGACGCCGAGCTCGAAGGCACGGCGGCCGTCGTGGAGCTGCCGCGGCCTCTTCGGCCGCGTCGCAACGCCCGCGTCACGGTCGCGATGACGATGGAGCTACCGCGCTTCCCGGAGAGGTTCGGGCGCTGGCGCGACCTGACGCTCCTCGGGAACTGGATCCCGCAAGTCGCCGTGAGGGAGGACGGCGAGTGGCTCCTCCCTAGCTTCGGGTCGATCGGTGACCCCTTCGTCGCCGAGGTCGCCGACTACCAGGTCGAGCTGACCGTCGACGAGAACGCCGGGGTCGTCGGCACGGGGACGCTCACCCTGGTCGAGGACGGCCCGGGGGACACGCGCCGGTGGCGCTTCGCGGCCCCGATGATGCGCGACGCGGCCTACGTCGTGGGGCCCTTCCTGCGGGGCCTCCAGACCAGGGCCGGGAACGCAGTCGTGCGGTCGTGGTACCCGGCCGGCCGGGGCCGGGAGGGCGCGGCGAACCTCGAATCCGCGACCGCCGCCGTCGAGCACTACAGCGCCCGGTACGGAGAGCTGCCGTGGGCGGGAGCCGAGGTCGAGGTCGTCGAGACGCAGGGCCGCCTCGGCGGGATGGAGTATCCGGGCGTGGTCTTCGTCTCGAGCGCGTCCGAGCCGTTCTCGGGATTGCCGCTCATCCCCGACCTGGTCTCCTACTCGGGGTTCGACGACGCCCGCTCGAGATACGTGGTCGGACACGAGGTCGCGCACCAGTGGTGGTACGCGTCGGTGGGAACGAACCAGGTCGAGGAGCCGTGGCTCGACGAGGCGTTCGCCGAGGCGTCGACGCGCATGTGGCTCGAAGCCGTCGAACGCGACGAACGGACGTGGTTGATGACGAACCTCGCCGGCGAGCCCGACCCCAGGCGCGCTGCCGTCCGGGCGACGATCGACGACTTCGAGTCCAACGAGGGCTACACGGAGACGATCTACCTCGACGGGAGCGAGGTGCTGATGGAGCTCCGCAGCGCGGTGGGGCAGGCCACGTACGACGACATCCTCGCGACGTGGCACGACGCGCTCGATCTCGAGATCGCGACGATCGACGACTTCGCGCGCGTCGTGGCAGAGGTCGGAGGGGCGGAGGGCCGCGCGTTCGTCGAGAGGTGGCTCTAAGACCTACGGCGCAGCAGGAGCCGCGCCCGAACCCCGCCGCCGCTACGGGGCGCCACGTCGAGCTCGTCGACGAGGCTGCGCAGCAGCGCCATCGACATCACGCGCTGCGTCGAGAAACCGTGCGAGTCCGCCTCGTCGCCTCCGGTATCGACCGCGGGGCCGGCGTGGGACACCACGACCTCGAGCGCGTCGGGGCCCGCGCTGAACGCGATCTCTATCGGGGAGTCGGCGCCCGACTCCTGCAGCGCGAACAGCGCGTTCGCGCACGACTCCGAGACGGCGATCTTCAGGTCGTCGAGCTTCTCCTCGTCGACCCCGGCGGCGCGCCCGAGCGACGTGATCGCCAGCCTGGCTATCGCGACGTACGCGGACTGCGGGGGGATCTCGAGCCGGACCTGGGGGACGGTCTGCTCGAGCGCAGGCGTCAAGCTGCTACGCCTCTTGCGTGGACGCTCCGGCCGCTTCGTCGACCGAGGAGTGGATGGGGAACACCTTCGTGAGGCCGGTGATCTTGAAGATCTTGAGGATCTTGTCCTGCGTGCAGACGAGCGACAGGCTCCCGTCGTGAGCCTTGACGCGCTTGAGGGCTCCCACGAGGACGCCGAGGCCGGTCGAGTCGAGGAAGTCGACGCCCTCGAGGTTCACGACGACGTCGTACGAACCCTCGGACACCAGCTCGATCAGCTTCTCGCGAAGCTTCGGCGCGGTGTAGACGTCGATCTCGCCTTTGACGTCCACGACCGCGTGGGTCCCCATCTTTCGTACGTCCAGCCCGAGCTCCATCAAGGTCCTCCAATTCTGGCCGCCGGCCGAGCCCGGCGGTCATCCGTTTGACATCTGTGATTTGAGGGCCGCATCCTACCCGCCGACCTAATCAGCGAGGGATTTCCGTCGATGTGCGGGGTCCCGTAGGTACCCTCACCAAGCCGAACGTCGGGAACGAGGAAACCCCCTTGAGCGTCGTTCTCCCTGCCATGAAGAAGACGATCTGGCCACTGACGGTGGCCTTGTCCGTCGCCGCTCTCTCCGCGGTGTGGCTGCTCGCCGCCGACCGCGTCTCGATCGGCGCCGGCCGCGGAGCAGCGGTCGACCCCGCGATCCCGCAGGCCGCGTGGGAGGTCAAGGCGTACGCTGCCCCAACCGCCGCGGGGATCAACGAGGCGGACAAAGCGGTGTTCGCGCGCGAGCGCGAGGACGTCGTCGACACGATCCAGCGGCTCTACGAGGCCCTGTTCCTCCGGCCGGACGCGCTCGACAAGACCGTTCGCGCGACCATGACTGACGCCGCGTCGAAGGTGCTGGCCGCGTCGCGCATCGGGCTGCACGACGAAGTCGAGGACGTGCGGACGACGACGCGCTTCCTCAAGGTCGGCATCCAGGTCGACGACGGGCTGCGCGCCGCGGCGGTCGTACGCGTCCAGGCGAACGCGCTGCGCCGGTCGAGCCCGATCACGGTGTGGCACCGCGCGCAGCTGTGGCTCGAGAAGGAGAACGGCCGCTGGCAGGTCGTCGCGTTCGACGCCGAGCAGGGACGGCTCCCGTGAAGCGCCGCGTCCTCGCCCTTCTCGCGCTGGTCGGGATCGTCTCGGCGGTGGCGCCGCTCGCGACGGCGCCCGTGTCGTCGTCTCCGTTGCTCGTCGGACGCGTCCACGCGCGCTACCAGCCGACCGACGGGAAGGTGTTCGTCGCGATCATCGGCAGCGACGCACGCGAGGGCAATCCCGACAACGTGAACGCGGACGCGCTCCACATCGCGGGCATCAACACGGAGACGATGAAGGGCGGGATCCTGAACTTCCCGCGCGACTCCTGGGTGACGATCCCCGGCTACGGGAGCGGACGGATCAACGAGGCACTCCACGCCGGCGGGCCCGAGCTGGTCGCGCAGACGCTCGAGAGCGTCACGGGCATCCGCATCGACTACTGGGTGATGGTCGGCTTCGAGGACTTCCGCAACATCGTCTCGGCGCTCGGCGGCGTCGAGATGGACATCCCGCAGGACGTCTACGACCCGGTCGGATCGGGCGCGAACCTGAAGGCGGGCGTCCAGCACCTCCAGGCGCACGAGGCCCTGTCATACGTCCGGGCCCGCAAGCCGTTCCCGGACGGCGACATCACGCGCACCACCCACCAGGCCGACTTCCTCCTCGCGCTGCTGAGCAAGCTCCGCCGTCAGGTCGAGTACAGCCCCACTTCGCTGTTCCGCTGGACGGCGACCACCCGGAGGTTCGCCCGCTTCGACCTCTCCGCCTCCGAGATGTTCCGTCTCGGCGTGCTCGCGTCGCAGGTCAGCCCGCGCGACGTCGGGAACGTGACGGTGCCGGTGAGCTACGGCATGGTGGGGGCCGCGAGCGTGGTCTTCATCTCGCCGGAAGCGAAGGAGATCTACGAGCGGTTCGAGGAGAACGGCTCGCTCTAGCCCTTCTTTACAACATCCTCTTGACAGCCAGCACAGTCGGGGGAAACGTAGGGGGGTGGCCGCCTCCCACTTGCTGAACGTCGACCTCGCGAAGATCTACATGCGCGAGGGCGACCGCGACCAGTACCTCACGACGGTCGCCTGGGGCGACCCCCTCGACGTCCGCGAGATTGCCGACGACCACGTGCGCGTCGGGGCGACCACCACCTTTACCGACGAGCGCGGCAGCCCGCGCTGGAAGCGCGTCGACGGCTTCATCCGGCCCCCGCGCAGCAGCAAGCTGAAGGGCGCCGACCTGGTCGTGGAGCGCGACGCGAGCCGCGTCCTGAAGGTCGACTTCGTCGACGTTCAGCAGGGCGACGCCGCGGTGATCGAGTCGCCCTCCGGCAAGGTCGTGTTGGTCGACGGAGGCGAGAACCAGCTGTTCGCCCGCTACCTCGCGAACAGGTTCCGGAACACGGAGGACGACAAGCCGAAGGAGATCGACGCGATCGTCGTGACGCACGGCGACGCCGACCACTTCTCCGGCCTCACGGAGATCCACGAGTCCGAGAGTCACGGGACACCGTGGAAGCGCCTCTACATCCACCCCCAGAGGATCTTCCACAACGGGCTGGTGAAGCGGCCCTCGCGCATCGACGGAAAGCGCGTGCCGGACGACGAGCTGCTCGGACCCACCGTAGAGCGCGACGGCGCGACGTTCGTGACCGACCTGCACGACGACCTGTTGCAGGTGCCGGACGAAGAGATGAACGAACCCTTCAAGCGCTGGAAAGAGGCGTTGCAGACGTTCGCGGGGCGCGGGCCGATCGAGATGCGGCGCCTCGCCGCGGGCGACGACGACGCGTTCGCGTTCCTCGGCGACGACGGAGTAGACGTCGCCGTCCTGGGACCGTTCCTCGAGGACGTGGGCGGCGGGAAGCTCGGCCTCCGCTTCCTCGGCACGCCCCGTAACGACGAGGAGCTTCGCAACCAGCCCATCCGCCCGACCGACTTCGTCGGGAAGTCCGCGTCGCACACGATCAACGGCCACTCGGTCATCCTGCAGATGACCTACGGCAAGGCCCGCTTCCTGTTCGCCGGCGACCTCAACGCGCAGTCCGAGGAGGAGCTCGTGGGCAGGCACCGCGCCGGCGACGTCGACCTGACGTCGGAGGTGCTGAAGGTCCCGCACCACGGCTCGGGTGACTTCTCCCCCGCGTTCCTCGAAGCCGCCGCGCCCGTCCTCTCGGTCGTCTCGTCCGGGGACGAGAACTCGCTCAAGGAGTACATCCACCCCCGCGCGACGCTCGTCGGCGCCCTCGGCCGCTGGTCCCGCCCGGGCGTGGCCGAGCCCATCGTCTTCGTGACGGAGATGGTTGCGTTCTTCGAGGCGCTCGGCTTCATCCGTCCCGAGTTCCACAAGCTGCGGGACGGCGAGGCCGTGCTCGAGGGCGGCGGCCCCGTCAAGGACGACAAGGCGCTGGCGGAGTTCTTCGCGTTCAGGCGCGCCGCGTTCGGCATCGTCAAGATCCGGACGGACGGCGAGCGGCTGCTGGTGTGGACGAACAGCGGTCAGGTGGCCCTGAAGGAGGCGTACGCGTTCGACCTGACCGCGGACCCGCCGCGCCGGGTCAACCTGAAGAGGGCCTGACCCGGGTCCGGCCTACGCCGTTGCGTCCGCGGCGAACGCCCGGGCGCTGAGCGGCCCTCCCGTCGCCTTCTCGACGAGCTCGTCCCACCGGAGCAGCGCGCCCGGACGGAAGACCTCGCCGACGAGGAACGACCCCGCCTCGGCCACGCCGACGAGACCGCCGAAGCGGTCCTCGCAGGTCGCGCGGAGCTGTGACGCGAGCATCTCGCCGAGCAGGTAGTTCTGGTAGTAGACGGGCGCGACCGCGACGTGGATCTTCGCCGCCCAATCGGGGGCCGACCGTCCCGGGGGCCGGCGCAACAGCTGGAAGCGCTCGACGAGGTCCCACCAGCGTGCGTCGAGGTCCGCCTCCGGGTCCGAGTACAGCTCGCGCTCGAAGTGCGTCATGACGAGTCCCCAGCGCGCGAACAGGAGCATCTGCGCGGCCGAGGCGTCGCGCAGACGGGGGGCGAGGGCCTCGACCTCGGCGCGGTCGACCCCGGCGACCGTCGTGAGCCAGGCGGGATCGCGAACGAGCCGCCCCGAGAGGATCGCGGCGGCCTCCGTCACGAAGATGTGCGCGGGCCGGTGGAGCAGGTACGGGAGCTTGTCGTCGATGCATACGTCGTATGCCGCGTGGCCCGACTCGTGGAGCATGACCTCGACCCAGCGCTCTCCCGGCACGACGTTCGCGAGGATCCGCACGTCGCGTCCCGAGCGGTCGACGTCGAGACAGAACGCGTGCTGGCACTTACGCTCGCGGGGATAGAGGTCGCTCGCGTCGATCACCTTGGTGATGTCGATGCCCCACGCGGCGAACGTCTCGGTCGCGAGCGCGCCGGCGGACTTGCCCGACAGGACGCCGTCGAGGCCCACGCGCCCCGCCGGGGGCAGGGACTGGAAGAACGGGTCCGCGTAGTGCCAGGGGAGCAGCTCGTCGACGCCGAAGCGCGCGCGGAGCTCGTCGTCGAGCCGATGCTTCCACGCCTCGAACGGGGCCGCAGAGAGCTCGTCGAGCTCGTCCAGGAGGTCGAACAGCCACACCTCGGGCAGCTCCTGGAGGCTCAACGACATCCGGTAGTAGTCGGCGAAGCCGAGGTCGCGTGCGACCTGGTTGCGAAGCCGCGCCAGCTCGCGGACGCGACCCGCGACCACGCCTCCGATCTCCTTGGACGCCTCCCACGCACGCCGGCGCTCGGCCTCATCCGAGGACTCCTTCAGGATCGCGTCGACCTCGTTCTCGGTGAGGCGCCGGCCGTCGACCTCGGGCCGGTACGCGGCGAAGTCGCTCTCGACCGCGGTCGAGAGCGTCACCATCTCGAGCCGCTGCTCCTCGTCCATCTGGTTGCCGGTCAGCGAGAGGCGAAGCACCTCGAGCTGCCGGCGGAGCACGCGCTCGTGGACGTCCTCCCCGAGCGCGTGCGTCACGACCTCGAGCGCTTCGGGATCGCCCTTGAGACGGCGCAGCTCGAGCTCGAGGTCGGCGCGCCGGCGCTCGTTGACCGCGTTCGCCTCGACCTGCGAGTCCCAGTAGGCGCGGTGGAACTCGGACTCGAGCTCGCTCAGGCGCTCCTGGAGGGTCGTGACGAACCGGTGGGGTGCGGTGACGGCCATCCGAGCGATCCTATGCGTGCGTTAGCGAGAGCCGATCAGCTCGAAGTGCCACGGCTCGTGCGCGAGCGGCCTGTGGAGCGGCAGGCCGAGCTCTTCGACGAGCCGTACGGCCTCGTCGAGGTCGCCGCCGAGGTCGACCGCGAGCCCCTTCTCGTGGAGGGACGTCCCGGGCCGCGCCACCCAGTCGTCGGCGGCTTCCGCGCTGCCGTGCTCCCGCAGCGCGTCCGCCCACAGGTCGGCCTGACGCTCGTGCGACCTGAACCCCGAGACCACCCAGACCCGCCCGAAGGACGCGCCGGTGAGCTCGGCGACCGCGGCCGCGAGGTCGGGATGAAGCCCGTCGGTCGATCCCAGCGTCGCCGGCGCGAGCAGCGCCGGGTCCATGACGGCCCGTGCCTCGGCAAGCACGCCGTCGACCGACACGACGACCTGCATCGCCGTGGCGCCGGTCTCGCAGTAGCACTTCACGAGGCGCGCGCCGTTCCGCTCCGCGTAGTCCGCCGCGGCCTCGACCGGCCGCCCGTCGCCCGAAGGCGACGACTCCGCGACCGCGGCGAGCGCGGCCGCGTCCGCCGCGGTCTGCGCGCGGGCCTTCGCGGACGCGGCGCCACCGACCTCGGCCGCTCCGGAGCCGAGCGCGAGCCCGACCAACAGGGTCAGGCCTGCGACGACGGCGGTCACGAGCGCTCGATCCTCGTAGTCGCGTCGGCAGCGAGCACGAGCCGCTCGAACACCGCACCGACGACGGGGACCCGAGCGTCGTACGGGTACGCGACGTGCACCGTCGTCGGACGGCCGGGGGCGCGCTCCTCGGCCCCCGGCTCGACGGACACCTCGAGACCGTCGAGCCCCGACGCCCGAGCGGCGTCCGTCGCCGCCGCCGGGTCCGGCTCCACCGCGGAGATGCGGGCCGCTTCCCGCGCGGCGTGCCACACCCGCACCTGGTCGACGCCGACGAGCGCGATCTCGACCACCGCCGCGCACACGATCGCGAGCACGGGCAGGCACAGCGCGAGCTCGAGCGTGGCCTGCCCCTCTTGCCCACCGAGCCGCATCGCGATCAGCCTCCGGCGCGCTCGACGAGCGAGCGGACGATCGTCTGGAACATGCCGGAGAGCGCGCCCGACTTCACGAACGCTCCGAACACGCCCACGATCGCGCCTGCGACGAGCAGGACCAACGAGTACTCCGCGGTCGTCTGACCGCGCTCTTCCGCGAACCACGCCTTCACGGCCACCTCCGATCCGCCGGCACCGTGCCGGCACGTGCGGGATCAAAGAGGAAGGAGCGCCGCGCGCCTATGGCGCGCGTCACCCCTCAGCGCGTCAGCTGGAGGTGGTCGCCTTCGGAGATGTCCCAGTCGTCGAACGCGCCGCGGTTCACGGCGAGCGCGCCCATGTAGGAGGCACCGCTCGGGTCGATCGGGCACGCGGCGGCGCACGGACCGGCGTCGACGATCCGAACGATCGTCCCGTCGCCGTCGAAGAACGCGACCGACAGGGGCATCGCGGTGTCGCTCGCCGTCAGTGCCGCGTCCTGGTTCTCGAAGAACACGAACACGACTCCCTCGTCGTTCGGCAGCGACGCGCGGCCCGACAACCCGCGGTCGCGCTGCTCCGGCGTCTCGGCTACCTCGACCGTCACGAGGGTCGACTCCTCGCCGTTGTCGAGCAGGACGGTCGCGACCGGAAGCGAGGGGGTGGCCGACGGCTGCGCCGCCGCACCGCCGTCGCCGTCCGCGCAACCTCCGAGCGCGCACGCGAGCACGAGCCAGGTCGCCAGGGATCTACGCACGGACGCGAGCTTCCCATCCCTACCGCCCTGCGATCGCCGCGAGGACGAGGGGGCCGAACGCGAGGAGCGCGAACGCCGGCAGCACGCACACCGTCAGCGGCACGACCATCAGGACCGGCGCGCGGCGCACGGCGTGCTGCAACTCGATGCGGACCTGCTCGCGCCGCGACGCCGCCCATTCGCGCAACGGGTCGCCCGCGGGAACACCCCACTCGCGCGAGCGCGCGATCACCTCGGCGAGCGACCGGAGCGGCTCACCCTCTGCCCGCAGCGCGTCGACCCAGCTCGCCCCGAGCGACGCCTTCGCGCGCGCCCGCGCGACCTCGCCGGCGAGCGGCGGCGGCGGATGGCTCGCCGCGGCCTCGAGGGCGGGGACAAGGCCGATCCCGCCGTCGAGAGCGACCGCAACGTCGTCGGCCAGCGCCGCCGCGCCGTCGTCGCCGGGGGCCGGGCGCGGGACGAGCCGTCCGATCCACCACAGCCCGACGGCCGCGAGCGACGCGCCGGCCGCGAAGAGGAGCGCGCCGGCCACGCCGCCCCGGAAGGGGTTGCCACCGGACGTCAGCGGGACGAAGGCGAGCGGCAGGCCCGCGACGAGACGTGCCGACAGCCGGGCCCCGGACGTGGCTGCCCTCGACGTCCCCGCCGCCGCGGCATCGCGCTCGATCGCGTCGGCGACCCGCTCCAACAGGCGGGGGAGCGATCCTCCCGCCGCTGCGTGGAGAGCGAAGCACCGCGCCAGCGCGGGCGCCGCCGGGACGTCCCGCGCGCACCGCAGGGCGTCGGCGGGGGACTGCCCGAGAGCGACGCGGGCGGCGACGGTCGCGACCGCGGACGCGACCGGCGCGGGTGAAAGCGCGGGCCACCGCGCCACGGCCGCAGCCGGCGGCAGACCCGCGCGGATCGACACCGCCAGCGCCCTGACGGCGGCGGCTGCATCCGTCGCGGGAGGCTCCGGGTCGCGCCGCCACGGGGGCTTCACCTAGGACTGGATCTCCTCGACCCGCCGCCGGCCCCCGCGGCGGACGACGTGGACGAAGGCGCCGACAGCCTTCTCGACCGCCTCGGGCCCGGACCCCGCCAGTGCCGCCAGGCGTTGGGGCGCCTCGGCCGCCGAACGAGCGTGCAGCGTCAGCATCGACCCCTCGTGCCCGGTCGCCATCGCCGCGAGCGCGGCAGCGGCCTCCGCGCCGCGGACCTCGCCCACCACGATGCGGTCGGGCCGCATCCGCAGCGACGCGCGCACGAGCGCGGCGAGGTCGACGCCGCCGGCCCCCTCGACGTTCGGGGGCCGGGCGGCCAGGGAGACGACGTGCGAGGCGAACGGGCCGAGCTCGGGCGTCTCCTCGATCGTCACGACCCGCTCGCCCTCCGGAACGAGCGACAGGAGCGCATTGAGCAGCGTCGTCTTGCCCGAGCCGGTGGGTCCCGAGACGACGATGCTCTCTCGCCTCTCGACGAGGCCCGCGAGGCGCACGGCCTCGGACGCGGGGAGCATCCCCCTCGCGACGAGGTCGTCGAGCGTGAAGCGCACCTGCGGGAAGCGGCGGATCGATACGAGCGGGCCCCGGGGGGCGATCGGGGGAAGGACGACGTGGATCCGCGAGCCGTCCGGGAGCCGCGCGTCCGCGATCGGTGACGAGACGTCCGCGGACGCGCCGCCGCGCGCGAGCAGCCGGTCGGCGAAGTCGCGCAGCGACGGGGCATCGGGCCACTCGGCCGCCACGCGCACGAGCTCGCCGTCCTGCTCGGCCCAGACGTCGTGCGGCCCGTTGACGAGAACGTCCGTGACGCCGTCGCGCGCCATGACCTCGGCGAGAGGTCCGTATCCGTCGATGTGGTCGGCCGCGGCGGCGAGAGCTGCTGCAGCGCCGGGGGCCGCGCGCTCGTCGGGCTCGAGCAGGTCGCGCAGCGCGAGGCGGCGTTGGGCGGGATCGAGAGCCGCGAGCCATTCGTTGTCGAGGACGCGTTCGAGGAGCGATCGCGTCAGCACGCCGCGAGACCTCTCGCAAGCCGCGCGACGCCGCGCGTCCAGCGACGCCACGTCCCGGACAACAAGCGAGCCTCGTCTTCGGCGTCTCGGAGCGCGGGGCAGCACGGAAGCTCGAGCGCGACCGCGCGTCCGAGAAGGCCCTCGAGACCGCCGCGCATGATCTGCCCGCCCGGTCCGAGCCGGTTCACGACGGCGTACCACCGCGCCTCCGGATGACGTTCGACGAGCGCACGCGCGGCCAGCGCCGCCGTTCGCGTCGGGGACGTCACCACCACCGCCGCCGTAGACGGCGCCACGACGCATTCGATGTCGCGGCGCGTCCCGACGTCCACCACGACGTGGTCGAACGCCCGGCGCGCCGCCGCGAGGGGGAACGAGCCCGGCGCCGGGCACGGGCTCGGCGCCCTCAGCACACGGAACCCGCCGGCGACGGGGAGCGCGGACGGCGCGCCGTCGTCGCCGGTCGCGACCCACGTCCGCGCGTCGTCGTCCAGGCCCAGGCGCGCCGACGGCTCCGTCAGCTCCGCGTAGCACGAGCGCGCCAGCGCCGCGCAGAGGTGCAGGGCGACCGTCGTCGCGCCGGTCCCGCCTGCGGCCGCGGCGACGACGTACACGCGGCCCCCTGCCTCCGAAGCCGCGACCGAGCGCACCGCTTCTTCGGGCCGCGCCGGGTCGAAGACGATCGCAGCGTCCGGCGCGACGTCGACCCCGTGGACGACGACGTCCGCGTCGCCGGGCTCGCGGGCGCACAGCTCGACCTTCCATCCCGGGGGCGCGGAGGCGAACGCACGTGCCGCCGCCTCGCGCACCGCGGGGTCGCGGCTGACGATCGCCACCTTCAACGCCATCGTCCGGTACGGTCGCGCGGCCGCCGCGGCCCCCCTGTGGCGCGGCTCACACCCGGAGGGGACAATCGACCACGTGGAAGCCGCCTTCTTCGACCTCGACAAGACGATCATCGCCAAGTCCAGCCCGCTCGCGCTGGGGCGATCGTTCTTCCGCGAGGGACTTATCGGCCGCTCGTTCCTCATGAAGTCGCTCTACGCGCAGCTCGTCTTCGCCCTCATGGGCGCGGACGAGGCGAAGATGGAGCGGATGCGCGTCGAGGCGGCGAAGCTGACGGCAGGCTGGGAGCAGGAGAAGGTGCGCCAGGTCGTCAACGAGGTGCTCGAAGAGGTGATCTCGCCGCTGATCTATGCCGAGGCGCTCGAGCTCATGCACGACCACCGCTCGGCGGGACGCCTCGTCTGCATCGTGTCCTCGTCTCCCGAGGAGATCGTCCAGCCGCTGGCCGACATGCTGCGCGCGAACCGGTTCATCGCGACGAAGCCGACGATCGTCGAGGGCAAGTACACCGGCGAGCTCGAGTTCTACGCGTACGGCCCCCACAAGGCCGAGGCGATCCGAGCCCTCGCCGGGGAGGTCGGGCTCGACCTCTCGCAGTCGTTCGCGTACTCAGATTCGGTCACGGACCTGCCGATGTTGGAAGCGGTGGGCAATCCCGTCGCGGTGAACCCCGACAAGGGGCTGCGGCGGATCGCCCTCGACAGGGGTTGGACCATCGAGACTTTCCGGAACCCGGTGCCGCTGCGCAGCCGGCTGCCGCAGATCCGGCCGCCTGAGGTCTCGGTGCCGGCGCCGTTCGTCGCCGCGGCGGGAGTCGCCGGGGTGGCCGCGGTGGCATGGTGGCTCGCGAGGAGAAGCGGCTCGAAGGCCGCAGTGGGGTGAAGGTGCGAGAGACGAAGTCGACGGCGACGCGCGTCCTGACCGCGGGGCTCCTCGCGCTCGGGCTGTTCGCTGGGCTGCTGTCCCAGTCCGGCAGCCTCGCCGCGCCCACGGAGGCCGAGCTCGACGCCGCCCGCGAGCGTCTGATGGAGCTCGAGGCCGACTTCGAGATCGTCGTCGAGCGCTACAACCTCGTCCACGAGGACCTCACCTCGATCCAAGCCCGCATCGGTGTGACCGAGCTAGAGGTGGACCGCATCGAGAGGCGGATGGGTGTGCGGCGGGAAGCCGCGGTCGGCGTCGCACGCGAGCTCTACATGGGCGGCTCGAACGACGCTCTCGAGGCCGTCCTCGTCGCCCGCGACTTCGGGGACGTCGAGTCGCGCCTCGCCTACCTGCGGACGTCGCAGGCGGCCCAGGCGGAGCTGTTCGAAGGCCTAGCCGCCGATCGCTCCGCGCTCGAGAGCAAGCTCGACCAGCTGGAGGAGGACCGCGCCGCGGCCCTTGCCGCCGAGCAGCGGCTCACCGCGCTGCGCGAGGACATCGAGGGCAAGCTGGCGGCGCAGCGCGACGAGATCGCCGAGCTGAACGCGGCCATCGAGAGGGCCGAGCGCCTGGCGGCGCAGCGCGCAGCCGCAGCGGAAGACGAAGCGGCCGCGGCAACGCCGCTCGTCTCGGCGCCCCCCCGCCCGGCGCCGGCGCCCAACGCAGGGGCGCAGACCGCCGTCGAGGCGGCTCTCTCCCAGGTCGGGAAGCCCTACCAGTGGGCCGCGGCGGGCCCCGACTCGTACGACTGCTCGGGGCTCACGATGTGGGCCTGGGCGCAGGCGGGGGTGGCCCTGCCCCACAACTCCGGGATGCAGTACGCGGCGACGCCGAGGGTCGACCGCTCGGACTGGCAGCCCGGCGACCTGCTGTTCTTCGGGAGCCCGATCCACCACGTCGGGATGTACATCGGCAACGGCCAGATGGTCGAGGCGCCGTACACGGGGGCCCAGGTGAGGGTCGTGTCGGCGAGCCGGTCGGACTACGTCGGCGCAGGTAGGCCCGGTACCTGATCGAGCGCTCGGCCGGGACTCTGCCCCCCCGCCCGCCGGCAGGCCGGGCACCTAACGCGCGGCGCTAGTCGTCCTTGCCGTCGGAGTCGAGCTGGTCGACCTCCCGCTCGACGTCGTTGCCCACCTCCTGCACGTCCTGACGGTCTTCCTTGTCGCAGGCGACGCCGGTGGCGCCGAGCAGCAGCCCGGCCGCCATCAGGGCGGAAACGGCT
>DATADL010000043.1:0-9639 GCA_036258555.1 Actinomycetota bacterium | reverse complement strand
TCGCTGTCCATCGACCACAACGTCTACTCCGAGCAGGACGCGCTCTACCACGCGAACTACACCAACGGCTTCCGGATCCTCGACCTGAAGGACGCGTCGAAGGGCAAGCTCAAAGAGGTCGCGTGGTTCGACACGATGCCGGAGTCGGACATAGCCGACTACGACGGAGCGTGGGCGGCGTATCCCTACCTCCCGTCGGGCAACGTCCTGGTAGGGGACATGGGCGGCGGCTTCTTCGTCGTGCGGCCGCACGCCAACGTGTACAAGTCGCTCGGCGTCAAGCGCTAGCGACCACGCCCGCCTTCGCGAAGACCTTCGCCGGCGACAGGATCTCGAGCGCGGTCGGCGTCTTCGTGAGATCGCCCCACGCCTCGGCGCGCCCCTCGGCCAGGGCCTCGGTCGGCTCGATCGTCCCGAACCCGATCGCCATGAACGTCTCCTCGTCCATGCGCGCGCCCAGGTCCGGGGGCCGCGGCGGCTCGCCCGCGCGGACCCGGACGTCGCCGTCGTTCACCTCGACCCACAGGCTCTCGCCGCCGATCACGAACTGGTAGACGTCCCACACCCCGCGGGCCGCGTCCCGGTCGGCCATCTCCTCGAGCACGGGCGCCAGCCACTCGATGCTGAAGGTGTCCTCGCCGTCGTAGGGGCCGAGGAACTGCATCCCCCACTTCGCCAGCTCGAGCATCGCCGTCCGGAGCTCGCGCGCCTGGGGCGTCGCCTCGTAGACGGTCGCCGACGCGGGCGGGTCGAGGCGGCGCCGGCGGACCATCCCGCGGGCTTCGAGCTCCTTCAGGCGGCGGCTCAAGAGGTTCGGTGCGATCCCGTCGAGGCGCGTCTCGAGGTCCGTGAACCGCTTCGGCGCGAAGAAGAGCTCGCGCAGGATCAGCACCGTCCACCGGTCGCCGACGACGTCCATCGCGCGGGCGAGGGGGCAGTACTGCTGATAGCTACGGGGCATACGACCTTGCTACCAGGCTCGCTTGACTTTTTCAAGGACGAGCTATACGAAATATAGGAATGGAACGCTTGGGCCGCTTCCTCGCCCGGCACCCGCGCCGGATCCTCGCCGTCACCGCGATCTTCGTCGCGCTCGGCGGCGTGGTCGGGCCGTCCGTCTCCGAGCACCTGTCCAGCGGCGGGTTCGACGATCCCTCCAGCGAGGCGGCCGCGGCAGGCCGCCGCATCGAGGCGATCTTCGGCGCAGGCGATCCCGACGTCGTGCTCCTCGTCACGGCCCGCGAGGGCTCGGTGGACGACGCCCCGGTCCGGGCCGCCGGCCTCGCGCTGACGAGGTCTCTCGCCGAGGAGGAGGGCGTGCGCCGCGTCGAGAGCTACTGGAGCCTCGGTGGTGCGCCTCCACTGCGCAGCACCGACGGGACGAAGGCGATGGTGCTCGCGCACCTCGAGGGATCCCAGAACGACAAGCACGAGGTGCTCGAAGAGCTCGCGCCGCAGTACTCGGGGAGGAACGACGCCGTCGACGTCGCCGTGACGGGGTTCTCCGAGATCTACCGGCAGGTGACGAACCAGGTCGAGGAGGACCTCGTGCGGGCCGAGCTCGTCGCGATCCCGATCCTGCTCGTGCTGCTGCTGTTCGTGTTCCGCAGCCCGA
The DNA here is from genome assembly GCA_036258555.1 of Actinomycetota bacterium. Taxonomy (GTDB): domain Bacteria; phylum Actinomycetota; class CADDZG01; order CADDZG01; family WHSQ01; genus JALZEG01. The sequence continues at coordinate 8,024 of DATADL010000043.1, read as the reverse complement.
TCGCCGCGTCGCTACCGCTCGGGGTAGGCCTGGTCGCGGTCGTCGGCACGCTCGTCGTCCTGCGCGCGATCGCGGCCCTCACGGAGGTGTCGATCTTCGCCCTCAACCTCACCACCGGCATGGGGCTGGGGCTCGGCATCGACTACAGCTTGTTCGTCGTGTCGCGCTTCCGCGAGGAGCTCGCCGCGGGGGCCGAGGTCGAAGACGCCGTCGCCACGACGGTCGCGACGGCGGGGCGAACCGTCTTGTTCAGCGCGATCGCCGTCGGGGTGTCGCTGTCGGCGCTGCTCCTGTTCCCCATCGTGTTCCTGAGGTCGTTCGCCTACGCGGGCATCCCGGTCGTCGCGCTCGCCGCGACCGGCGCCATCGTCGTGCTTCCCGCGCTCCTCGCGGTCCTGGGCCACCGCATCGACAAGTGGGCAGTCCGACGCGCCCCCGTCACGACCGAGACCGGCGCGTGGTACCGGATCGCGCGCAGCGTCATGCGACGCCCGATCCCGGTCGCGATCGCCGGCACGCTCGTGCTGCTCGTCCTCGGCGCGCCGTTCCTCGGCGTCAAGCTCGGCCTCCCCGACGACCGGGTGCTGCCGCCGGGCGCGCCCGGCCGCGCGGTGACCGACGAGCTCCGCCGCGACTTCGCCGGCAACGAGGCCGCGGCGATCATGGTCCTCGCGCGCGGCGTCGACCCGCAGTCCGAGCCGGGAGACGTGCGCGGGTTCGCACAGGAGCTCTCCGCCCTCGACGGCATCGCCCGCGTCGACTCGGCGGCCGGGAGCTACGTCGACGGCGACCTGCTGTTCTCGTCGGACGTCGTGGCGCGGCGGTTCGCGGCGGACGACGCCACGTACTTCTCCGCCGTGCTGGATCCGGCAGTCGAGGCCCAGTCGCCGGAGGCGGAGGAGGTCGTACACGACCTGCGCGCGCTCGACGCTCCGTTCGCGTTCGAGGTCGCCGGGCCGTCCGCCGACCTCGTCGACGGCAAGGCCAGCGCGTTCGCGCGCATCCCGCTGGCCGTCGTGTGGATCGCGCTCGTCACGTTCGTCACGCTGTTCCTGCTGTTCGGGAGCATCCTGGTCCCGCTCAAGGCCGTCGTCCTTAACCTCCTGAGCCTCACGGCGACGTTCGGTGCGATGGTGTGGGTCTTCCAGGAGGGCAACCTGTCGGGGACGCTGGACTTCACCGCGACGGGGACACTCGTGCTGTCGAACATCATCTTGATGTTCTGCATCGCGTTCGGGCTCTCGATGGACTACGAGGTGTTCCTGTTGTCGCGGGTCAAAGAGGAGTACGACGTCACGCACGACAACGACCTGGCGGTGGCGCGAGGGCTCGACCGGACGGGGAGGATCGTCACCGCGGCCGCGGCCCTGATCGCGATCGTGTTCGTCGCGATGATCAGCTCCGGGATCTCGTTCATCAAGATGTTCGGGCTCGGGCTGGCGCTCGCGGTCGTGATGGACGCGACCCTCGTGCGCGGCGCGCTCGTGCCTGCGTTCATGAAGCTCATGGGACCTGCGAACTGGTGGGCGCCGGCCCCGCTGCGCCGGCTCCACGATCGATTCGGCATCCGGGAAGCTACGGCGGGAGGGACGAGGACGTGAGAAAGCTCCATGCGACGCTGCTGGCCCTGGCGCTCGCCGCGACAGCGTGCGGCGGGAGCGCTCCCCAGGACCCCGCGGACGACGGGATCGCCGCACTCGACGAGAGCCAGGAGAAAGACTCTCCCGACGCCTCCGGCAAGGGCACGAAGACCGGCGGCACGGACAAGAAGAGAGACGTCCAGGCCGGCGGCGGCAAGAAGCCGGCAGGTGGCGCGACGCCGGCCCCCGCCGGTGGCGGCGGTGGCTCCGGCCCGGACAAGGGCGGCTCCGGCGGAGGAGGAGGCCCCGCCCCCGGCGCGCAGGCCGTGCCCGTCCCCGTGCCGCAGGGCGAGTACTCGTTCGCGACCGACGGCCAGAGGACGATCTCCGGCAACACCTCGGACCTGCCGAAGACCACGACGCTGACCGCCGGGGCCGCGCAGGACGGCGTGCAGCGGCAGACGCGCGACCTGCGCGACTCGGACGGCAACGGGACGCTCACGGAGACGGACCTCGCGTACCGGCCGGACGGCGTCTACCTCTCCTACGTCAAGGTGACGTCGCGCTTCCAGGGTGGGCTCACCGACGTGCGCGAGTTCCGGCTCGCGCGGCCCCAGCTGGTCGCGCCCGCGGGAGGGGGGCCGGGCTTCCAGCGGGCGTTCACGATGCAGGGCTCGGGGACCCGCGCCAGGGTGACGATCACCGCGCACCGGTGGGAGAACGTGACGGTGGCCGGCCGGCAGCTGCGCGCTCTGCTCGTCGAGACCGACATCAGGTTCTCGGGCGCGCTCGAGGGCTACCAGCGCACGCTCGCCTGGTTCTGGCCGAAGCACCTGCTGACCTTGAAGGAGCAAGTGCAGACCGACGTCACGAACGGACCGATCCGCCTGCAGAGCAGCTACAGAGCCCAGATCCAGCGCGTCTGACGCCCTCTCGGCCCCCGGAGGGGGACCGCGGGCCGCGGCGGCGAACCCCTAGGGCATGGGGAGCGGACGGAAGGCGCGCGTGCTCTTGCTGACCGCGCTCGCGGCGGCGATCGCGGGCGGAGCGGCGGCGGGTCCGCGCCCCGAAGCCTCCGCTCAGCCGGACAAGAGCGCCAACGTGCGGCTGGTCGAGCACTTCGCGGCGTCCGGCTACGGCGAGGGCAGCGACCTCGACTTCGACGGCCGGCGCGTGTACGCGGCCTACTTCCCGCGCGGGCGGGGCGCAGGCGGCATACGGATCCTCGACGCGCGGTCCGCCCGTCCGCGCGAGCTCGGCTTCGTCAGGTGCCCCGGCTACCAGAACGACGTAGCGACCGTCCGCAAGGGCCTCGTCGCCCTCGGATACCACTCGTCGCAGTGCGGCCCCTCCCGGCACGGCCTGAGGTTGATCGACGTCTCGAACCCGCGGCGCCCGCGCTTCCTCGGCAGCGTGAGCATCCCCGGCGGCGGGACGCACACGATCACCGCCTACCCCGGCAAGCCGCTGATCTACGCGTCACCGGGCGGGTTCTCGTCGGAGCGCGCGTGGCGCACCGAATACGTCGTCGACGTGTCGAACCCGCGGCGGCCGCGCATCGCGGCTCGCTTCGACCCGGTCACCGCCGGGTGCCACGACGTCACGTTCCACTTCGAGCGCGGCCGCAAGCTCGCGTTCTGCGCGGGCGACGAGGAGACGCAGATCTGGGACGTCGCCTCACCGCTGAAGCCGGAGATCGTCGGCCGCATCGACAACCCCGCGATCGAGTTCCACCATTCGGTCGCGGTCACGTCCGACGGAGAGCTCGCGGTCGTCGGCGACGAGAGCGGCAAGAGCAACTGCGCCGGCGGGCCGACCGGCGCGATCTTCGCCTACGACGTCTCGGATCCCGCGGCCCCCGAGGAGCGCGGCTGGTTCGCGATCCCCCGCGGCCCTACCACCGACCCACTGACGCTCGTGGGCGACTACGGCTGCACGGCGCACAACTTCGAGTTCCTGCGGGGCACGCGGCTGCTGGCCGCCGCGTGGTACTGGGGCGGCATGGACGTCGTCGACTGGAGCGACCCCGACGCGCCCGAGGAGGTTGCCCACTACCGCTCACCGCGCACGAACTACTGGTCGGCGTACTGGCACCGCGGCCGCATCTACGCCAACGGCCGGTTCGGCACGGACGTCTTCTCGGTCGGCGGGCTGTAGGCCCGCGCGTTTCTCTGGTCGCAACCTCCCGTATTCCGGGAGTTTGCGACCAAAGAACGGCTAGAAGAGCTCGGGGCAGGCCTTCCGGACCTTCTTCGCGGCCCCCGGCACGCCCGACGCCGACAGGAACTGCTCGATCTCCTCGGGCGAGAGCGCCTGCAGGTCCGTGCACGCGATGCCGAGCTCCGGCAGCGCCAGCTCGCGGTCGCCGCCGGCGTCCAACGGCGGGACCGCGCCGGAGCCGGTGCTGCCCATGGCCGCGCCGAGGAACCCCTGCAGGATCTCCTGGACGTCGATCTCCACGAAGTCCGACGGTGCCTCGACCTCGCCGGTGAACTCTTCGAGGGCGATGCGAAGAGCGAGCTCGTCGATGTCGTCCGGTGGCGGCTCCTCGCCCAGGGCCTCTGCGATCGCGATGAAGTCGAGCTCGACCTGCACGAGGCGGCCGTCCGAGAGCCATACGTCGATGGGGATGTCCGCGTTCGGGATCTGTGAGAGGTCCGGCGGGGGGACCGCACCCTGGGGCAGCCCGCCGAAGCCCTGCAGGAGGTCCATGAACTCCTGGACCGTCTCGCGTATGGGGAAGCTCACGACGAGGTGCTCGCCCGTGTCGTCGCTGCCCTCGGACGTCACGTCGGCGTTCTGCTCGAGGAGGGCGACCATGCGATCGGTGAGCTCGGCAACCTGCTCCGGATCGGGCGTGGGCTGCGCGCCGCCGAACTGCTCGACGAGCTCGTCGATCCCCTCGACCCCGACCCACTCGCCGTCGACCAGCGGCTCCGCGAAGTCGAACCCCTGCGCGCTCGCCTGTTGCACGAACGCGTCGATCTCCGCCATGTTGCCGCCGAACGTCTCGACGAGCTCCCGGACGTCCGCGCGCACGTAGAAGGATTGATCGACCCCGCGGAACTCGACGGCGTCCTCGTTCCCGTCGATGTTGACGAGGAACTGGACCTGCGAGTCCTCCGGGGTCGTGCCCTTGGCGGACATCGTGAACGACGAGTTGACGATCGCCTCGGCGGCCTCCGGCGGCGTGTCACTCTGGGCGAGCGCGGCCGCATCGGCCTGGAGGGTCATCACGAGGGTGATGCCCTCGTAGTCGCCGAACGCCTCGAGCGCGTCGCTGAACGCCTGCTTCGGGTCGTCGGCGGGATCTGCGCCGCCACCGCCGCCGCCACCGTCGGAGCAGGCACCGAGGAGCAGGGCCACGGCTACCAGCGGAGCGACGAGTCGCCCGAGGCTCGTCTTCATGTGTCCTCCTTGTAAGTGGGGGGTCCTGCCACGGTACCTCGCGTAGCTACCCCGCCGCAGCTAGGTCGTACACCAGCGGGCTCGGCAGGCGGCGGGAGACCCGGGGGGTGCCGCTCGGCAGGTCGACCTCCCACAGCCGCCCGTCGTAGTCGACCCCGTACGCCGTGTCGCCGACGACCGCGCTGGCGTGGGCCGGCCAGCGGCCGAAGCGGGCACGCACGTGCAGGCGGAGGTCGTAGACCCGGCTGGCGTCGGGGTACGCCACGAACATGGCGATCCGCCTGTTCGAGAGCCACAGGACGTGGGCCGACCTCTCGCCCGTCCCCAGAGACCGCGTCCACACGCGCCGGCGCGCGACGTCCACGACGTAGAGCCGCGCCGGGCGCTCGTCCATCCGTTCGTACGAGGGGTACGCGATGCCCGCGAGCATGGTCCGGTCGGGGCTCGCCGCGAGCTCGGTCGAGTAGCGTCCCGGCAGGCGGACGACCCCGCGCGCCCCACCGTCCGCGAGCGAGACCCGCGTGAGGCGGCGGCCCCACCTCCCCTGCTGGACGTACGCGCTTCCGCCGGCGAACGTCGCCGACCGTCCGGTCCCTTCGTGCACGACGTCGACGTCGCCGCGGTCCACCGCGAGCAGCACCCCCTCAGCCTCCGGGCCGCCGTAGTCGGTCCCGAACACGAAGGCCTTTCGTCCGTCTCGGGCGGCGCAGTGCACTCCGGCGACCGACAGGTTGCGGTACCTCTGACGGTGTCCGAACGGCAGCTCGACGGACGCAACCGCGTCCAGCGACGAGAGGTCCCTCACGACGAGGACCGGGGGCTCGGGGTGGGAGCGCAGCGCGACCTCCACGCTCCGCGCACCGCCGCGGCATCCGGACACGTGGATGGCCTCGGAGTCGCCCGCGCCGTAGCCGACGGTCCTGCCGTTGCGATCGAGCGCGATCGTCTGCGTGTCGCCGAAGCTGCCGCCGGCGACCATGCGGACGGGGCCGTCGCTCGTGGGCGCCGGCAGGGGCGACGCGCCCTCTCGCATGGTCTCGGGAGCGACCTGGCTGCACAGGTTCGACGTCCACGCGCCGTCGGACTCGCGGACGTACAGGAATATCCCGTACTGCTCGCCGGTCGCCGTCTCGAGCCCGCAGCTCGCGCCCGAGAGCGGCGCGTGCACCTCGACGGTGTCGCCCGGCTCCCCGAGCTCGCCCTTGTACTCCTCGTCGAGCAGGAACGTGTAGACGGTGTCGGCGTCGGAGCTGGTGGGCGTCGGGTCGACGGGGTGGCTCTCGAGGAACGTCCCGACGAAGGCCCCGTCGGACCGGGCGAACATGTCGCGCGGGTCCCCGTGGGCGCAGGAGCAGGCCTTCGCCGGCTGGACCGGGAGCACGACGAGGACGCAGACGAAGGCGAGGACGCGCAGGGCTCTGGACATGGCGACTCCTAGGGCTCGGGACTCTCCCTTCTTAGAGAGGAGAACACGGGTCCCGAGTTCCCGCATCATTCCCCCCGTGACCGAACCGGCCGGCCGTCTCCGCACGCTCGTGGTCCTCGCCGTCGCCCTCGTGCTCTCGATGTCGACGTGGTTCTCCGCGTCCGCGGTGATCCCGCAGCTCCGGACCGAGTGGGGCCTCGGGGACGCAACCGCCGCGTGGCTCACGATCGCGGTCCAGCTCGGGTTCGTGGCCGGCGCGCTGGTCTCGTCGCTGCTCAACCTGTCGGACGTCCTTCCCGTGCGGTCGATCATGATCGCCTCGTCGTTCGGCGCGGCGGCCGTGAACCTGGCGCTCCTCGGCGCCGGCGGCGCGACCGCGGCGATCCCGCTGCGATGGCTGACGGGTGCGTTCCTCGCCGGACTCTATCCGCCGGCGCTCAAGCTGATGGCGACCTGGTTCACGAAGGGCAGGGGCACCGCGCTCGGCGTCATGGTCGGAGCGCTGACACTCGGCAGCGCGCTCCCCCACCTCGTCAACGCGCTCGGCGGCCTCGACTGGCGGACGGTGATCGTGACGACGTCGGCGGCGACTGCAACGGGAGCCGCGGTCGTGTGGGCGTTCGTCCGCGAGGGGCCGTTCCCGTTCCCGCGGGCCGTCTTCGACGTGCGCCAGGCGCGGCTCGTGCTCACCGATCGCAAGGTCCTGCTCGCGTCGACCGGGTACTTCGGGCACATGTGGGAGCTGTACGCGATGTGGGCCTGGTTCCTCGTGTTCTTCCGCTCCTCGCTCGCGGAGTCCGGCACGACCGAGGGGACGCTCGCGGCGGCCGCGACGTTCGGCGTCATCGGCATCGGGTCGATCGGCTGCTACGTCGGCGGCGTCCTGGGCGACAGGTGGGGCCGGGCGCGTCTCAACCTGTGGTCGCTCGCCGTGTCCGGCGCGTGCGCGGCCGTCTTCGGCGTGACCTACGGGCGCGCGCCGTGGCTCGTCCTCGCGGTGGGTCTCGTGTGGGGGTTCGCCGTCATCGCGGACTCGGCCCAGTACTCGACGCTCGTCACCGAGCACGCCGACCAGCGCTACGTGGGGACCGCGCTGACGTTGCAGCTCGCCGGCGGCTTCCTGCTGACCGTGGTCACGATCTGGCTCGTCCCCTGGTTCGAGGAAGAGGTGTCGTGGCGCGCCGCGTTCCTGCTGCTCGTCCCCGGTCCGCTCGTCGGCATCGCGGCGATGCGCCGCCTCGCACGCGCCGACTAGAGCGCGGCCGCGGAGACCTTCGAGAAGATCCGGGCCGGAGAAAGGACGTCGAGCGCGGTCTGGGCCTTCGTGAGGTCTCCCGTCGCGGTGGCACGACCTTGCGCGACCGCCTCCATGGGGTCGAGAGTCCCGAAGCCCAGCTCCATGAACGTCCCGATGTCCAGCTCGACGGAGAGGTCGGGCTCGCGGGGAGGGTCGCCCGCACGCACCGTGACGTCGCCGTCGGCGACCTCGACCCAGAACGACTCCCCGCCGATGCGGAACCGGTACACGTCCCACACGCCTCGCGCCGCGTCCCGGTCCGCGATCTCCTCGAGCACGGGCACCAGCCACTCGACCGCGAAGCGCTCCTCGC
>DATADL010000042.1:0-4781 GCA_036258555.1 Actinomycetota bacterium | reverse complement strand
GCCGGGTCGGGCGTGAACGGCACGCGTGGCGCGGGGACCTCCGACGACGCTTGCGAGCAGCCGGCCGGGACGAACAACCAGCCGCCGGCAGGCAACTGCATCTCGCAGTCGCTCACGAAGCAGTGGGACCCTGAGCCCGTCAACGGGCACGAGTGCGACGACGGCATCGACAACGACGGCGACGATCTCGTCGACTTCGGCGAGGACCCGGGGTGTCTCGACGAGACCGACGGCTCCGAGCTGCCGGTGAACGTGATCGTGGAGCCGGTAAGGCACGACCGCACCATCAGCATGCGGTTCGACGACGGAGCCGGTCGCCGTCTCGTGGTGTTCGGACGCCTGCGCGTCCCGGACGGCTTCGACGACTGTCGTGCGGCTCAGCCGGTCAACGTGCAACGCCGCGTAAACGGCCGCTGGGTGACGAAGAAGACCACGACCACGAACCGCAAGGGGCGCTACGCGGTCGAGATCTTCGACCTCGCCTCTCGCTACCGCGCCGTCGCTCCCCGGGCCGAGCTCGAGGACCTCGACAACCAGCGGTTGGACATCTGTCGCAAGGCCGTCAAGGCCAAGAGGCACCGTCACCGCCGGTAACGGTCGAGCAGTGACTCGCCGATCGAAGCGAGACGGCATTAGGAGCCGGCCCCTCGGGGGCCGGCTCCTTTGCGTAGGGTCCCGGCCCCGCCTGCCCCACTTACGTATGGGGTTCCGCGGCGGCGTATCCGACGATGGGCCACAGGCGCGGGGGCGACCCCGCGCCGCTCAGCATCCGTCCGCCGAAAGGGGCTCACATGTCGGTTCGCATCCGCGGTCGCAAGAGGCGACTCGCCTTCTCGCTCGCTCTGGCGCTGCCGCTCGCGCTGGGCGCGCTCGTCTCGCCCGCCTTCGCCGCGGACGCCGACGGCGACGGGATGCCGAACCTATGGGAGAAGAACAACGGCTTGAAGCCGTTCGTGAAGGACGCCGGCGGCGACCCCGACAAGGACGGCCTGACGAACCTGCAGGAGTACAACAAGGGCACGAAGCCGCAGGTCGCCGACACCGACGGGGACGGCCTTACCGACGGCGACGAGGTCAAGGTCCATCTGACCAAGCCCAAGAAGAAGGACACGGACGGCGACACGCTGAAGGACGGCGAAGAGGTCACGACGTACCACACCAACCCGACGCAGGCAGACTCCGACCACGACGGCCTCGACGACGACTTCGAGGTGCTCGACTGCAACGCGCCGGACGACACGACGCCGGACGAGGACCTCGAGACCTGCACCGACCCGAACGACTTCGACACCGACGACGACGAGCTGGACGACGGCCTCGAGGACTACTGGGGCTGGGACCCGAACGAGCCCGACACCGACGGCAACGGCGTCCTCGACGGTTCGGAGGACTCCGACGGGGACGGAACCCCCGACATGGAGGACGACGTCGACGACACGGATCCCTGCGAGGTCGACCCCGACAGCATCGAGTGCGAGGAGTCCTTCGAGGACGAGTAGACGATCGAGCGAGCATTGGCGGAGAGGCGGCCCACGGGCCGCCTCTCGTCGCGTCCGGGCGCAACCAATCGGGCCCGGCGGCGTTTGTAGGATCGGTGAGGGGATGACGAGAGCCTTGGGCCGCGGCCTGGCCGCAACGGGACTCGCAGGCGCGCTGATCGCGGGCGTGCCCGCCGTTCCTGCCGTAGCGCAGCCGGCTCCGGAGAGCGCCCGCAACATCCGGTTGTGCCACGGGGACACGACCTCTCCGTGCGAGACGGGCTCCCAGGCGGAGGGCGGAGGCGGCCATCACGACGTGACCGTGGCGGTAACCGACGCCGCGGGTGCGCCCGTCCCCGACGTCCCGGTCCAGCTGCGCGAGGAAGGTGAGGGCCGGTTCACGACCGGCGGCGATTCGGTCGTCGTCGTCACCGGCGCCGACGGGCGGGCCACCGCCGTAGTCACGTCCGACGTCGTCGGCCGCTCGCTCGTATGGGCCGAGATCAGCCCGCCCGGGACCCCGGGTGGGTTCCGCGGCCCCGCCACGGACGACGACGCCTGCGAGCAGCCGTCCGACGCGGACGGCGTCCCCGGCCCGGGCAACTGCATCGCCGGGCCGCTGTCGGTCGACTGGCACGTGCCCCCGCCGCCTCCGGAATGCTCCGACCGGCAAGACAACGACCAGGACGGCTACGTCGACGCGGACGACCCCTCCTGTGCCGGCGAGTTCGACGACAGCGAGGACGGTCCCGTGGACGTCCGCTACAACCGGAAGGTCACGCTCGCGTTCAGCGAGTGGAAGCGAGGGCGGCTGCTGGCGTTCGGGCGCGTGAAGCTCGAGGGGGCCGGGCCCGCGGAGTGCGTCGAGGGCGTCCCCGTCAGGATCGTCCGCCGGTCGCGCGGGGGCTGGGTCCACGTGGCGACGGTCTCCACCGGCGGGTCCGGCTGGTACCTGGCCGTCGTGGCAGACACCCCCGGTCGCTACCGGGCGAGCGCCCTTCGCTACGAGACGATGCCGCCCAGCGGCGAGTTCACGACCTGCCGCAGGGCGTCGCGCGCGAAGACCCACCGCCATCGCTCCTAGGGATCCCGACCGACGTCGCGTGATCGTCCCGGAGGGGGTGGCCGGGGCGGCTCCCCTCCGGGCTTTCCGCCGTCGGGGGCGTTCCCCTACGGGCTGACCACCGGATAATGGCCGGCATGCCCGGATTGCGGAAGATCGCCGGTCTCGCGGCGCTGCTCGCCGTGGCGGTGGTCGCGGCGTCGTGCGACGGCGGCCCCGCCCCCGCGGCGCCCGCGGTCCCAGAGAAGCCCCCCAACATCCTTCTGGTCATCACCGACGACCAGCGCGCGACCGCAAGCATGCAGGCGCTCCCCACGGTCCGGAGGCTGTTCGGCCGCGGGGGCCGCACGTACACGAACGCCTTCGCCACGACCCCGCTGTGCTGTCCCTCGAGGGCGTCGATCGTCAGCGGGCGCTATGCGCACAACCACGGCGTCCACACGAACGACGACGGCATGGACCTCGACGCCCGCGCGACCGTCCAGCGATACCTCCAGGACGCCGGCTACCGCACGGCGGTCGTCGGCAAGTACCTCAACCGCTGGGATCCCCGGGTCAACCCGCGCTTCTTCGATCGGTACGCGGTCTGGCTGCGCGGGATCTACCGGCACTCGAGCTGGAACCTGAACGGGAGAATCCGGCGGCCGGAGGGCTACACCACGTCGCTGATGACGGGGTTCGCCGAGCGCTTCCTGCGCTCGTTCGAGGAGGACGACGAAGCTCCCTGGTACCTGTGGCTGGGCCCGAACGCGCCGCACTCGCCCTACGCGGCGGAGCACCGCTACAAGGGCGCCAAGACGAAGGGATGGGAGGGCAACCCGGCGACGCGCGACCGGGACGTCTCCGACGAGCCGGCGTTCGTCGCACGATCGCAGAGCTCGACCGACCACGCTCGCCGCCTGAGGCGCAAGCAGCTCCGCACGCTCTACTCGGTCGACGACCAGGTGGCCCAGGTCTTCGAGCTCCTCCGGGACCTGGACGAGGACGACGACACGCTCGCGATCTTCATGTCCGACAACGGCTTCCTGTGGGGCGAGCACGGCATCGTCGGCAAGCGGCACGCCTACACGCAGTCGATCCAGATCCCGCTGATGATGAGGTGGCCGGGGCAGATGGAGCCCGGGTCCGTCGACGACCGGCTCGCGGCCAACCTCGACCTCGCGCCTACGCTGCTCGACGCCGCCGGCGTCGCGATGCCCCCGGGCTTCGACGGAACGTCCTTGCTCGGAGACCAGGTCCGCGACCGGCTCCTGATCGAGCAATGGGGGGACGAGGAGACCTACGTGCCGACGATGGCGTCGCTGCGTACGGACGACTACCAGTACGTCGAGTACTACGGCGACGCGGGGCGGGTGGTGGCGCGGCAGTACTACGACCTCGCGGCCGACCCGTGGCAGCGGGCGAACCTCCTCGGGGACGCGAGGAGGGGCAACGACCCCGACGTCCGCGCGCTCTCGCGCCGGCTGCGGGCCGATCGGTCGTGCGCGGGCGCCCGCTGCCCGTGAGGGGCAACCCCGGGCCGGCGCGGTCGTTTTGCTCCTTAGAGGTAGGCTCGGCCGGTTCTCCCGAATAGAGCAGGGCGATCCGAGACGGTGCCGGAGGGGGCCAATTTGGAGACCAGAGTCAAAGAAGGACGCACGGCTCTAGCGATCACGCTCCTTCTGATCGCGACGCTGACGGTGCCGACGGTCGTGATGAGCGGGGGCCTGGGCTTGGCTCAGTCCCAGCAGTCGCCGAGCCCCACCGGGACGGCGCCCGCGATCCAGCTCGTGAACCCGTCCGACTACAACGAGAACCAGCGTCCGGTCATCTCCGACAAAGACAACGACTTCTCGAACGACGGCCAGGGCGACGACCCGGACGACGACAAGTACCACTTCAACGCGTGGACCAGGAACACGCCGAACAACGCGACGGTCGAGTTCTTCATCATCCAGGGCGCCAACCAGCTGAGCCTGGGCCCGGCGACGAACCGCGGCGGCGGCGTGTTCGACCTCTACTCGGCGATACCGGACGCCCTCACGGAGGGTGACGCCGTCGTCCGCGCGATCCTGTTCTCGGGGACCACCGAGGTCGCTCGCGACGACCAGGACGTCGACGTGAACCAGGACGACGACGAGTCGCCCGCCGAGGGGGCCATCATGCAGGGCGAGTTCGGCCCCGGCCGGGCCGCCGAGACCGTCGAGATGACGTACCCGCAGAACACCGGCGGGGCCGGATTCTTCGGGAGGCCGGGCCAG
>DATADL010000041.1:0-5809 GCA_036258555.1 Actinomycetota bacterium | reverse complement strand
CCGGTGTAGGTGTCGTAGTCGTTGACGGTCTTGACCAGCGACTGGAGCGTCTGGTGGAGGCGTTGCGTGGGCGAGGGCGTCCTCAGGCTGCCGAGGGACGGGACGGCGGGGTCGGCTTGGATCAGCTTCACGGGAAGCCCTGCCTTTCATGCGCCCTCCGGCGGGGGGACCGGAGGGAGTGACTAGTTAGGAAGAGCTATCGGCAGAAATTTCCAGTAGCTAAAGCGGGTGCCGGGCGCGGCCACCGCCGCCACTCGCGCTTCGCGCTTCCGACATCGTTTCGTCCCGCTTTCGGGGACGGATGGACGTGAAAACGCCGGGGCCGGGCGCCTAGTAGCGGCGGACGCGTGCCAGGGCCGTCTGGGCCCGGTTCCTCGACACCGACAGGAACGCGTACGCCAGTGCCATCAGAGACGCCGTCGCGTAGACGGCGGCCGGGGGGACGCCCCTCCGCGGCCGCTGAGTGTGGTCCGACAGGGCCAGCTCCTCGCCGAGCTCCTCGGCCAGCTCCGCCCTCCACGCCGCGGCGTGCACGAACGCGAGCTGCGTCTGCTCCTGCTCCTGCTCGGCCATGGCCCCCTGCGCCTGCGCGTTCGGCTGCGTTCCGGGAACGGGCTCCGGGATCGGGGCGGGCGGGGCCGGCGGGACGAGGACGACGGCGGGGGCGGGCACCGGGGGCGGCGGGACGATCGGCGGGGGCGGCTTCTCCTCCTTCGGCTTCGGCGCGAGGACCGCGGCCGGCGCGGCCCTGCACACGACGTCGACGACCGCCGAGGCGACGGGAACGTCGAGCACCTTCGCCTGCAGCGTCACCTGCTCGGTGGTCCGCCGGCGAAGCTTCGGGCAGTTGAACGTCACGTCGAAGTCGAGCGAGGCCGAAGAGATCGTGTCGATGCTCGGGTAGAGCTCGGGGCTGACCGAGCCGAGGATCCTCCCGCCCCCGCTGGCCTCGAGCTCGACGGGCACCTCGCGGCTCACGGCCTTCACCGTCGCGATGATCGCGGGTGCGAGGTTGAGGACGCCGGCGCGCGCCTCCTCGCGGATGTCGCACACGATGGGGGCGCCCGCGGGGATGTCGGGGGCGCCGTCGCCGTGGCAGTCGATCGGCGTCGGCGCGTGCGACCCGCTGAGGTCGCTGAGCGTCGTGAGGTCCCTGACCGCCGGGATGTTCCCCTGTTTCCCCCAGACTCCGAGACCGATGTGGTAGATGCCCTTGTTGCGGAGGACGTCCGCGACGTCCTCCATGGGCGGCGAAGGGTGACCGGGCGAGTTGTTGAACGCCGCGTCGGTCATGTGGACGATGACCGGCAGCGCGTCGGTGCGGAAGCCGGCCCCCTGCCCCGGCTCGACGAAGCCGGGGTCGCCGGCGCCGGTCGCCGCCTGGTAGACGCCGGTGAGCTGCGACTCCGGGAGGTCGCCGCCGCCGCTGGACCGCAGCGTCTCGAGGGCCGCCGTGAACGACGCGTCGGCGGGACCGATCGCGCGGTCGAGCCGGTAGGGGTAGTCGCCGGCGATCGCGTCGCCGTAGCCGGGGATCGGGTAGTCCTTGTAGCTGCCGACGCCGAACTCGACGTCGATCTTCGACTTCGCGAACTCCTCGACGATCTCGTTCATGCCGTCGCGGAGGCCCGCGATCGTCGGCTCCATACTGTCGGAGACGTCGACGAGGAAGAACACGTCGAGGCCGGTCGGGTGCTCGGGGAGCGTGAGCCGGTAGGGCACGTTCCGAGTCGACCCCGGCGGCATCTCGAGCTTCTTCTTCGGCGGTGTGAGGTTCGCCCCCGTGGTGTCGATCGGCGGGAGCGGGTCGACGTCGACGTCGGGGAGCTCGACCTGGAAGCCCAACCCCGTGTACCGCGCGATGTAGCCGCCGGCGTTCCCGAAGATCGAGGGGTCGGGCGTCGCGTCGGCCTGGAGGTCGCCGAGGTCGATCTCCTCGACCCCCGCGGGCGTGACGTCGATCCAGTAGCTCGGCTCGACGAAGCGGAAGACCGCGTTGTGGACGGACATCATCATGTCGCCGGTCGCCGGGGCGTGGGTCAGCGAGATGGCCGCGCCCAGGGGCGTCCCCTCCGGGTACCAGGTCTTCCCGCCGTCGTCGCTGCGCATGAAGTCCTGCGTCTCGCCCTGGTACGCCATCAGCCGGGGCAGCTTGCCGGGGACGTGGTGGACGTCGAAGTGCGGGATCGGCGGCGCCAGCCGGTTCTCGAGCGCCCGCGAGCGGCCGCCGTCCGTGGAATGGAAGAGCCCGGCGATGCCGAAGAACCACACGTTCTCCTCGTCGAGCGGGTCCACCGCCATCCCCGAGGACGAGGTGTCGCCGGACGACCGTTGCTGCCAGGTCTGGCCGCCGTCCGCGGTCGCGTACAGCGAATCCGTCCCCGACCCAGCCTCGCGGAGTATCAGGTACGCGACGCCGGGCGCGCTCGGCGCGGCCTCGAGGGCCACGGCCTGGCCCGACAGCGGCGGCAGCCCCTGGTCGGACGCCCTCCACGTCCGCCCCCCGTCGCGGCTCAGGATCACGTGGGGCCTGCTGGCAACCGGGCCCACCTTCTCCTCCACGACGAGGTATACGAGGTCGCTGTTGCGCTGCGGGATCGTGATCAGCTCGACCACGGCGTTGACCGACGACACCGGGACGTCCAGCGACGGGAGGAGCCCGACGGCGAAGACCTGCTCCCACGAGCACCCCCCGTCGGTCGTCTCCATGACCGAGGCCCCGTTCGTCGCGAGCAACCTCTCCGGGTTGCCGGGGTCGACGGCGTAGGCGGTGATCGGCCCCTCGCCGGCCGTCCACTGAGGCGCCTGGATCATGTCGTAGAACCGGGACGCGGCGACGCCCTCGCACCCCTGCGCGGCGGCCGCGTGGGCGAAGGGTGCGAGCGTCGTCAGCAAGGCCAGACAGGCCACCACAGCCCGCGTTCTCATCACTGGAAAGGGTACGACGCAGGCCCATGCGAGCCTGCGTCGAGGTATGGCCGGAATGAGGATCCCGGGGGGCGCCCCACCCGTCGCCGGAGGCGACGAACAGCGCCCCACGAGGAATCCGCATAGGGCGGGATCGCCAGCGATCCCGCTAGAGCTATTTGGCCGTGATCTTGTAGACGTCGAACCCGCGGTTGATGTCGTTCGAGTAGATGTACGGGCCCTTGTGGAACTTCGACGACCAGCTGCTCGACCCCGTCGGGATGAACCACCCGAGCTCGGTCACGCCGCCGGCAGGGCTCGTGTTGGCGCCGAACGTCGCTCCCGCGGGGTTGCTGATGTCGAGGTAGCGGGTCCCGGCCGAGAACCAAGAGATGGCGAGCTTCTTCGAGTCGGGCGAGATGTCGAACACGTGGCTGGTGCACGACCCGGGCGCCGTCTGGCCCTCTGTGGCGAAGACGACCTCGTTGGGCTCGTAGATGCCGCGGAGCACGAGAGCGGTCTCGTTCGTGATCTCGAAGAAGTAGAGCGCGCCCCCGGGGCAGGGGTAGGTGCCGCCGCCGTTGGCCTCGTCACCGATGATGGCCCACTTGCCGTCGGGCGTGATCTTCGCGTCGTGCGCCAGCTGGCAGCCGGGGCACGGCGTCGCCGAGATCAGCACGGGGTTCTCGGGGTCCGTGGTGTCGTAGTACTGCACCGCCGTCCGAGCCGCCGTGATCATCCGCGTCCCGTCCTTGTTGAACGAGAGGTCGTGCGGCGAGTGCGGCAGGTTCTGGAGCGTGTTCACCAGCTCGGGCTTCGCCGGGTTCTTGATCGACCAGATCTGGACCTCGCCGCGCGACGCGCCCCCGTCCGAGTCCGAGTTGTAGACGTACGGCTTCGTCGGGTGGGCGGTGGTGTTGTGCGACCCGCGGGGGATCTCCGCGACGCCGATCGCCTTCGGCTTCAGCGGGTTCGACACGTCGATCGTCATGAAGCCCGCGCGCCCCACCATCAGGCAGGAGTCGGGCCCCCCGGCCGCGTCCGCGGCCTGGATCACGGTCTTGTTGTCGTGGCTGATCTGGATGTCGCCCTGGTTGAGGTTGCAGGGGAGCTTCGCGACGAGCTTCGGCTTCGCGGGGTTGTCGACGTTGATCACGTTGACGCCGCCGGCGACGCCCTCCGCGACAGTGCGCGACGCGACGAAGCCGTACTCGTGGCCCTTGATCGTCGTGAACTCCATGTCGGTGCCGCTGCCCGTGTTGAGGTTGGCGACGAGCTTCAGGCCCTCGCCCTCACCCTCGAGGGGAGCAGACGAGCGCGTGCGGGCGCCGGCCTGGACGGACAGGACGAGGAGCGCCGCGAGAGCGGCGGCTGCAGCGGTCGTTACACGTGTCTTCTTCATGCAGAGGTTGTTCGACGGCACGCCCTCCCTTCCTGCCGCCGCCGTCGTGAAGGGTCGTGGCCACTCCGGGACGCGCAAGAGCCCCGGGCGGACCCGGGGCTCTCGAGGAGTCGTCTTGTCCTTGGAGCATCGCCGAGGCGATGCTTCGGTGAGGCTCTTACTCGCCGACGATCTTGTAGATGTCGAAGCCTCGGTTGATGTCGTTCGAGTAGACGTACGGGCCCTTGTGGATCTTCGACGACCACGAGTTGGCGCCGTCCGGGATGAACCAGCCGGCCTCGACCACGCCGGTGCCCTGGGCGCCGAAGGTGACGCCGACGGGGTTCGTGATGTCGAGGTAGCGGGTGCCGGCCGTGTACCAGGAGATCGAGACGTGCGACCCGTCCTGGTCGAAGTCGAACACGTGGCTCGTGCAGGGGCCGGGGGTGGTCTGACCGTCACGGGCGACGACCAGCTCGTTGGGCTCGTAGATGCCGGTCAGGACCGGGACGATGCCCTGCTGCAGCTCGTAGAAGTACAGCGCACCGCCGGGGCACGGGTACGTGCCGCCGCCGCCGCCCTCGTCACCGATGACGAGACCCGCGTCGTCCGGCGTGAACTTGGCGTCGTGCGTGATCGAGCAGCCGGGGCACTGGAACGTGGCCTGGATGCTCGGGTTCTCGGGGTCGCTCGTGTCGTACAGCTCGATGTTGTCGACGCCGGCGGTGACGGCCTGCGTGCCCTTCGAGTTGAAGGAGATGTCGTGCGGGCTGTGGCCGAGCGCCTGGACCGTGTTGACGAGCTCGGGCTTCGCGGGGTTCTTGATCGACCAGATCTGGATCTCGCCGCGGGGGTTACCGACGTCCGAGTCCGAGTTGTAGACGTACGGCTTCTTGGGGTGCGCCGTGATGTTGTGCGAGCCACGGGGGATGGCGGCGACGCCGATCGCCTTCGGCTTCTTGGGGTTCGTGATGTCGACCGTCATGAAGCCGAGCTGGCCGACCATGAGGCACGAGTCCGGACCGCCGGCACCGTCGGCGGCCATCATGACCGTCTTCTTGTCGTGGCTGATCTGGATGTCCATCTGCGACATGTTGCAGGGGAGGTACCCGACGACCTTCGCCTTCTCGGGCTTGTCGACGTTGATCACGTAGAGGCCGCCGTTGGGGTGGTTGGCGTCGGTACGCGCGGCGACGAAGCCGTATTCGTGGCCCTTGATCGTCGCGAACTCCATGTCGGTCCCACTCGCGGTGGGGATGTTCTTGATGAGCTTCAGGCCCTCGCCCTCACCCGTGAGGGGAGCGGGCTGCACGCCTGCGTTCGGGTTCGTGTTCGCACCCGCAGCGCCGGAGGCGGCCATCGTGATCAGGCCGGCGACGGCTGCGGTTGCCAGGACTTTCATCGTCAACCTTCTCATCGGTTCTCCCTTTCGGAACGGGCGGTCTTCGTCCGCGCTAGCTGTTCGGTGCTGGGTGATTCGACGGGGTGCAGTCGTCTCCTGCGCATTCGTCAGCACGACAC